>NZ_JAXOVV010000004.1:0-192094 GCF_036663415.1 Salinicola sp. 4072 | reverse complement strand
CTGCTCGAACGTCTCCAGGCGTACGAGGACGACGTGCTGCGTTTCCTCGACGACCCCGCCGCGCCCTTCACCAATAACCAAGGGGAGCGTGACCTGCGGATGACCAAGGTCCAGCAGAAGATTTCAGGCTGTTTCCGCTCCTGGGAAGGTGCCGAGATCTTCTGCCGGATGCGCAGCTTCCTCTCGACGGCGGTCAAGCAGGGCCTGGCAGCGCACACCGCACTGGAACAGTTGTTTGCCGGTGAAGTGCCCGAATTCATGCGTCGGGACGGCCTGGATCAGGCAGCGTGACCTGAATAGTTACCTAAAATTTATGTCTCTACGACTTACGCTTTGTCTGAAAAATGCCTGCGCTCGCCCATACTGCGTTAAAAATCGGCTCAAAAGGCTCATTTACTTCCCTGTAAACTCCGCTTTTTCGCCGATTTTTGCCTTGTCTGGCCATCGCTCGTCGATTTTTCAGACAGAGCTTAAAAATGGTAGTTGATGAAAGCCCCGCCCGCCACTGCGTCGCATCGCCGATATCGTCGACGATCGAGCTGTCCGCGGCATCGCCGGTCAGGCGCGAGACGCCGACCAGGCCGGTCACCGACCACTGCCGCGTGAGGTAGTAGCTGAGCGAAGCTTCGCCGCCGACCGTGAAATAGCCATTCGACGGATCGTAGGCGTCAATGCCGGAGCGCGCGCTCTCGCGATTCGAGACGCCGAACAGGTCATCGGTCCAGTCCGCGCTGGTATAGCCGAAGCGTGGTCCGATGGTAAAGACCGCCCGCTCGCCGAGCTTGGTGATGTGAGTTGCCTTGAACCTGACGCGATAGCCGTCGATGTCGCCGCTGAAGGGTGTCTCCGCGGCGGCGCTGTAGCGCCAGGCGTCATCGAGATAGCTGACGCGCAGCCCGGCGGTGGCGCCGCCGTCGACCTGATCCAGATCGTCGATGTCGCCGGTATCGTCGCGGCCGAAGGTGTAGCCGATGAACGGCGCGACCCGCCAGTTATCCTGCTTGATCACGTTCCAGCCGACGCCGTCGGTCACGCTGACGAAGAACGTGTCGCCGTAAGTGGCATCCAGTGACGGCCAAGCGTTCCATTCGTAGTCGTCGCTGCCCAGATAGTCCGGGCTGTAGATCGCCCCGGCGCCCACGGTGCCTTCCCATTCGGGCTGGGCGGCGAGGGCAGCCGAGCTGACGGCGACGCTGCTCGCGGCGAGCGCCAGCTGCCAGGCGAGCTTCTTCCGTGAATCGATCATGTCATGCTTCCTTGGGACGGTCTCGGTATGTGGCGGAAAACATACGGCAGGCTCGAGGGAAAGGCCAGTTTACGCACTCCGGGACGGCCGGGGGAGAGAGTCCCGCACCCGGGCGCTTGCTCTCAAAACGGGATCATCAGTACCAAGCCGGAAATCAGTGCGAAAAGCAGCACGCCCTGTCTCAGCCGGGAGGCGTCGAGTCGCCGATGCAGCAGGCGGCTGGTGACGCTTCCGAGCAGTAGTGGCGGCAGCAGCGCCAGCGCCCATAGCCACTGAACCATTTCGAGCCGGCCGGCCACCGCCAGGCTCAGAAGCGAGATGAGTTCGCCGAGCAGAAAGCAGGCCGCGATGGTGGCCCGCAACTCCGGGCCCGGCCGGTGCTGATAGAGCAGTGCCAGCGGTGGGCCGCCCACGCCGGTGGCAGTCTCGGTCACGCCGGTGATGGTGCCCACCGTCATGCAGCTGCCGCGTCGGGGCGAGAAAGCCGGCGCCCACCAGGCGGCGAGCACGGCGACGACGGTCGAGAGACCGATCAGGAGATTGAGTCCGCCACGGCTCATGACGAGCAGGACACCGAGCCCCGCCAGCGTGCCCGGCAGACGCCCCAGCGTGATCCACCCGACGCCGCGCCAGTCGATCGACCGCCGTTCCCGCAGGGAGACAAACAGGTTGAGCGGCAGCATCAGCATCAGCAGCGCGGTGGGCATCAGCTCCGGGTGGCTCAAGCCGAGTATCGGGGCGACGAGCAGTGCGAATCCGATGCCGATGGCGCCCTGAACGAAGGCCGCCAGCGCCGTTGCCAGCGCCAGCACCAGATAGAGTGCGATATCGCTCATGGTTACCGAGGCCCGAACCGGGACCGGTGTTCGCTCGCGACAGGATGAATGCGCTGGATCGGCGCGCGGGCAACGGCACCGTCGGCGATCTCGTCGATCTCCCGCAGCATGGCCTTGGCGTCCCAGTCGACCGGCCATCCTTTCCACAACCTGAGTCGCCCTTGCGTGAATACCGCCTCGATCTGATCGCGATTGCCGTAGCGCACCAGCTCCCACGGCAGATCCCAGGACGGGGTCAGTTCCGGCACCTCGAGATCCACCAGCAGGAAGTCGGCCGCTAGGCCCGGTGCGATATCGCCAATAAGGTTGCCAAGGCCGACGGCATCGGCGGCCCGGTGGGTCGCGCTATCGAGCCAGAGCCAGCCGCCGCCGCAGGAGCTGTCGCCGTGGGCGATACCGCCGGTCAGCCGCTGGCTGGTCTCGGCGGCATCCATGAGCCGGAAGGCATCGCTGCGCGTGCCGTCCGTGCCCAGGCCAAAGCGGATGCCGAGGGCGGCCATCTGCAGTGCCGGCGCCACGGCGTTACCTTTCCAGCTGCTGGCGACCGGGTTGAAGGCGACCGCCGTGCCGGTGTCTTTCAGCCGGTTGAGTTCGTAAGGCGTGACCAGGGTGGCGTGGGCGATCAGCGTTTGCGGCCCCAGGGCGCCTACTGCGTCGAGATGCTCGAGGGGCCGCTCGCCGCGACTGACCAGCGACCGCTCGACGGCTTGCAGATGTTCGTTGACGTGGGTCTGAAAAATGCGACCGCTCTCCCGGCACAGCTGGGCCGCGTCGTGCAGCATCGTGTCGCTGGCGGCTTCGGGAATCGAGATCGCCAGCGACGGGGTAATCAGCGGGTCGTGTTCCCAGCGCGCCAGATGGCGTTCGGCCCGATGCAGAATCGCGGCAGCTTCGGATTCCTGCCCGCGATCGTTGCAGATTGCGCCGAGGACACAGCGAAGTCCGGTCTGTTGAGCCGCGGTGGCAATGCCGTCCAGCGCCACCGTGGCCCGCGTTCCGGCATCGACGGCGGTGGTGAATCCGCCGCGCAACGCCTCCAATGCCGCCAGTTTGGCGGAGAGGTGAAGCGCGCGTTCGTCCAGGCTGCCTTCCAGCGGCACCCAGACGCGCTTGAAGATCTCCGAGGGCTCGCCGAACACCAGCGACTTGCCCAGCGACTGGGTCAGGTGGTGATGCGTGTCGATGAACCCCGGCATCAGGAGCTTGCCCGGCAGGGGAATCGCTTCCAGCGTCGGATGGCGGGATACCAGGGCGGCGGCCTGGTCGATCTCGGCGAAACGACCGTCGACGACGAGCACGCCTTTGTCGCTCGAGACTTCGCCAGCCATGAGCAGTTTCTCGGGGAGCAGCAGCAGCGTATCGGCGGCCAGGGCTGAGGGTGAAAGGGTTGAAGACGAAAGGGCGTGGTCTGCGTATTGGGTCATGAAGGTTTCCATTCAGCGCTCACGAGATGGCTCGATGGCTCCGGTGTGGTGAAAGAGCAGATTCACCAGAACGGCCGTCACGGTGCCCATCGCCAGGCCGTTGCCCAGCACGATCTGGAGCGAAGCGGGAAAGGCACTGTAGAAGTCGGGCACCAGGATCGGCAGCAGGCCCATCGCGAGCCCTGCCGCCAGGGTGAAGAGATTGCCCTGGCGATCGAAGTCGACCCGGCGCAGCAGGTTGACGCCCATGACGCCGATCACGGCGAACACGATGACGGCGGTGCCGGCCACGACGGCATTGGGCAGGGTCGCCGCCAGCCGCCCCAGCGGGGCAAACAGCGCCAGCAGTATCAGCAGCGTGCCGGTTACGGCGGTGACATAGCGTGAGCGGACGCCGGTCGTCCTGACGATGCCGATGTTCTCCCCGCTGGTGATGATCAGCGACGTGCCCAGACAGCCGCCCAGCAACGAGCCCACCGCATCGGCACGGATATTGCGCGGCACCAGCAGCCGGGCATCGCCGCGCTTGCCGACGATATCGGCGGTGGCCAGGGTCTGCCCCGTGGCTTCGGTCATGGCGATCACGCTGAAGATGATCAGCGGCAGCGAGGCGAACAGATCGAAATGCGGCATGCCGAAGGGAAACAGCGTCGGCAGGGCGATCAGCGGCCCCTCCATGATCGGCGTGAAGTGCATCTCGCCGGCGACCGCCGCGACGAGCACGCCCACGACCAGCCCCAGCATGACCGCGATACGCTGCCAGGCACCGGAGAGCAGGCGGGCGAACAGCACGATGCTGCCCATCGTGACCAGTGCCAGCAGGATCTGCAGCGGCGCGGCGTACCCTTCGCTTCCCGGCTTGCCGATGATCAGGCCGCCGAAAATCCGGATCAGATTGACCGCGACCAGCAGCAGCATGGTGCCGATGACGATCGGCGGGAAGAAGCGCAGCAGCCGGGTGAAGAAAGGCAGGACGAGAAAATAGCAGAGGGCGGTCAGGATCACCGCGCCGACTGCCGTCTGGATATCGGTGGTCTGGGCGATGGTGAGAAAGATCACGATCGGCGCGCCGCCCGGTACCTGGACGAAGGGCAGCCGGGCACCGATACCCAACGGGCCGAAGGTTTGCAGCAGAGTGCCGACACCGCAGGCGAGGAAGGTCGCGCTCATCAGGGCCGTGGCGGTTTCGGTCGAGAAATCCAGCGCCTGGCTGATCAGAAACACGGCGGTGATCGGCGCCGCTGCCATGACCAGCAGATGCTGAAGGCCATAAAGCAGCAGGGCGCCCGGCGAAAGGCGTTCGTCGACGGGGTCCACGCCGGCCGCCCGGGACCGGGAATCGCCGCCGCGCCCGGCGTCGTCGAACGTGGCGTCGCTGTCGATACTGGAATCGCTGTCGGTCTTGGCATTCATGACGGGCTTCCGATTGTTATTGGCAGTGGGGTGCCGCTTGCGCGCTCGTTCGCCGTCTGGAACGACTCGGCTTGCACCCGGTATTGGCCGGCTTTGCTTCAGTGAGGGCCTTTGCGGTGCTCGTAAGCTAACGAGATTTGGCTGTACGATTCCATCATCGATTTTCGTGCATATCGTTCTTTTTTCGGCAACAGTAGCCATTTGGACGACGGTGAACATTCCTATGCAGCTGCTACAGACATCGCTCCGCTATTTCGAAGAGGTGGCCCGGCAGGGTTCCCTGCGCAAGGCTGCCGAGCGGCTGCACGTGGCGGCTTCCGCCGTGAATCGCCAGATTCTCAAGCTGGAGGCCGAACTGGGCGTGCCGCTGTTCGAACGGTTGCCGCGGGGGCTGCGCCTGTCCGCCGCCGGGGAGTTGATGCTCTATCAGATTCGCCAATGGCAGCGCGACGAACGCCACCTGCTGGAAACCCTGGGCAATATCCGGGGCGCCGGAACCGCCGAGATTCGCCTGGCGACGGTGGAGTCGCTCACCGACCAGCTGCTTCCGACGCTGCTGGAATCCTTCAGCCAGCGCTTTCGCGCTCTGCGGCTGGTGCTCGAGACCGGCATGACCGAGTCGATTCTGGAGCAGGTGCAGATCGGCGATGCCGACATCGGGATCTGCATCAACCCGCCGCCGACCCGCAAGGTTCGCTTCGTCCAGCGCGTGAATCTCGAATTCGGCGTCGTCGTCGCGCCATCGCATCCGCTGGCCGAGCAGGCGACGGTCAAGTTGCGCGACTGCCGCGCCCATCGGCTGGTCGCGCCGAGCGGAGAGATGTTCCGCGGGTCGACGCTGGAAAAGCTGCTGGCCAACTCGCCCTACGCTCTGGTGCCGGTGGCCTCCTGCAATCGCATTCTGACGATCAAGTCGTTGGTGCGGGCCGGGCTCGGCATCGCCTTTCTCAACCGGCTGGATGTCGCGCGCGAACTGGCTCAGGGCGAGCTGGTCTTCCGCTCGCTGAGCGACAGACGGCTGCACGCTCAGTTGGCGCTCTGTGTCGCTGCCGATCGCAGCCTGCCGCCGGCGGGGGAGGTGCTGCTGGAACACTTGCGGGTGGCACTGGCGGCCGTGGACGAAAGCTGAGCGCCGATCTCATGCCCAATCCTCCGCGATCGCCGCGGGATACTCCTGAATCCACCGCCAGGCTTTGCATCGCCCCGGGGGCTCTCCTAAGTTGAATAAGCCTCCGCCGCCTGACACGGCGGGGGTTAGCTGACTTCCTGGCTGGCGAGCTCTCGCTGGCCGCTTCGCCGCCTCGACTGCGCCGAGGCGAGCCCGACATGCCGATAGCAACGATGATAACGACAGGCATGATAACGATGGGCGGAAACTGATGAGGATGATTCCATGGACGACAACCCGCGTTCGAGTGCGGGCGTAGACATCTACGATCCCGAGAGCAGCTCGGTCCAGCCAAGCTCCCCCGGTCGCCGCCGTTTCCTGCAGACCGCGGGCATTTCCGGCCTGGCAGTGGCAGCAGCACCGGCGCTTTCCCAGGTGAGCTACGCCGGTTCGCCGGACGAGCCCGGCACGCAGACCGACGCGCCGCCCGCGAAGGGTAAACAGCGCATCACGCTGACCGTCAACGGTCAGCGCCAGCAGCTGGACGTGGCACCCAACGTGATCCTGCTCGACGCGCTGCGTCACGGCCTCGGGCTCACCGGGACCAAGAAGGGCTGCGACCACGGCCAATGCGGCGCCTGCACGATCCTGGTCAACGGCACCGCGATCAACTCGTGTCTGAGCCTCGCGGTCACTCACGACGGCGACGAGATCACGACCGTCGAAGGGCTCGAGAAGAACGGCCGGCAGCATCCGGTTCAGCAGGCGTTTCTCGAACACGATGCCTATCAGTGCGGCTACTGCACGGCCGGGCAGATGATGAGTGCCGTGGCGATCCTGCAGGATGATGACATCGGCACCAGCGATGCCGACGTGCGCGAGGCGATGAGCGGCAACATCTGCCGCTGCGGCGCCTACAAGAACATCGTTGCGGCCATTCAGTCCGCCCGCGGCTCAGTTTAGGTTCTGCGCGAAAACTGGCTGCGCTCGTTCATGCGGCGTTAAAAATCGTCTCAAAATGCTCATTTACAACCTCGTAAACTGCGCTTTTTCGCCGATTTTTGCCTTGTCTGAACCTCGCTCGCCTAGCTTTCGCATCAGAACCGAGGAGAAAGCATCATGAGACATTTCGAATACGCCCGCGCCGAGAGCTCGCAACAGGCTATCGCCGCCCACGGCAGCGACCGCGCCGTCTCGTCCCTGGCCGGCGGCGCCGCTTATCTGGCCGGAGGCACTACGCTGCTGGATTTGGTCAAGCTGGATATCATGCAGCCGCACAAGGTGGTCGACATCAACGGCGTCGCCCTCGACGAGATCGAGCGTCTCGACGATGGCCGCCTTCGTATTGGCGCGATGGTGACCAATACCGCACTGGCGCGGGACAAGCGCGTGGTCGAGAACTATGCCGTGCTATCCCAGGCACTGCTGGCGGGCGCTTCGACCCAGTTGCGCAACAAGGCGACGACTGGCGGCAACGTGATGCAGCGGGTGCGCTGCCCCTATTTCCGCGACGGCGTTTCCGACTGCAACAAGCGTGAACCCGGCAGCGGCTGTGCCGCCATCGGCGGCGTCAATCGCACCGTTCATGCGGTACTCGGCACCAGTGACAGCTGTATCGCCACGCACCCCTCGGACATGTGCGTCGCCATGATCGCGATCGGCGCCACCGTGGTCGTCCAGGGGCCGGAAGGTAGCCGTGAGATCGACTTCGCCGACTTCCACCTGCTGCCTGGCGACACGCCGGCACGGGAGCACGCTCTGGAACCGGGCGAGCTGATCACCCACGTCGTTCTCGATGCGCCCCTCGAGGGCAGCCGCTCGGGCTACCTCAAGCTGCGCGATAGACAGTCCTACCAGTTCGCGCTCGCCTCCAGCGCGGTGATCGTGCGGATGGATGGCAACACCATCCGCGAGGCCCGTGTCGCGATGGGCGGCGTCGGCACCAAGCCGTGGCGCGCGCCGGAAGTGGAAGCGGCACTCAAGGGCAAGGCCGCGAGCGAAGCCGTCTTTGCCGATGCCGCCAGGCTGGCCTTCCAGAACGCCATCGCCTACGCCCACAACGGCTACAAGATCCCGCTCGGCCAGCAGGCCATCGTGCGCAACTTGGTCGACTTGACCGACCTGACCACCGCCTGATCGCCCGCGAGGAGAATCGACCATGAGCGACAAACAGCAAAGCATCATCGGCGCGGGCGTGCCGCGTATCGACGGCCCGGACAAGCTCTCCGGCCGCGCCAACTATGCCGCCGACAACCTGCCGCCCAACCTGGCCTACGGCTACGGCGTCTTCAGCACCGTCGCCAGCGGCAAGGTTTCACAGCTGAGTGTCGACGAAGCCCGCAACATGCCGGGCGTCATCGACATCTTCCACCACGGCCACTTCCCGACGCTCTACCATACGCCGTCGAGCCTGGCCCAGGGCAACAAGGTCGAGGAAACCCGGCTGCCGTTCGAAGACGAACGTGTCTACTACGAAGGGCAGTTCGTGGCCTTGGTGGTTGCGGACACTTTCGAGAACGCGCGGGCGGCAGCGCGCCGGGTCAAGGTGACCTACTCGGCCGACAAGGCCGTGGCCAATCTCGAGCAGGGTCTCGAGGCCAACGGTACCCGGGCGGGCAGCGGCAACCATGAGCGCGGCGATGCGGCATCGGCGTTCGATAGCGCGGCGACCACCATCGACGTGACCTACCGGACGCCGGTGGAGACTCACAACCCGATGGAGATGCACGCCTCCACGGCATGGTGGGACAACGGCGATCTGACGATCTTCGACGCCTCTCAGGGCGTGGTCGTGGCGAAAGGGGCGCTCTCCAAGATTTTCGCCATGCCGCCGGAGCGGATCACCGTGCATGCGCCCTACATCGGCTCCGGCTTCGGCAGCAAGCTGTGGACCTGGCCGCACGCCATCGCCACTGCGGCGGCGTCCCGCGAGCTGGGGCGTCCGGTACAGCTCGTCGTGCCGCGCCAGCAGATGTTCACTACCACCGGCCACCGGCCGGAAACGCGCCAGCGCCTGCGGCTGGCGACGGACGACAACGGCAAGCTGGTTTCGCTGCGGCATGAGTCGATCAACACCACGTCCTTTACCGACCAGTATGTCGAGACCTGCGGCAGCGTGACCAAGAGCCTCTACAGCTGCCCCAATCTGACGGTGAGCCACGAGACCACGCAGGTGAATCGCGGCACGCCGACCTCGATGCGGGCGCCGGGCGCCGCGCCGGGGCTGTTCGCGCTCGAATCCGCCATCGACGAGATGGCCGACGCTGCCGGTGTCGATCCGGTTCAGTTCCGGCTCGACAACTACGCCGAACGCGACGAGAGCAAGGATCTGGATTTCTCGAGCAACCATATCGTCGAAGCGACGAACCAGGCTGCCGAACGCTTCGGCTGGGCCGATCGCAACCCGCAGATCGGCAGCATGCGCGAGGGTCGCGAGATCGTCGGCTACGGCATGGCGGCGTGCAACTGGGAAGCGCTGAAGATGGCCTGCGACGCGCGCGTCTCGATTCGCGCCGACGGCACGGCGTTCGCCTCCTGCGCCACTCAGGACATCGGTACCGGCACCTACACCATCGTCGCCCAGACGGTCAGCGACGTGACCGGCATTCCGATCGATCGCATTACCGTCAAGCTGGGCGACTCCTCCTATCCGGACGGTCCGGTCTCCGGGGGCTCGTGGGCGACGGCGACCACGCTGCCGGCCATCGCCGGGGCGGCCCGCAACGCGCTGGACGAGATGAAACGCTACGCCACCGGCAGCAACGGCGCCTTTGCCGGGGTGTCCGGCGAAGAGCTGGAAGTCGCGAACGGCGGCCTGCGCAATGCCGACGGCAGGCAGGTGAGCTTCGCCGAGATCCTCGAGGCCGGGCGTTACGGCAGCGCCGACGGGGAAGCACATACCGAGGCCGCCGACTCGAAGTACTCCTATCGCTCCTTCGGCGCCCATTTCGTCGAGGTACGTTGGGACCCGGGTATCTCGCATCTGCGCGTGGCGCGGGTGGTCAGCGCTATCGACGTCGGCAAGGTGATCAACGAAACCACCGCGCGCAACCAGGTCGAAGGCGCCGTGGTGATGGGCATCGGCATGGGACTGTTCGAGGCCACCGAGTACGACGAGCGCAACGCCCGGCCGGTCAACAACGACTATGCCGAATACGTGGTGCCGGTGCATGCCGACCAGCCGGAAATCGACGTGATCCTGCTCGACTATCCGGATCTGGCATTCAACGAGTACGGCGCCCGCGGCATCGGCGAGATCGGCGTTACCGGGCTCGCGGCGGCTGTCGCCAACGCGGTCCATCACGCCACCGGCAAGCGCATCCGCGAACTGCCGATCACCCTCGACAAGCTGATGGACGACGTGCCCCAGGCACGGAGTGCATAGTCGATAGACGCAGAGTGCGTAACGTGAGTAAGACGCGGAACGCTTGAGAGGGTTCTGTGTCCCAGCGAAAGCCGCCGCCCTTCGGAAATGCCAAACCGGAGGGCGGCGGTTTTTTCGATCTCGCTTTTACGGGTTTGATACTACTACTGCTGCAACGTCGCTTCGACGAGCTTCTGCATCGCCTGTTGCAGCGGTCCGATGGCGGGGCAGTCGGCGGCGCCGTGACGTTCGGCGATCCACGCCGGGTCGTTGTAGCCGAGCCAGGTCTGGCCTTCGTCGTCCTGCCAGACCAGCGCCTTCATCGGCAGGTCGATGCCGGCGGTGGGCGCGCACTGCATCAGCGGCGTGGCGGTCTTGGGGTCACCGAAAATGATCACTTCGTTGGGCAGCAACGCCATGCTGCGGGACATCGCGCTCTGGCGATGGTCGACACGGGCGAACACGGTCATGCCGCTGGTGCGGGCCTGCTCGGCGAATCGCGTGGCCGTGTCGTGAACGCTTGCGTCGCTCCTGGCGACGATGAGTCCCGGCACCTCGGTGGCCGGCTCTTGTGCCAGGGCAGGGGTGCTGATGGCCAGGGCGGCCAGCGTGGTCGCCAGGGTGCGTCGTAGCTTTGCCGTGCGTGGAACGACGGAGCGGATCATGCAGTTCTCCCAAAATCTATTCAGTCAGTGAGCGGCTGGCGCAGGGCCGTGGATCGATGGTGCGACGTGCTCTGATCGCTGATCAGAGCGGCGTCGTCGGCAGCATGACCTTGGTCAGAGCGATCTTGCGGGCCAGTTTACGCGGGACATTATCGTCGATGCGATCACGTCGGCGCAGCCCGAAAATTTCTTGGCCGGGCGTCGAGCGGGATCGGGATGTGGTGTCTATGCTGTGTTGGCAAGGCGGCCTCGATGTCCTGACAGCATCACGCCGCCTGATATCCCGTGACGAAAGGCCTGTTCGCCGACCGAAACGCGCTCGGTATTCGTCTGCGGTGTTCCGGCCTGGCTCGAGCCGTTCCAGCAGGATTCGAACCCGTGGCCCCGATCAACTCGAGTCTTCCGCTCGAGGTGACTGTTCAAGACAACGAACCGTGGCGCAGCGCAGTGACGCGCTGAGGCGCCGCGGTCTTCGACCCCCGATGAGGAGCCGGCATGATGGACGATTCCGTGCATTCCCCCGATGACGCTTTGCAACCCAGCGACGCTTCGCGATCCAGCAATACCGTGACGGTCAGCCTGACGATCAATGGCGAGCCCGTCACCCTGGAGGTCGAGCCCAACGTGGTGCTGCTCGACGCCCTGCGCGAACGCCTCGACCTGACCGGCACCAAGAAGGGCTGCGATCACGGCCAGTGCGGCGCCTGCACCGTGCTGATCGACGGCCACTCGGCCAACTCCTGCCTGACACTCGCGGTCATGCATGAAGGCAGCGAGATCACCACCGTCGAAGGGCTCGCCCGCGACGGCCAGCTCCATCCGGTGCAGGAAGCCCTCCTCGAACACGACGCCTACCAGTGCGGCTACTGCACCGCGGGGCAGATGATGTCGACCGTGTCGATGCTCAATGACGAGCGCATCGGCAGCGATGATGCCTCGGTCAAGGAAGCGATGAGCGGCAACATCTGCCGCTGTGGCGCTTACAAGAACATTCTGAGTGCGGTCCAGTCCGCGCGTGAAAAGGTCTGAGGAGGCGTTCAGCATGCGCAATTTTTCCTATCAGCGCGCCGGGGATGTCGCCGAGGCGACCGCTCTGCATGGCAACGACCACAGCGCCGATTTCATCGCCGGTGGCACCAACCTGATCGACATGGTCAAGCTCGACATCATGCGCCCGCAGCGTCTGGTCGACGTCAACCGGCTGCCGCTGACCGACATCGAATCACTCGACGACGGCCGGCTCAAGATCGGCGCGCTGGTGACCAATACCGACCTGGCCTACCACGAGCGTGTCCTCGCCGACTATCCGGTGCTGTCCGAGGCGCTGCTGTCCGGCGCCTCGACCCAGCTGCGCAACGTGGCTACCACGGCGGGCAATGTCATGCAGCGCACCCGCTGCCCGTACTTCCGCAACCCGGCGCGGCCGTGCAACAAGCGCGAACCCGGCTCCGGCTGTGGCGCGCTGGAAGGCATCAACCGCAACCATGCAGTGCTGGGGACGAGCGATCACTGCATTGCCGTCCACCCCTCCGACATGTGCGTGGGCATGCAGGCATTGGGCGCGACCCTGACCGTCGAGGGGCCGGGCGGCACTCGTGACATTCCCTTTGAGGATTACCACCTGCTGCCGGGCGATACGCCGGAGCGCGAGCACGATCTGAACGATGGCGAGCTGATTACCCACGTTACCCTCGACGCCCCGATCGACGGCGCCAGGGGCCACTATCTCAAACTGCGCGACCGGATGTCCTACGAGTTCGCGCTGGCTTCCTGTGCCGCCGTGGTGGCCATGGACGGCGATGCCATCCGTGAAGCGCGCATCGCGCTGGGCGGTGTCGGCACCAAACCGTGGCGCTCTCATGAGGCGGAAGCGGCGCTCAGCGGCCAGCCCGCGACGGAGGAAACGTTCCAGAAAGCGGCCGAGGCGGCCATGGCCGGCGCCGTGGCGCATCGCGACAACGCGTTCAAGATTCCACTGGCGAAGCAGGCGATCGTCCGCGCTCTCGCGACGGTGACCGCACAGAGCTAAGGAGATGCAACGATGACGGAATCAATCATTGGTCACCGCACGACCCGCATCGACGGTGAACTCAAGCTGACCGGCAAGGCGGATTACGCCGCCGATCACAATCTGCTCGGTCAGGTCTATGGCTATCCGGTGCCGAGCACCATTGCCCGCGGTCGGCTCGTGGGGCTCGATCTCGAGGCGGCGCGCCAGTCGCCGGGCGTGATCGAGATCGTCCATCGTGGCAACTTCCCCACGCTGCAGCATTCCGACAACAACCCGGCCTGCGGCTCCGAAGGCCGCCTGTTCCACTCGCCGAACACCATGGCGGAGCAGAACAAGGTCGGCGAAGCGCGTCTGCCGTTCGAAGACGACGGCATTCACTATGAAGGCCAGTACATCGCCATGGTGATCGCCGACACCTTCGAGCATGCGCGTGCCGCCGCACGGCTGGTCACCGCGCGCTACGAGGAAGAAACGGCGGTGCCGGGGCTGTTCCAGACCGATGACGAAGGCGAGGAGGCCGGCGACGAAGCGGTATCGCGGGGCGATCCGGAAGGCGCCTTCGAGTCGGCGCCGGTCAAGTTCGACCACACCTACACCATCGCCATGGAGACCCACGTGGCGATGGAGATGCACGCCTCCATCGCCTATTGGGACGGAGACCGGCTGACCGTCTACGAATCCACGCAAGGCGTGGTGTTCCAGCGCAACGCCATGGCGCAGATCTTCGGGATTCCGCCGGAGAAGGTCACCGTCATCGCCCATTACATCGGCTCCGGCTTCGGTAGCAAGCTGTTCATGTGGCCCCATGCGGTGATCACCGCCGTGGCCGCGAGGATGGTCGGTCGGCCGGTCAAGACGGTGCTGTCGCGCCAGCAGAACTTTTGCAACGCCGGCAACCGCCCGGCCTCGCGCCAGCGCATCCGCATGGCCGCCGACCGCGACGGCAAACTATTGTCGATCCGCCACGACAGCCAGAACGAGACCTCGTTCGTCGATGCCTATACCGAGTCGGTCGGCAGTGGCACGCCACGGGTCTACGCCTGCGACAACGTCTCGGTGTCGCAGCGCCGGGTCCAGGTCAATCACGGCACGCCGACCTCGATGCGCGCGCCGGGCGAAGTGTCGGGCAGCGTGGCGCTGGAGATCGCCATGGACGAAATGGCGATCGAACTCGGCATGGACCCGCTGGAGCTGCGCCGCAGGAACTTCGCCGAGCGCGATCCCTCCGCCGATCTGCCGTGGTCCGGCAACCATCTGCGCGAATGCTGGGACGACGCCTCGCGGCGCTTCGGCTGGGAGAAACGCAATCCGCAGATCGGCTCGATGCGCGATGGTCACGAGATCATCGGCTGGGGCATGGCGGATGCCACCTGGGAGGCGATGCGCAGCCACTGCAAGGCTCGGGTCGAACTGCGCGCCGACGGCAAAGTGCAAGTCGCCTGCGGCACCCAGGATATCGGCACCGGCACCTATACCATCGTCGCCCAGACCGCCAGCGAACTGACCGGCGTGCCGCTCGAGCGCATCGAGGTCAAGCTGGGCGACTCGACGCTGCCGGCCGGGCCGCTCTCCGGCGGTTCGATGGCGACCGCCACCACGCTGCCGGCGGTCGCCGGAGCGACCCGCGACGCGATCGAACAGCTCAAGCAGCTCGCGATCGCCGACGGCGCGCCTTTCGAGGGCAAGGAAGCCGATGCGCTCACGTTCGAGAACGGCACGCTCAGCGACGGCAGCCAGACGCTCTCCTTCGCCGAGCTGCTCGACAAATTGCAGCGCGGCATGGCGGAAGGTGAGGCCAGCGCGGCGCCGGGTGACGAGCAGGACAAGTTCTCGTTTCGCTCGTTCGGCGCCCACTTCGTCGAAATACGTTGGGATCCGGGCATCTCCCGTCTGCGGGTCTCTCGCGTGGTCAGCACGATCGACATCGGTCGGGCGATCAACCCATTGACCGCCAGGAACCAAGTCGAAGGCTCGATCGTGATGGGCATGGGGATGGGAATGTTCGAGGAAACCGAGTACGACCCGGCGGGCAACATCTACAATAACAACTACGCCGATTACATCGTGCCGGTCCATGCCGACATTCCCGACATTGAAGTCGAGCTGCTGGATAACCCCGACTTCAATTTCAATGAATTCGGCGCCCGAGGGGTCGGCGAGATCGGGATTACCGGCATGGCGGCGGCGATCTCGAACGCTGTCTACCACGCCACCGGCAAGCGTATCCGTGACATGCCGATCAAGATCGCCGATCTGATCGCGTCCTGACGGCGTCCGATGATGTCCTGGTAGAGCGTGGTGCGGCGGCTACTCCGCTCGATCCGCCATCGCGCCGCGCAGAAACAGGTCCACACAGCGCTCGACGCGCTTCTCCATCGCCGCCCGGGAGGGCGGCGATTCCAGTTGCAGCACGCGGATGAGGTGCCATTCGCCCAGCAGCATGCCAAGGAAGATGCCGGCGAGCTCGACGCTGTCGCAGGCCGGCATGAGCTGTCTTTGCATCCGTCGCTCGAAGTAGTCCGCCAGCGCCTGGCGTACGCGGCCCGGACCGCCGTCGAAGAACAGCCGGGCCAGTGGCGGCTGGCGAGGGCTTTCCGCCACGACTTCGCGGTAGATTCCCAGGGTTTCCTCGTCCATCACCTTGATCAGCAGGTCGATCCCCAGGCGTTGCAGCGCGGCCTCGACGGGGAGCTCGTCGACGCCTTCGGCGGTCAGGGTGTCGTAGATATGATGCGAACGGCGTTCGATCATCGCCTGAAACAGCCCTTCCTTGTTGCCGAAGTGACGATAGAGGGTAGACAGGGAACCGCCAGCCTGGGCGACGATGTCGTTGACGCTGACCTGACCGTAGCCACGTTCGAGAAACAGCCGCTGCGCTGCGTCGAGCAGGGCATCCCGACGCTGGCGGCCGCGCTCGGTCGTCGGTGGGGAGTCTTTGGGGGCTGGCGATGACATGGCGCTTCCTCGTGCCGGCGTGGTCCGATTGCGGTGGCCCGGTGGCGTTTTCAAAAAGATAGTGTAGTCTACACTACACATTGAGTTGGCGTGTGTCTCCGGCATGAAAACAGGCTCGGCATGAAGATCAAGAAGAAACTCTATTCGGCAGTGGTGGTACTGGTCGTGCTGGCGGTGGCGCTGGTCTTCGCGTGGCAATGGTGGCAGACCGGCCGCTATTTCATCGAGACGGACAACGCCTACGTCTATACCGACAGCGTCGCCGTGCGTGCCGAAATCAGTGCGCGGGTGACCGAGGTGGCGGTGGAGGATAACCAGCGCGTCAAACAGGGCGACCTGCTGGTGCAGCTCGACGACCGTGATACCCGTAGCCAGCTGGCGCAATCCAGGGCGCAATTGGCCGTCAGTACCGCCAACGTGACCCAGGCGGAGCGTCAGGTGGAACTCGACCGGGCCAGCATCGACGAGGCCCAGGCGCAGGTGACGGCGGCGCAGTCCGATGTCGCCCAGGCCCGCCAGCATCTCGAGCGCTCGCAGTCGCTGGCGGCGAACAATTACGCTTCGCGCCAGTAACTGCAGGACGATCAGGCCACGCTGCGTGTCGCCCAGGCGACGCTGGCGGCGCGCCAGGCGAGCGTCGAGTCTGCGAAACGCCGGCTGTCGGCGGACCAGGCCTCGATCGATAGCGCCAAGGCCAACCGCGATGCGGCTCAGGCCGATATCGACTACGCCCAGAGCCAACTGGAGAAGACCCGTATCGTCGCCAGACGCGACGGCGTGGTCGGCAATCTCACCGTCGAGCCCGGTGATCTGGCCCAGCCCTCACTCACCCTGATGCAGCTGGTGCCCGTCCAGACGGCCTACGTGGTCGCCAATTACAAGGAGACCCAGATCGAGCGGATGCGGGTCGGCCAGCCGGTATCGCTGGAAGTGGACGCCTATTCCGACATCGAGTTTAAGGGCAAGGTGGACAGCGTAGCGCCAGCCACTGGCACCCAGTTCAGCCTGCTCCCGCAGGACAACGCCACCGGCAACTTCAACAAGATCGTGCAGCGCGTACCGGTCAAGATTCGCGTCACCGGCCCCGAGGAGCAGCTGTGGCGGCTGCAGTCCGGCCTTTCGGTGGTGCCCTCCGTGGATACCCGCGAAGTCGACGGCCAGGCGATCTATTTCGATCCCGGCCCCAGCCTGGAAGACGGGCACGATGGCAACGGTCAGTCGTGAGCCTGCTGGATGAGTGACGTCGCAGCACCCTCAGGGGCCGGCCCGCAGGAGATGCCCTCGTGGCACTACCGCTTCGGGTTCATAGCGGCGGTGTTCGGCATGTTCATGGCGATCCTGGATATCCAGATCGTCGCCAGTTCGCTGAACGAGATCCAGGCCGGCGTCTCGGCCTCGAGCGACGAGATCTCCTGGATCCAGACCTCCTATCTGGTCGCGGAGATCATAATGATCCCGCTATCCGGCGTGCTGATGCGCTGGCTCTCCACCCGCGTCGCCTTCGTCATCTCCTGCGCCGGCTTCACGCTGGCCAGTCTCGGCTGCGCGCTGGCCAACAGCATCGAGCAGCTGATCGTGCTGCGCGCCATCCAGGGCTTCATGGGTGGTGCGATGATTCCGATCACCCAGGCGATCAGCTTCACGCTGTTTCCGCGCCGGGCGATGGGGGCGGTCCAGGGCGTGATCGGCATGGTGGTGACCATGGCGCCCTCGATCGGCCCGACGGTGGGCGGCTACGTCACCGAGCTGTTCAGCTGGCACTGGCTGTTCCTGGCCAACGTCATTCCCGGTATCTGCGTGACGCTGGCCGCGTGGCGTTTCCTGGATATCGACGAGGGCGATGCGAGTGTCGCCAAGCGGCTCGATTTCCGCGGCCTGATCCTGATCGCGCTGTTTCTCGGCAGCCTCGAGTTCGTGCTGGAGGAAGGGCCGGGCGACGACTGGTTCGCAAGCGAGCTGATCGTGTGGATGACGCTGCTCTGCGCGGCCTCCTGCGTCGGCTTCTTCTGGCGCGTGTTCACCTACCACTCGCCGATCGTGGATCTCCATGCCTTCCGCAATCTCAACTTCTCGATCGGCACCGGCCTGGTGTTCGTGGTCGGGATCGCGATGTACGGCCTGGTCTACCTGATGCCGCTGTTCCTCGGTGGCGTACGCGGCTATTCGAGCCTGCAGATCGGCGAGGTGATGTTCGTCACCGGGGTAGCGATGTTCTTCACCGCGCCGATCGTGGGGCGGCTGACCAACTCGGTCGACCTGCGCGTGCTGCTGTTCTTCGGTCTGACGCTGATCGGCATCGGGACGGTGATGAACAACAACCTGACCAGCGAATCCGGCTTCTGGCAGTTCTTCTGGCCGCAGGTCGTGCGTGGCATGGGCATCATTCCGGCGTCACGGATCGCCCTGGGCACGCTGCCACCGCAGGAGCTGGGCAATGCCGCCGGGCTCTTCAGCGTGATGCGTAACCTCGGCGGCGCGGTCGGCCTGGCGATGCTCGACACCGTCCGCGACTGGCGGGTGGACTACCACTGGAACCAGTTGATCCCGGCGCTCAACGAAGGGCGGATCGCGGTCCAGCAGCAGATCGACAACTATCAGGCGATGCTGGTCGGTCACGTTGCCGACCCTTATCACAGCGCCGTGGCCCTGCTCGGGCAGCGCTTTGGCGTCCAGGCTCAGGTGCTGGCCTACAACGACATCTTCCTGTGGCTGGGCTGTATCTACCTGCTCTGCGTGCCGCTGGTGTTTCTGCTCAAGAAGATCGAGCATTGACTGCGGGCCGGGATCGTCGGCGTATCATTGCGACGAAGCTCGAAGCTCGAAGCTCGAAGCTCGAAGCTCGAAGCTCGAAGCTCGAAGCTTCTTTCTGTAATCTGGCTTTCCTGCTGACCTACCTCAGTTTCGATCGATCGTTCAGGATGTTGCCGCCATGAATACCCCCCAGCCCCACAAACCCGGCGCCGACGAGCCCGTCCGCACCGTTCTGCGCCTGATCGGCAGCTTTGCCGCGCCGGTCTTGGTCTATCTCGTGGCGTGGGAGCTGGTGGCGCGGCTGATCCTGCCCGGCGTGGCCGCCAGTGGCCGCGAGTTCGTGATCAACCTGTTCAGTGTGCTGATCCCTTTCGCCGGCGTGCTGCTGAGTGTCTATCTGGCCGGCATCAAGGCCGGACGCGTGATGGGCGGCGGCGTGATGGCGGTGTTCTTCCTCTATCTCTACGTCTCTTCCGGCGTCGTGTTCAACTGGTTGCCGGTGGCGTTGACGCTGGGCGGCATCCTGCTGGCCGTGGTCGTCGCGCGCTACTGCCCGACGATGAAACCCGATCTCGGCGGTGCCTTCGGCTAGGCCTCGCCAATGTCCGCGCCGAATGAGGGCTCCGCGCTCACCGACTGGCTGGTCGATCAAGACGATGACCTGCAGCGACGGCGTTGGCGCGGCGTGCTGTGGATCGCCGACGACGCTTCGCGTGCGCGCCGCAAGGCGCTTTCCCTGATGGCGGCGGGGCGCTGGCGCTCGCCGCTGTGGATCGGCCCCGAATCCTCGAGTCCGTCCGATATCTCGGCCGGGCCGCATGCCTCGGTGCGCCTGAGTGCGTCCCGCGCTCGCAGCCGGCTGGGCAGCGAGCACGATCTGGTGGTGTTCGATGCGGTATCCGCGCAGGCCGGGTTCGATCCGGACGCTTTCGGCGCCATCAGTGGCGCCGTCCAGGCCGGGGGCTGGCTGGTGCTGCTGACACCGGCGCATTGGCAGTTGCCGGACAGCGGAGAGTGGCGCCCGGATGCGGACTACCAGCGGCTTGCGCACTGGCCCCACGGCGTTGAAACGCTGACGACGAATTACCTGCGGCGGCTTGCCGAGATGCTGCAGCGGCGTTCCGACGTGGCCACATGGCCGGCGGAGGATTCGCTACCGAGCGCGCCGGCCCTGGCTGATCTCTTTACGCCCGAGCATCACACGTCCGAGCATCATACGTCCGAGTATCGCGCGCCCGAACATCACGCGACCGGGCATCCCACGACCGGGCATCACGCGACCGGGCATCACACGACCGGGCAACCCGTGGCGGACGAAGACTGCCTGACCGCCGATCAGGCCACCGCGGTATCGCGACTGACGCGAATGCGGCGTCGGCGCCCGGTGGTGCTGATCGCCGATCGCGGGCGCGGCAAGAGCGCAGCGCTGGGCATCGCCGCGGCACGGCGGCTGAGGCAGGGCGAACGGCGGCTCTGGATCACTGCCTCGAGTCTCGTCGCGGTCGAGGCGGTGTTCGAACGCCTCGAGCAGTTGCTGCCCGAGGGCCGTCGCGAGGCCGGTCGCTTCGAGGTCGACCTGAACGGCCATGTCTGCCGCATCGAGTGGCTGGCGCCGGAGCAGGTGGTTCCCGAACTGGCCTCTGCCGATATCGACACGCGCTCCCCGCCGACGCTGTTCATCGACGAGGCGGCGTCGATTCCCGCGGCTCGGCTGACGTCATGGCTGCAGCACTTTCCCCGCATCGCCTTCGCCACTACCGTGCATGGCTATGAAGGCACCGGGCGCGGTTTCGAGGTGCGCCTACGCGACGCGCTGGATCGACTGACGCCGGAGTGGAAGCGGCTCACGCTGCAGACGCCGATCCGCTGGGGTGCCGGCGATCCGCTGGAAGCGTTGACCCGGGAACTGCTGTGTCTGGATGCCGAGGCCGCCGAAGCCGAGGCCGTCTCCAGCGCGCTACCGAAGGCGCCGATCACCTACGCCTGGCTGGACCGGGCGGCGCTCGCCCGGGACGAGGCGCGACTCGGCCCTCTCTTCGGGTTGCTGGTACAGGCGCACTACCGCACCTCGCCTAGCGACCTGCGCCAGTTGCTGGATGGCCCGGACGTTCACCTGCTGGCCGCGTTCGTCTGCGACGACGCTGAGAAGCAGCATGCGGTGGGCATCTGCGTGCTCCAGCAGGAGGGTGGCTTCGACGCGACCCTGGCCAACGCCATCTATCGGGGGCAGCGGCGCCCGAGGGGCCATCTGCTGGCGCAGTCGCTGGCGACCCACGGCGGCTACGAGGAGGCCGCGCTCGCTCGCTGGTGGCGCATCATGCGGATTGCCGTGCATCCGGCGGCCCGGCGCCGAGGCGTCGGGGCGGCTCTGATCGAACGGGTCGCGACGACGGCCCGAGCGCACGGCCTGGACCGGCTGGGCGTGAGCTTCGGCGCGGAGCCGGCGCTGATCCGCTTCTGGCGCCGGCAGGGCTTCGTCTCGCTGCGCGTGGGGCTCACCCGGGAGGCCTCCAGCGGCGAGCCGGCGCAGATGATGGGGCGCGGTCTGACGGCTGGCGCCAGTTCGGCGCTGGCTCGCATGAACGACGACTTCGTCCGCTGCCTGCCGGATCTGCTGGCAAGCGAGCTGCGGGATATCGAACCGCTTGTCGTGGCGGCCTGGCTGCACGAGGGAGCGGCGCCGGTCGAGCCTGCCGATCTGGCCGAACGGCTCGGCTGGTTCGCTGCGGGCGGTGGCGAGCTGGCGCCGATCCGCCCGTGGCTGCGCCTGGCCTGGCTGGCCTGGTGGCGGCAACGACCGCTGGCGAGCCTGCCGGACGTGCTGATGGACGACAGCGCTGCCGTCGTGACGGATGACGGCCCGGAGGATACCGAGCTCGCGGCGGCGCCCCGGGTGGTCGCTGCGGTGGCGGCGCTGTTCCAGTATCGGGATGAAGCGCTCTCGTCGCAGGGCCGGCGCGAACGGCTGGTGACGGCACGCCGGCTGGCGGCGGCGTTGCTGGCCTGGCACGGCGAGCGCCGAGATCTCGCCGGCCTTGTGCCGGATATGGTCAAGTTGCAGCCAGGCGAGTAAGGTGTTGGCACCTCAAGGAAACGCTGCAGAAATGTCTGCGCAGGCGAATCGCTGCGTTGCGCGGTGCTCGGAATCCTCACCTATACCTCATAGGTTCCGGTTCCTGCGCTCCGGGCGCCTTGCGCTTCATCCTGCTCGCCGATTTATTCAGCGTTTCCCGAAAAGAGCCGCGGTCCGCCGCCGGCCAGGATTTCATTCATCACTCTTTCGACACCCGTTGCGGTGGCCTGCTCGCCGCACGACGAGGCTGGAATCGACCATGAACGATCATCTGCTGCAACTCTCTCCCGAGCCCGTGTGGCGCCATTTCCGGACGCTCTGCAATACGCCGCGTCCCTCTGGTCACGAAGCGAAACTGGTCGACATTCTCGAGCGCTGGGCCGACGACAAGGGGCTGGCCCATGATCGCGACAGCTACGGCAACCTGCGCATACGCAAGGCAGCGAGCCCGGGCTGCGAGGCGGTGCCCGGCGTGATCCTGCAGGGTCATCTCGACATGGTCACGCAGGCCAACAGCGACCATCCTCACGATTTCCTCAACGACCCGCTCGATACCTACGTCGAGAACGGCTGGCTGCACGCCCGTGGCACCACGCTCGGTGCCGACAACGGTCTCGGCGTCGCGGCGGCACTGGCGATTCTCGAAGCGGACGATATCGATCACGGCCCGCTCGAGGCGCTGTTCACCCTGGAGGAGGAGACCTCGCTGCAGGGCGCGCTGTCGCTGGACGAGAACTGGCTGGAAGGCCGCTATCTGCTCAATCTCGATTCCGAAGATCGTGGCGAGGTCTACATCGGCTGTGCCGGCGGCGCCGACGTGGTCGTCGATGCCGATCTGCCGATGCGCGGCTGCGACGAAGGGGAGGTGATGCGCCGGGTTTCTCTCACCGGCCTGGTCGGCGGGCACTCCGGGGCCGACATTCACAAGGAACTCGGCAACGCCAACCAGCTGCTGGTTCGCGCGCTGCGAGGACTGGGCGAGTTCGAGATTCGCCTGGTGGACTACCACGGCGGCACGTTGCGTAACGCCCTGCCACGCGAAGCCTTTGCCACCATCGTGGTCGATGAGCATCACCTGCCGGCGGTGGAGGAAGCGCTCACCAACTTGCAGGCGCTCTACCGCGAGGAGCTGGCGGGCGTCGACGACAACGTGACGCTCTCCCTGTCGCCGGCGGCGGTCTCCTGCGACGACGATGTGGAAGCGCTCACCGATACCGCGACCCAACTGCTGGTTTCCGCCCTGCATGCCGCGCCCTATGGCGTCGAACGCATGAGCGTCGAAGTGCCGGGCGTCGTCGAGACTTCCAACAATCTTGGTGTGGTGTCTCTGGAGAAAGGGCGTTTCCACCTGTGTGCGCTGGTGCGCTCGCTGCGGGATAGCGCGACGCGCAATCTGGCCGACCGGTTCACGGCGCTGTTTGGTCTGATCGGCGCCCAGACGCGGGTCGAGAATGTCTATCCGGGCTGGACGCCGAGCGCGGATAGCACACTGCTGACCCGTTTCCGTCGTCTGCACCGGGAAGAACTGGGCGAGGACCCGGCGGTCAAGGTGATTCACGCCGGACTGGAGTGCGGCATCATCGGCGGCAAGTATCCGCAGCTGGAGATGATCTCCTTCGGGCCGGTAATTCGCGGCGCGCATTCGCCTACCGAGCGCACCGAACTGGCTTCCGTCGAGGAGTTCTGGCGGGTCCTCAAGGCGCTGGTAGCCGACATCGCTTCCGGCAAGGCCGCCTGAGACGACCCTGCCGGATAAGACGTACCAGGCCATGACGTACAGGCCATGACGTACTAGACCCTAAAGAGCGCTAAGCCGGCATATCGTTGGCCCTGGCATCGCGTGACCAGACGCGGTGCTGCCCCATGGCCTGAGTGAAGGGGGTGAATACGTCGTCCACGCTGACGCCGAGGAAGATGCCGTCTTCCTGGGAGGGCACGTTGGCCGCGGACAACAGCTCCTTGCCCTCACCGATGGCCGCAATCGCCTTGAGGTGCTTGTAGGCTTCCTGAACGTAGTAGCGCCCCTGTCCGGATTGCGACAGCGTCCGGACGCTTTCCGCCCCGCCGACGACGATGACCGAATCCAGGGTCACCGAGGGCTGGCCGTTGAGCATGGCATCGGGCGTGACCGTCTGGCCGTTTGCGGCCTTCACCGGCGCCATGCTGGGGGCGATCACCATGCCTTCGGCACCTTCGGCCTCGAGCCTGGTCTTGATCGCCTCCACCTGATCGCTGTCGACACCGTCGGCGACCAGAATCGCTACCTTGCGATACTGGATATTGCCCGGAAGACGCGTCATCAGGCTCAGCGCCGGGGATTCCTGCTGCGAACTCCGGCCCAGTTCATCGGCCGGCGCCGGCTTGCTGGAAGGCGCCTCGATGCCGTGGTTCTCGCCGACCCGGCGTGCCAGCTCCAGATCGATGTTGGGCAGAATCTCCTTGATCACCCGCTCGCGGATCCATGGGCGCTGCACCTTGGATAGCTCGAAGGTGTAGGCAGCGATGATGTGTTCCTTCTCGACATCGGTCTGGCTGTTCCAGAACAGTGTCGCCTGGGAGTAGTGGTCGCCGAACGATGCGCTGCGCGCGCGAACCTTGTTGGCGTCGATTCGCTCGTTGACTGTCTCGAACCCGCCGTTTTCCGCCGCGGGCGGCGTCTCCTTGGGCCAGCCGCCGTCGATCGAATTGGGCTCGTAGGAGGCCTGTCCCTTGTTGATCGTCTGGCGGTGCATGGAGTCGCGCTGGTTATTGTGGAACGGGCATACCGGCTGGTTGATCGGGATCTCGTGGAAGTTGGGCCCGCCCAGGCGCAGCATCTGCGTATCGAGATAGGAGAACAGCCGGCCCTGCAGCAGCGGGTCGTTGGTGAAGTCGATCCCCGGCACGATATGGGCCGGGTTGAAGGCCACCTGCTCGGTCTCGGCGAAGTAGTTGTCCGGGTTGCGGTTGAGCACCATCTTGCCGATAGGGGTGACCGGCACCTGCTCCTCGGGAATGAGCTTGGTCGGGTCGAGAATATCGAAGTCGAACTTGTGCTCGTCCTCTTCCTCCACGACCTGAATCCCGAACTCGAATTCCAGAAAGTTGCCGTTCTCGATATCGTCCCACATGTTGCGACGATTGAAGTCCGGATCCCGGCCCCACAGCTTCTGCGCTTCGTCCCAGATCAGCGAACAGGTGCCGGCCAGCGGCTTCCAGTGGAACTTGACGAAGCGCGACTTGCCCAGCCTGTCGACCAGTCGGAAGGTATGCACGCCGAAGCCTTCCATGTTGCGGTAATGACGCGGGAAGGCGCGGTCGGACATGGTCCACAACACCATATGTGAGCTTTCCGGCATCAGCGAGACGAAATCCCAGAAGGTGTCGTGGGCCGACTGCCCCTGAGGAATCTCGTTATGCGGTTCGGGCTTCACCGCGTGCACGAAGTCGGGAAACTTGATCGCGTCCTGGATGAAGAAGACCGGCATGTCGTTGCCGACCAGATCCCAGTTGCCTTCGTCGGTGTAGAACTTGGTGGCGAAGCCGCGCACGTCACGAACGGTATCGTTGGAACCGCGGGCCCCCTGGACGGTGGAAAAGCGCACGAATACCGGCGTTTTCTTGTCGGGATCCTGAAACAGCCCGGCCTTGGAGTACCGGGCGGCTTCCGCGTAAGGCTGGAAATAGCCGTGCGCCGCCGCGCCGCGGGCGTGGACGATACGCTCGGGAATGCGCTCGTTGTCGAAATGGTTGAGCTTCTCGCGGAAGACGAAATCTTCCATCAGCGTCGGGCCACGCTCGCCCGCCTTCAGCGAATTGTGGTTGTCGGCGATCCGGGTGCCGTGATTGGTGCGCAGATCGTGCCCCTCGGCATCGCTGCGGTACTTTTCCAGATTCTCCGACTTGCTCTGCTCTGTGGTCTTGACGTCCGTGTCGTTGGGGCCGCCACGGTTGGAGGACGTGTGAGGGTTGTTGGACATCCGTATCTCCTGGTTCGAATAGACGGCAGAGAGTTCCGAGATATCGTCATCCGTGATCGACAGCCAACCGGAGCACCTGCCGTTGGTGTGAAACTCCTCTTACAACTAGAAGCCGCCTCCGAGGATGGCAAGCAGGGATTCGGCTGCCGTTAACCTGTATCAATCGCTGCCGCGAATCAGGCTCTGGAGATTCGATGCCTTTGCCCGGCGATAACCGATGGCAAGAACGAAGGCAAAGGATGACGGGAAAAGCGTGGTGGAAGAGAAGGCGCGCAAGGCAGGGGCAGCTGGAAAGGGCAGTTGAACTAGGGTTGACGAGGGAAGGCGGGCGGCAGGCGCCGCCGACCGAGACTACTGTTGGTGCTGGTGCGTATCCTTGCGTACCGCCTCGCAGCCTTCCTCCGAAATGTACCCCTTCGAGAGCGCATGCTCCGCCATGCTCACGCTGTCATGGGCGAGAATCAGTTCGCAACCGGCGTGGCGGACCTCGTTGGCCAGCGCCTCGATGGCCGCGTCGCGCGCCGGATCGTTGTCCACCTTGCGGATATAGATGGCGCGCACGCGTTCCGGGTGTTCCTTGACGATCTCGGTGTAGACCTCCGGGTCCCGCTGGCCGCTGTCGCCGATGAGGATGAACGGCAACGTGTCGTAGAGCGACAGCATGTTGCGGATCACGTCGGACTTGTGGTCCTCGGCCTTGCGTGGCCACGGGCGCTTCAACGTCATGCCCCATTCGCGCAGGAACAGGATCGGCCCTACCGGAATACGGTTCATGTTGAAGAACATCTCGAGAACTTCGTAGATGCTCCACGGACCGCGTGACACATAGAGCATGGGGCGGTGACGATTGCCCTCGGCGCCACCGTAGAGCGCCCGATACAGCGCGGCGACACCGGGAAAGGCCGTGCGTCGATCCGCTTTCTCCATGAACAGGCGATACAGCATCTTCAGCTTGTTGGCGACGCCGGTGTACATCACCGTGTCGTCGATATCGCTGATCACGATCAGGTCGGTGCTCGCCGGCGGAATGTAGATTTCGGTCTCGGTGCTGATGGCGTCGTCCTCGGAGAGCACCTGCAACTTGACCGAGTGCCAGATCGCCTCGGCAGGAAGCGTGTGGGTAATGTCGATATGGGCATGGAAATAGCCGTCGCGGTCGGTGGTGACGGTGGCCTGGGTCGCGCCAATCCGGATGTCGACGCGGGCGTCGCGGACGCCGTGCCTTACCAGGCGACGCGCGACATCGACCAGATCGCGGGCAATGCCGCCTTTTTCCCAGCTTCTCAGTCGTCCGGGCTGGCGAAAGACGCGGCCCATGATGAAGGCTTCCGAGTGGGAGCCGTAACCGCGATACGGATGCACGACGACCCCGCCTTGGCCCTTGTCGCCGCGCATCGGGCGGATGAAGAGACGAACCAGTTTCTTGGCGAAATGAACCAGTTTCGTCACGAAGAGCCGAGGCAGGGAGCCCGAGGTGGCGGTATCGGCGGAAGTATCGCGAAATTGAGGCACGATGACGGAGGATCCTAGGTTTGATTAACGGTGAGTATGGGAACTCGCGCGCTATCCTGCAAAGTCTGGTCGCGCTTCGGCCGGCATGACGACAGCCAAAAAAAAGCGCCCACCGATCGGTGGGCGCTCGTTTGGCGTCGCGAAGGGCGATCAGGCATGCTGCTCGCTGTGACGCCCTTCGGCCAGCTCTTCGATCAGCTTGCCGTTGAAGTCGTCGAGATCCTTCGGCGTGCGGCTGGTGACAAAGCCGCTGTCGACCACCACTGATTCGTCGACCCAGTTGGCGCCGGCATTCTTGAGATCCTGCGCAATGGACGGCACGGACGTCAGTTTGCGGCCATCGACGACGCCTGCATTGATCAGAATCCACGGCGCATGACAGATCGCGGCAACCGGCTTGCCGGCTTCGAAGAAGCTCCTGACGAAGCCAAGCGCTTTTTCGTTCGTGCGCAGTTCATCCGGGTTGAACACGCCGCCTGGCAGGACCAGCGCATGGTAGTCGGCGGGGTTGGCGTCCGCCAGACTCTTGTCCGCTTCGTAGGTTTCGCCCCAGTCCGTTTCGGCCCAGGCACGGATGCCCTTGCCGTCCGGGGTGATGACATGTGTCTCGACGCCTTGGCCTTGTAGTGCGGCACGCGGAGAGGAGAGTTCGGCTTCCTCGAAACCGTCGGCGGCGAGAATTGCGACACGTTTACCATTGAGTTGCTGAGCCATCGTGACCTCCTAGTCTTGATAAATCGGCTTGATGTTTCGGTAGATGACAAGCCCATGGGCCGTCCCGGTCCATGTCTCGGCTTGTCCTTAGGGTCTGTTGCCGTTTCAGCGCGATCCGCGTTGCTGCGCCAAATGGTGCCAAGCCAGGCGCGGGATGCAGAGAAGGGTGGTTCCCTTTTCCAATCCCGCAACGCCGCATGGCGCCATTTGCCGCGCAACCCGAAGGGCCGGGCCAGTTTTTGCACGGTGCTGCGTTATTCGTCGTTCATTTGGAACAACCAAATCACGCTCCTCACGCCTTGCCCCGCACAAAAACTGGCTCCGGCGCGGCCGTGCATGAAACGGCAACAGACCCTTGAAGTTTGGGATAGTCTGGGCAGAGTTCAAGGAAAACCGGGTGCTTTCGATGTCATCGCTTGCGCTGAGGCAATAACTCACGGATGGTGGCGCCGCGATGGAGCCGAGGTCAGAGGAAGGCAAAGCGATGAGTGTAGCGGGTGGGTGGCTGTCGGGCGGTGGGCTTGTCTTGCTGCTCGGGTTCGTGGCGTTGTTCGTGACGTTAGGGCTCGGCGTCGGCCTGGTGTGGCAGCAGCGGCGCTACGCACGCGAGCGGGACATGCTTCGATCCCGATTGCAGGCCAGCGAGACCCAGTGCCTGCGACTGGAGCAGGAGCTGGCCCAGAGCGACGGACAGCAGGACGACCTGCGCGAGCGCCAGGCCGAGCTGCAGCAGCAGTTGGCCGCCCGCGAACATCAGCTCGAGGCGCTCAACGAGCGCTTGGCCACGCTGCGAGAGCAGTATGGTCGACTGGAAACCCGGCACGAGCAGCAGCAGAACCAGCACGCGGAACAGCTCCAGTTGCTGGAGCAGGCGAAGACCCGGCTCGGGCACGAGTTCGAATCGCTTGCCGGGCGCATTTTCGACGAGCGCCAGCGCGCCTACAGCGCCCAGAGTCGGGACAGTCTCGAAGCGTTGCTGAAGCCGTTTCGCGAGCAGGTCAGCGGCTTCCGCCAGCGTCTCGAGGAGATCCACGGCCAGGAAGTGCGCGAGCGGACCACGCTCAAGGTGCAGATCGACCAGCTGGCCACGCTCAATCGTCAGATCACCGAAGAGGCCGCCAATCTCACCCGCGCGCTCAAGGGTGACAAGAAGATGCAGGGCAACTGGGGCGAGATGATGCTCGAGTCGGTGCTGGAGCGCTCTGGCTTGCGGCGGGATATCGAATACCGCCGTGAAGTGTCCATCGATGGCGATCTGGGGCGTCAGCGCCCGGATGCGGTCATCTACCTGCCGGACGACAAGCACCTGATCGTCGATGCCAAGGTCTCGCTCAACGCCTATGTGCGCTACGTCAACGCCGAAGACGAGGTCGAGCGAGAGCAGGCGTTGCGGGCGCATGCGCAGGCGGTGAGAAGCCATATCGAGGCGCTCTCCGGGCGTGACTATCCGCAGCTGCCCGGGCTGCGTTCGCCCGATTTCGTGTTCCTGTTCATGCCGGTGGAGCCGGCCTTCGCCGTCGCCTTTCAGCATGACGAGACACTGTTCCAGGACGCCTTTTCACGCGACATCGTAGTGGTCACGCCGACCACGCTGCTGGCCAGCCTGCGCACGGTATCGAGCCTGTGGAATCTGGAGCGGCAGAACGAGAACGCCAGGCACATCGCCGAGCGCGCCGGCAAGCTGCTCGACAAGTTTCAGGGTTTCGTCTCGAGTCTGGAGGACGTGGGTCGGCATCTGGGGCGGGCCCAGGGCAGTTACGATCAGGCGATGGGTCGGCTTTCGACCGGGCAGGGGAGCCTGGTCGGCCAGGCGCTGGCGCTCAACCGGCTGGGCGTGCGCATGAAACGCGACCTGCCTTCGCACCTGACCCGCGATGCCGAGGAGGACGAGCCTGCCGAATCCAGGGCCGTCGGGTCGCCCGGCAGCATCGGAACGTCCAAGGTCAGCGATGAGGATCGGCGCGCTGAGCCCGATGGCGACGATCCCCCCGACTTCCGCGAATCGGACGACACCAGAGGCTGACCGGGATGTCGATGGGATTCGGCAACGCATCCGCGGCGTTCCGTTCGTCTCAGCATTCGCCTCAGACGGTCGAGCCAGCCTCGCTGAGCCGTTTGGCCAGGGTCTGCAGACATAAAAGCGCCATCACCTGACGCTTGTCGCCTTCGCCGACCGAGATCAGCCGTTTGGCCGCCTTGACGGGGGAGGGCTCGGGCGACGCGCCGTCGATGGCATCGCCGCGCCAGCGAATGGTAAAGCTCTCCCTGGGCGCTTCGACGTACTCGATTCTGCGGAGGTAGTCGACGAGGAACCCGACGAGACCGTCACCCGTCTCGACGACCAGGACGTGATTCGCGGGATGGGAGGAGTCGATTCCCAGCAGCGCGCGCAGATCCACCAGCGAGACGCTGCGATCCTGTCGACGCCAGGCGCCGAGAAAGGGGCCGGCCGGATGCGAACTCTTCTGATAGTCCGTCGGTGCCGAGTCGACGGCTTCGAGCTGGTCGAGCGTCGTGACGTAATCGCCGCCGCAGCGGAAATGGACGAAGGCGAATCGCTGCCACTCGCGCTGTTCCCGCGCTTGCCTGGCCTCCGTATCGAGCCGGGTATGGAGACGCGCCAGCGCGTTGACGTTGAGGTTGCCGAACAGCTCGTGGTGATCGATCGCCAGGGCGTCCTTGCCCTCGTCCGCGGCGGGCACCAGTGCGCTGACGGCGGGGGCGTAGCCCGCACTCGGGGAGACCGGTAGAGGCGCCGGCTGGTCGCTGCCCGTCAGCGTCGCGACGCGATCGACGGCGAGGGCGACACGACCGTGATCGCTATCGAGAACGGCGAGATGAGATGGTGGTGTCTGGCGGGCCGGCTGGCCGATCAGCGCTCGGGGATCGAACAGCGGCAGGGTGGCGCCACGCAGGGTGACATTGCCGAGATAGGCCGGCAGATCGATCATGGGGGAGTCGATGGGGCCGCAGGTGGCGACTTCCCGTACCGCGCCCACATCCAGCGCCAGTCGCGTGTCGTCACAATCGACGACGAGCCAGCGCCGGTCGCTGTGGGTGTTCTCCTTCACGGTGGCGGCATTCGTCCTCTGCCGGTCGGCTTCGACGTGTACCGAGACCATGCCCTCGAGGGCGAACAGCGCTTCGAGGTCGAGCACGTAGATGGCGCTGTCGAAGTCGGGATGCTCGAGCAACTGCGGCGTCAGGGCGTCGGCATCGCCCGCCGCGTTCTTTAGCGTATGGAGCTGCTCGGGATCGACGCTCACCAGGTCCCTGATGTGCGAAATCCGCATCCCGAAGCGGCCGCCGCGATATTCGATGATCGCCATGAGCTCGCCGGCTTCCCGCGGGCCCGTGCTCGGGTCCAGTTCGAGCAGCCTGCCCAGGTCGATCGCCGGCACCGGCGAGCCCCGCCACAGCAACGTACCCAGCGACCAGCGTGGCGCCAGCGGGCGGGGAGAAAGAGGCGTCTCGAGACGTACCACCTCGATCAGGTGCGCGGCATCCAGCGCGATGTCACTGTCGTTGAGGCGCAGTATTCCCAGTACGCGTTGGGTCATGATGTCTTGTCGTTACCCGCTCCGCGCTGGGTGGCTTGGGCCAGGTCGCGGATCAGTTCGTCGACATGTTTGGCGGTTTCCAGCTGTTCGCCTGCCGAGCTGGCGATCTTCTCGACCGAGGCGGTGGTCTGCCCGACGCCGTCGACGATGCGTCCGAAGGAGTCGGCGGCGCGCTGGGAGACGGTATTGCCACTCTCGATACGCTTGAGAGATTCCCCCAGCAGGCGGTTGATCTGGCGGGTGGCATCGGCGGATTTCTCGGCCAGCTTGCGCACTTCGTCGGCCACCACGGAGAACCCGAGGCCGTGTTCGCCGGCACGAACCGCTTCGATCGCCGCGTTGAAGGCCAGCAGATTGGTCTGCGAGGCGATTTCGCCGATGACCTGGACGATGTCGTTGATGTCTTCCGAGGATTTCTGGATAGCGGTCATCGCGGTGCGGGAGTCGTCCAGCGAGCGGGTGCCGTGTTCGGCTTCCTGCTGTGTGGCGCGCGCCAGTTCTCGCGTCAGCTGCGTGTTCTCGGCGATCGAGGCGATGGAGGCGTTGAGCTGTTGCAGCGAAACGCTCATTGCCTCGGTCAATGTCTGGATATGCTCTTCCAGCTCGACCTGATCGGTAATGTCGGTGGCGAACTTGACCACCTTGTAAGGGGCGCCATCGGCATTGAAGATCGGATTGTAGGTAGCCTGGATCCAGACGCGGCGGCCATGGTTGCCGAACCGCATGAAACGCCCGCTGAAGAATTCGCCGCGCCCCAGTGACTGCCAGAAGTCGCGGTATTCGCGACTGGTGACATAATCTGGTTCGCAGAACATGCGGTGATGATGGCCGATGATGTCGTCGGCCTGGTAGCCCATGGTATCGAGGAAGTTGCGATTGGCGGACAGGATATTGCCCTTGAGATCGAACTCGATCACTGCCAGGGCGCGATCCATGGCGTTGACCTTGCCTTCGTACTCGGCCGCCAGATGCTTCTCCGCGGAGATGTCCGTCGCCATCTTGATGACCCGATACGGCTTGCCGTCCGCATCGTGAACCGGATTGTAGGTGGCCTGGAGCCAGACCTCCTTGCCGCTCTGGGTCAGGCGGCGGTATTCGCCTGCCATCAGCTCACCCTGGGCGAGCTGCTGCCAGAACGTGCGGTACTCCGGCGTGGATATCTCGGCGGGGTCGCAGAAGATGCGGTGGTGCTGTCCGACGATCTCGTCGAGCGTATAACCCATCAGATCGAGGAAGTTGGCGTTGGCGCTGACGACCCTTCCCTGCAGATCGAACTCGATGATGGCCTGGGAGCGGTTAATGGCTTTCCACAGCGCATCCAGTTGTTGGCTCTGTGTGTCGAGGGTGACGGAGGGATAATCAAAATCGACCGACATGCTGGATGACTCCAAGACGTGCGAAATCACGCGCGAGCCTGCGGGCAGACAATAAAGGCCCATGCGCTGGTGGGTTAATGCCGCGTTACAATGGTGTACTAAAGTTTACTTAAATGTCGAGGGGTACAAGAATTAGAGACAGAAAAGCCGCCCGCAGGCGGCTTTTCTGTCGGCAGGCTTCGCCCTGTTTTCCAATAGGTTACGCTGAATACTCAGCCCAGATAGGCGTTGAGCATCCACACGGTCTTTTCCTGCTCGCGAATGTAATCGCTGGCCAGAGAGGCGGTGCCTTCATCGTCGGCATCGCTGGCCTGGGAGAGCAGCTCGCGCTGGAGCTCGATCAGAACCTGAAAGCCTTTCACCAGGCCCTGAACGCACTGCTTGCCGTCGGAAACCTGCTTGTCTTCCTGAATCTGGGAAATCTTGGCGTAGTCACTGTAGGCGTGCAGCGGCTGGTAACCCAGCGTCAGGATGCGCTCGGCCACTTCGTCGACCTTGGTCAGCAGGTCGGTGTAGATCTCTTCGAATTTGGCATGGAGCTCGAAGAACTGCTCACCCTTGACGTTCCAGTGATAGCCGCGAGTGTTCATGTAGAACACCTGATAGTTGGCCAGCAGGGCGTTGAGCTTTTCCGCAAGCTGGGACGCACTGGAAGCGTGTAGACCAATGGCATTGGTATCGGACATGAGATCTCTCCTTGAAGGTGCTGATAGTCAGTCTAGTCGGGCGCTGCATCGAGGCCCACTCAAGCGTCGGTATAGGACGGATAGTGTCGTTCTATCATGTTGTGACGTGCTGCGCTGTCTTGAAGATATCAGGGCAGCACGAGAGGAAAGCAAGGGTTTGGGGCGAGCGAAATGTCGCACCCCTAGCGAGGAGCGACCTGCCAGAGCCGGGCCAGTGTCCGCGCGCGGTCGCTCAGCAGTTCGCCGCAGCGTGATAGCGCCTCGTCCAAAGTGATCGGGCCGTCCGCCAGGGCGAACGCCGCCGTAATGCCGTGATCGAAGGCGGCCTGCCACTGGTCTCCCAGGCGCCCGACCAGCGCGACGGTGGGAACGCCGAAGCGTTCGGCACGGCGAGCGATGCCGATCGGTGTCTTGCCCGATAGGCTCTGGCCGTCTAGCTGGCCTTCGCCGGTGATCACCCAGTCGGCATCGGCGAGCAGCGTATCGAATTTCACCTGCTCCATGACCAGCTCGATGCCGGGACGCAGCGTGGCGCCGAGGAAGGCGCGCGCGGCGAAGCCCATGCCGCCGGCGGCACCGGCACCGGGCAGTTCGCGGAAATCCTCCCCCAGGGCGTGCGCCGCATGATCGGCGAAGTGGGAAAGCGCGCTGTCGAGCCGTTCGACGTCGGCGCTGGTAGCGCCTTTCTGCGGGCCGAAGATGGCACTGGCGCCCCGTGGGCCGAGCAGCGGATTGTCGACGTCGACGGCGGTCCTCACCTCCAGCGAGGCCAGGCGAGAATCGAGCCCGTCGAGGTCGAGCGTCGCCAGGTCGGCCAGCGCGGCGCCGCCCGGCGGAAGGGGCCGGCCTTCGCTGTCGAGCAGGCGGGCGCCGAGGGCCACCAGCATGCCGGCGCCGGCATCGTTGGTGGCACTGCCGCCCAGCGTCAGTACCAGCGAGCGGGCGCCGGCATCCAGCGCCGCCTCGATCAGTTGGCCGACACCGAAGGTGGTGCTGTGGAGCGCGGTGCGCTCCTCGCGTTCGAGCTGCTGCAGGCCGCTGGCTTCGGCCAGTTCGACGAACGCGGTGAGGGTGGCCTGGTGCCAGCCCCAGGCTGCCGTGGCCTCGCGCCCCAGCGCGTCCTGCACGTTCGCCGTGCGCCGCTCGGCACCGGTGGCCGCCAGCAGCGCATCCAGCGTGCCTTCACCGCCATCGCCCATCGGGCATTCATGCAAGGTGGCATCGGGCAGCTCCCGCTTCAGGCCGGCGGCAATGGCGGCGGCGGCGTCGCGGGCGGAGAGCGCATCCTTGAAGCTGTCGGGGGCGATGACGATGTTCATGGAATCCTCTATGACCATGGCAAATAAATAACATTCTTCGCCTATGACAGCGAGAAAGTCGTCCTTAAACGAGGATAGCCGAATCAAAGAATGAAACGCTCGGGTGAATCTCACAAAAAACTGCGCGACAGCAGTAGATCGGCATGAGGAGGTACCCATAAAGCGCAAGGACGTATTCGTCACAGCTGAGTCATCGCTAGCCGGTTGAGGCGTGAACGACTAGCGTTGGATGGGGCGGCTGCTGTTGGTCGTCAGTTGCCTTTTCATACCGTGCCCCGCTAAAGGAATAGCCGTGCCCCTCGACTTCCTCACCCTGTCTTTACCGCTGGCGATAGGGATCTTCATCGCCTGTGCATTGATCATCGGCACCGCCGGCACCTATCTGGCGGGCGTAGCCGACCGCCTGGCCGACCGCACCGGCCTTGGCGAAGCGATTGCCGGCGCGATCCTGCTGGGCGCGACGACGTCGCTGCCCGGTATCGTCGTGTCGGTCTCCTCTGCCTGGCAGGGCCAGCCGGAACTGGCGATGAGCAATGGGCTGGGCGGTATCGCGGTGCAGACGGCGTTTCTGGCCCTGGCCGACCTGACCTATCGCCGCGCCAATCTCGAACACGCCGCGCCCTCGATCGGCAACCTGATGCAGAGCGGCTTGCTGGTCTGTCTGCTGGCCCTGCTGTTAGTCGGCGTTTATACCCCTCCGGTGGCCTTCTTCGGTGTGCATCCAGTTACACCTTTGCTGTTCGCCGGTTATCTCTACGGACTGGCCAAGGTTCGTAGTGCCCAGCAACATCCGATGTGGTCACCGACGCAGACGAAGGAGACCTTTGCCGATGAGCCGCCAGCGTCTTCCTCGCAGGAGTCGCTATCCGGCTTGTGGCTGCGTTTCGTGCTGCTGGCGGCCGTGCTGGCCGTGACCGGTCTGGTGCTCGAGCGTGCGGCGACCGTGATTGGCGACGAGACGGGGCTTTCGGCCACAGCGGTCGGGGCGTTGCTGACCGCTGTGGTGACTTCGCTGCCCGAACTGGTGACCTCGATCGCGGCGGTGCGGCGTGGCGCGTTGACTCTGGCGGTTAGCGGCATCATCGGTGGCAATGCCTTCGATACGCTGTTTGTCGCGGCGTCGGATATCGCTTACCGCGACGGCTCGATCTACCACGTCGTTTCTAATCAAGTACTGCTATGGATCGCGATTACCATCGTGATGACCGGTGTGATGATGCTGGGCCTGATTCGCCGTGAGGAACAGAACTGGGGCGGGATCGGCTTCGAGAGCGCGATCATATTGATGCTTTATGCCCTGGGAGGTGTGCTGGTGATGATCTGAGCGTGGTAACGCCCATGGCTAACTGGCATGCTGAACACTGTTCGCAATCCCTGCGAGGTGGCTGTCATGAACGATCGATTTTGTCGCGCTGGGCGCTGGTCGAGTCTCTGCATCGGACTCGCCATGCTGACCGGTTGCCAGGCGCTATCGGCGCCGGAGCCAACGTCATCGATGGGTGGCAATGCGCTGCCGAGCGCCTGTCGCTGGCCTGCCACGGGGGATTCGCTCGAGCGCCTGCGGGCGACACGCGACGCCCTCGAAAGCCAGGGCTATGCCATTCTCGATACCGATGCCACGCTGGGTCTGGTCAGCGCCGAGCGCAAGACCGCACAGCCGGGCCTCGGCGCCGTGAACAGTCCGTTCGGCCGTACCGGCTTCTGGGGCGGTTTCGGCTTGGGAGGGAGGAATGGCTACTCGCTGGGTGTGTTCCAGAACTTCGGCGGAGGCTACAACACCGACCCGGTCCAGATCGAGCGCGTTTCGGTGGTGACACCGGAGCAGACGACCCTGGTCGACCGTGATTCGGTGATGGTCGATTACAACGGCTATCTGATCGATGCACGCAGCTACAACCAGCCCTCGTTCTGCCAGCAGTTGCGACAGGAGATCGATACCCGCCTGAACAGGACCGCTGGGGAGGCAACGCCATGAATCATCGCAAGATGCCCGCGCTTAGGCGGCGTACGGCATCCCATTCCCGACCTTGGCGAGTCGCCTGTCTGGGGCTGCTGATCGGCATGCTTTCGCTGGCTGGCTGTGCCGTCGCGCCGCAACCGCAGCCACGGAGTATCGCCGTCGAGGCGACGGCAGAAGCCACGCTCAAGGCAACGCTCGCGATGCTGGCCGAGCGCGGGTTCGTGATCCGTCACGCCGATGGCGACCTGGGCCAGATCGATGCCGTGCTGGCGTCTCGCTCCGGTTACGAGATCCACGCCCAGGTCTCCAGTGGCGGCGAACGTCCGCCGGGGCTGGTCATCCAGAACGGCGATACCTTCCTCACCCTGAGCGGCCGGCGCGGCGGCCAGCCACTGGATGCGCTGGAGCTCGATCCGCTGTTCATCGACGTTCAGAATCGGTTGGGATTGCTGCCTTGAAGAGAGTGTCGTCTCGTTGCCGCTATGGTTGGCTGGGCCTGGGGATCGCCCTGTGTCTGGGAGAGCCTTCGGCGGTGCTGGCCCACCCGCACGGCTGGGTCGACATGAGCGTCGAAGGGATCTTCGATGACGAGGGAAACCTGACCGCGCTGCGTCAGCGCTGGCGCATGGACCCGTTCTACAGTCAGGTGGTGATGGAAGAGATGGCGACCGCCGACGACGGCACCAGCATGGCCGAGCGTCTCGATGCGCTGGGCGTCGAGATCCGCGACAACCTCGCCACCCAGCACAACCTGACCACTATCATCCTCGACGGCGAACCCCTGGTGCAGGGAGACGTCAGCGACACCAATACCGACTATCGCGACGAGCGGTTGATCTACGACTTCGTGCTGCCGCTGGCGACGCCGCAACCGTTGGGCGGTCGTACCTTGCGCTATCGGATCTTCGATCCGACCTACTACATCGAGATGGTCCACGAGGCCAACGAGGATGGCTCCCGGCCGCTGCCCGGTGCCCTGACGCTGGAAAACGCCCCCGAGGGATGCGCCTCGGTCGTCGTCAAGGCAACGCCGGATCCGCAGAAAGTGATGGAAGCGGCGATGCTGGACAAGAGCGAGACCGGCGAGCCGAATCTCGGCCGCTTCTTTGCCGAGACCGGAGAGATCACGTGCTCCGGTTGAATGCGTTGCTGAAAGTGCTGATTCCGCTGGCACTGCTGGCCGCCATCGGCGTGGCGGGGTATTCGCTGGGCTGGTGGCAGCAGGCTGCGGTACGCATCGTGTACTGGCAGGGCGAGTTCTACCACGCCCTGGTCGAGGCGGTCACCGCGCTCAAGCGTGCGCCGAGCGCGGCGACCTGGGGCTTGTTGCTCGGCGTGAGCTTTGGCTACGGCGTCTTCCATGCGGCGGGGCCGGGCCATGGCAAGGTGGTGCTGAGCACGTATCTGGCTTCGCAGGGCGGTGCCTGGCGCCGTGCGCTGGGCCTTTCCGCGCTGGCGGCCTTGCTTCAGGGCGTAATGGCGATCGCCATCATCGGCGTGCTGGTCTTCGGTCTGGGCTGGCTGACCCGGCAGGCCATGGGCAGCATCGAGCAGGCCGAGCTGGTCAGCTTCGCCGTCGTCTCGCTGCTGGGTTTGTGGCTCTGCGTGCGCTCGCTGCGTCGTCTATGGCGTTCCCGTCACGTTGGTTCGCGCGCGCGGGAGGGCATTCATGGGCAGCACCATACGTATGGAGCGCACTGCGGCTGCGGACACGAGCATCATGTCGATCCACGCAAGGCGAGCGACTGGCGCGTGGCGCTGCTGACGGTGCTCTCGATCGGCATTCGCCCCTGTAGCGGCGCCGTCCTGCTGCTGGGCGCGGCCGCGCTGCTGGATCAGTTCGGCAAGGGCGTGGTGGCGGTATTGGCGATGTCGGCGGGAACGGCGCTGACCGTCTCGGTGCTGGCGCTGCTCAGCGTCGTGGCGCGGGATTGGGTCAAGCGTCATCTCAAGCCGGCGGCTGGTGGCGGTCAGTGGCAGGCCTGGATCGGCCTGGCGGGCGGGGCGCTGATACTCGTGCTGGGGCTATCGCTGACGCTGGCGCAGTGGCAGCGAGGGCCGGCCGCCGCGCCGCCCATGCTGGGCGCACCTACGGCACAGCAGTCCGAACCTGCCCCGGGGCCATTCGGATCGGGGCGCGGCTGATTCTGGATCGTCTCGAGCCGAAGCGTGAAACTCATGGTCGGTTCGTCGGTTCGTCGGTTCGTCGGTTCGTCGGTTCGTCGGTTCGTCGGTTCGCCAAGTCGTCAGCTGGAGAGACCGGCTTCGCTCGCCAGTCGAACGATTTCGTCGCGGCGCCGTTCGAGCGCGTCGTCGGCATAGGTCTCGGCCTCTCCCTGACCCCAGACCGGGCCCGGCCAGGCGGCATCGCCCTGAAAACGTACGATCACATGCAGATGGAGCTGCGGCACCAGATTGCCCAGCGTGGCAACGTTCAGCTTGTCGCCGCGATAGTGGTGCATCATCGCCTGGCCCAGTCGAGTGGCTTCCTGCCACAGACGCGCCTGATCGTCGGGGGACAGATCGTAGATCTCGACGACACCGTCGCGCTGCGGGACCAGAATGACCCAGGGGTAGCGCGCATCCCGGCTCAGGCGGACCTGGCACAACCTCAGGTCGATGACGTGGACACTATCCTGCTGCAGGCGTGCGTCGAGCGTGAAAAGGGACATGGCGGCTCCGGCTGGAAGGCGACGAAGAACAAGATCGAAAGAGAGGACTCGAGGCGCCACTTTACGTCGCTGCCATGAAGGCGTCGAGTTGCGCGGCGACCGCGGGAACGGTGGTAAGATTTCGGCGTTGCCGCCGTGATAGAAGTAAGCGCTATCGAAAGGCGGCCCTGTGACGAGGATAGGACGATGAAAGCTGGATGGGGATGGCTGGCCATTGGCTGCCTGTTACTGACACTGAGTGCCTGCAATACGATGCATGGGCTGGGCCAGGATATCGAACGCGGCGGCGAGAAGATCCAGAACGCTTCCCGCTAGACCCGTTGCCGTCTCGGCGCGCCCCGCGTTGCCGTGCATGAAACGGCGATAGGCCGGCAGTTTGGATGCGAAATCCGACAGTTAGACAAGTCGTGTTGCGCGTTTTTCACGACTTTCTGCTACCTTGATGACAGGCCGATAACAAAACGGCCCGGATGAGCCAAGAATTCATCCGTCTAAAACGTTAAGGAGGACGACACCATGAAACGCCTGATTGCTTTCTCTCTGTTCGCACTGTTCAGCGCCGGTATCCTGGCGGGATGCAACACCGTCGATGGCGCTGGCAAGGACGTCGAAGCCGGTGGCGAAGCCGTGCAGGACGCTGCCAGCTGAGTTCGAACGCCCGGTCCCGAGGATCGGGCGTTTTGCCGTTCCGCCTTGCCGGAATATCTCGCCTGATGAATATTTGGCCTGACCTCGTCCAATTCATTCCCCGCCTCGCGCACCGCCCCGTGACCCCATGATTCCGTGATAAAGTGGAGCCGTGCTTCCTCCCTGACACTCGTCGATGGAACGGAGTCATGCATGACATCGTCTTCCCGCACCCAAACGCCTCTGCCTGATCCCGATTCCTTGGCGATCTTCGATGACGCCAGCGCCTGCTTCCTCGATACGCTTCCCGGGCCGCAGGAGTCGCCCGTCTCCATCGTGTTCAACGACACCGCCTACGCTACCGTGCTGGCGACGCCGGACCAGCTCGAAGCGCTGGCGGTCGGGTTCGCGTTCAGCGAGGGCGTGATCGATCGCTACGCCGATGTCGGCGCTATCGAGATCGAGACCAGCCGCCACGGCTTCCGGGTTCGCTTGCGGGTTGCCGACCGGATCGCCCGGCGCGCCGGCAGCCAGGCGAGGGCGACGCTGTCGACCAGCGGCTGCGGCGCCTGCGGCGTGCAGGAGGAATCGCAGCTGCTCTTTGGCTTGACCCGGCTGCCCGGCACGGCGTTGCCGGAAGTCGATACCCTCGCATCGGGTCTCGAATCCCTGCGCACCGAATCCGCTCCCGGCATGCACCTGGCCCTGGGGCTTTCCGAGGCGGGCACGGTCGCCACGGTCGGCCGCGATATCGGTCGGCATAACGCCCTGGACAAGGTGATCGGCGCCAGCCTGATCGCCGGCACCCTGCTGGCGCTGGTGATGACCTCCAGCCGCTGCAGCCTGGAGCTGGTCCAGAAAAGCGTCAGGGCGAAGATCCCTGCCTTGGCGACGCTCTCCTATCCCTCCCGTCTCGCGGTCGAAGTCGCGCGCAGCTGCAACCTGACGCTGATCAACTGCCATCGTGGCAAACGGCTCGAACTGTTGAGTCGTGGCGACGGCTGAGCCACGGGTTCGGCGGAATCGATGACGGTCGATGAACATCGATGAGCATGCGAACGGTTCTGCTGCGTGCTATGCTGTGCCCCCCTGACACGACGTTGCCCTCATCGTCTTCTCGACACTCGATAGCTTCCGAAGCACGAGTGTCGTCGGCGCTCCGCTGGAGGTCGCCCTATCGCCTGTCGGCCGGCATCGTCGATCCGGTCAGCGTCGAAAGCCAGCATCGTTCGAGACGAGATCAGCAAGCATTGCCGCCAGCCGAAGACGCGCTCGGCCAACTCCGAACACGCCTGCTCCTGACGTTTTCCTGATCGAACTCGTTACCATCGACGACCGGATCCATTTGCGCTCGCGCCCCGAGCCTGCAAGCATTCGTGATCGTCGTCCGATCGTTTCCCGGGAGGAGAAACATGTCCCAGCCCCGCCAAGAATCCAGCCAGAACGCGTCCGGCGCCGATGTCATCCAGCCGGATGCGAAGATCTTCGACTATCACAACCCGGCGGGCGGCTGGGGCGCGCTGAAGTCGGTCGGCAAGCATCTGTTGCACAGCCGCTCACCGGCGCTCAATGCGCGTTCGCTGTTCAAGCTCAACCAGCCGGACGGCTTCGACTGCCCGGGATGCGCCTGGGGCGATCCGGAGCACGGCTCCTCGTTCGAGTTCTGCGAAAACGGCGTCAAGGCGGTGACCTGGGAAGCGACGGCCAAGCGTGTGACTCGCGAGTTCTTCGCCAGACACAGCGTCAGCGAACTGAAGACCTGGGACGACTATCGGCTCGAGGATCAGGGGCGGCTGGTGGAGCCGATGCGCTACAACGCCGAGACCGACCACTACGAGCCGATCGCCTGGGACGACGCGCTCGAGCTGATCGCCACCGAGCTCAAGGCGCTGCCCACGCCGGACGACGCCATCTTCTACACCTCCGGCAAGGCGGGCAACGAGTCCGCCTACGTGTTCCAGCTGCTGGCACGCCTCTACGGCACCAACAACCTGCCGGACTGCTCCAACATGTGCCACGAAGCCAGTGGCGTGGCGCTCAATGCGGCGCTGGGCACCGGCAAGGGCAGCGCGCGGCTCGAGGACTTCGAAAAGGCCGAGGCGATCTTCGTATTCGGCCAGAACCCGGGCACCAACCATCCGCGCATGCTCGGCGTCCTGCGCGAGGCCGCCGAACGGGGCGCGACCATCGTTACCTTCAACACCTTGAAGGAGCGGGGGCTCGAGAAGTTCGCCGATCCGCAGAAGCCGTTCGAGATGCTGCACAACGGCAGCCATCGCATCAGCAGCCACTACTTCCGGCCCAAGCTGGGTGGCGACATGGCCGTGGTGCGCGGCATGGCCAAGGCGCTGTTCGCTCGCCATGCCGCCGGGGAGGACGTGCTCGATCACGACTTCCTGGCAGCCCATACCGCTCATTTCGAGGCCTATCGTGCCTGCGTCGAAGCGACCGAATGGACCGCGCTGGAGGCCCAGTCCGGCCTGACCCGCGAAGAGATGGCGCAGGCCGCCGAGCTCTACGCGCGCTCCAACGCCACCATCGCCTGCTGGGCGATGGGCATCACCCAGCATGTCCATTCCGTGCCGACGGTACGCGAGATCGTCAACCTGCTGATGCTGCGCGGCAACCTGGGCAAGCCGGGCGCCGGTACTTCGCCGGTTCGCGGGCATTCCAACGTCCAGGGCGACCGCACCATGGGCATCTACGAGCAACCCTCGGAGGCATTGCTTGACGCGCTGGAGGCGAAGTACGGCCGACCGATGCCGCGGGAGCACGGGGTCGATTCCGTGGCGGCGGTCGAGGCGATGCGCGACCGACCCGGCAAGGTGTTCATCGGTCTGGCCGGCAACTTCACCCGCGCGATTTCCGACAGTGTCGTCACCGAGAAGGCGATGGCCAACTGCCGGCTGACCGCGTTCATCAGCACCAAGCTCAACCGCAGCCACCTGGTCACCGGCGAGCAGGCGCTGATTCTGCCCTGCATCGGCCGCAGCGAGATCGACCGCAGCATGGATCGCAACGGAGTGGCGGGCAAGCCGCAGCTGATCACGGTGGAAGACTCGATGAGCATGGTTCACGGCTCCGCCGGTATCAACAAACCGGCGGACAAGGCGCTGCGTTCCGAGATCGCTATCCTCACCGGGATCGCGGAGCGCTTGTTTGACGAGAAAAGTCCCGCTCAGGAGAGCGCGGGTAGCGAGGCCGTCGACTGGGCGGCGATGCGTGAGGATTACGATGTCATCCGCGAGCATATCGCCGCGGTCATCCCCGGTTTCGAGGACTTCAACTCCCGCGTTCGCGCGCCGCGCGGGTTCTGGCTCGCCAATCCGGTGGCCCGACTCGAATTCGGCACCGCGACCGGCAAGGCCGAGTTTTCCGATGACGCGTTGCCGACGGTGGTGATGCACCAGCGTCTCGCCTCGCGCGAGGGTTGGCTCACGCTGCAGACGATGCGCTCCCACGATCAGTACAACACCACCGTCTACGGCTACGACGACCGCTATCGCGGCATCGAGGGCGGCCGCCGGGTGATCTTCCTCAACCGGGAAGACATCGCGCGTCTGGGCTTCGAGGCAGGGCAGTGGGTCGACCTGATCGGTGAATCGGACGATGGCGTGACCCGCCGCGTCGATGGCTTCAAGATCGTCGCCTATGACACGCCGCAGGGCTGCGCCGCTGCCTACTATCCGGAGACCAATCCGCTGATCCCGCTCGATCACAAGGGCGATTTCAGCCACACGCCGGCCTCCAAGTCGATCGCCGTCAAGCTCGAGGCGAGCACGCGGCTTGCCTGAGCTCCCTGATCCGGTCGACCTGCAGCGCCAGTGGCAGGCGTTGCAGGTCGAACATCCCCAGCTCGATCCGCTGGCGGCACTGGTGCTGGTGGCGCTTCGTCGATCCGATGCGTCGCGTGAAAGCGGTGTCTCCTCGGCACTGCTGTCGCGCCGTCTGGGCATCGAGCACGCCCTGATCCGACGTGCTGCGGCCGAGCTCGAAAGCGGCGGCTGGATTTTGACTCGGCCGGCTGGCGGGGCCAGCCCCGCGCTGCGGTTGATTTTATTGCCCGTTTGCTGACTCAATGCCGGTATCGACGATTGCCGATCATCGTAGAACACGATCACCAGAGAACACGATCGTCGGAGAAGAGGGAGCGTTACATGCCAGACAATCATCTGCAGGGACGGGTCGCGGTCGTGACCGGCGGCGGGGTGGGTATCGGCTACGCCATCGCCAAAGCACTGGCGGCCGCCGGGGCGCGCGTGGTGGTGACCTATCGCTCTCACGAGCCCGATGCACAAGCGCTGGCAGCGCTGACGTCCAGCAGCGGTGAAAGGGCGTTGGCCCGGTCGCTGGACGTCACCGATGAATCTGCCGTCGAGGCCTTCGCGGCGTGGCTGCGCGAAGAGGTCGGCGGTATCGATATTCTGGTCAACAACGCCGGTGGTCTGATTCAGCGCTCCACCATCGAGGAGATGCCGTTCTCGCTGTGGCGCCAGGTGCAGGCGCTCAACGTGGATTCGGTCTTTCTGGTCACCCACCATCTGCTGCCGCTGTTTCGCGAAGGGGGACGTATCGTCACGGTGTCGTCGCTGGCGGGACGCAACGGCGGTCATCCCGGCGCCACCGCCTACGCCACCGCCAAGGCAGCGCTGTTCGGCTTCACCCGCGGGCTGGCCAAGGAAGTGGCGAATCGGGGGATCACGGTCAATGCGCTGGCGCCGGGTTTCATCGAGGCGACGCCGTTCCATGCGACCTTCACTACCGACGAATCCAAGCGGGCCACCATCGAGACGATCCCCGCCGGACGCGCCGGGCTGCCCGAGGATGTCGCCTCGGCGGCAGTCTGGCTGGCGAGCGACGGCGCCGCGTTCGTCTCCGGCACCATCGTCGACGTCAACGGCGCCCAGTACTTTGGCTAAGGGCTTTGGTTAAGGGCTTTGGTTAAGGGCTTTGGTTAAGGGCTTTGGATAAGCTCAACTGCCGAACGAGTACCGCCGCTCCAGTCGCTCGAACAGCAGATCGGTGACGATCGCCAGCAGGCCGACCAGCAGCGCGCCTTGGATCACGTAGGCCAGGTTGTTGCCGACCAGGCCGGCGATCAGCGGCGTGCCGAGGCTCTTGGCGCCGACGGTGGAGCCGATGGTGGCGGTGCCGATGTTGACGATCACCGAAATGCGAATGCCGGCGATGATCACCGGCATCGCCAAGGGCAGCTCCACGCGGCGCAGAATCTGCCAGCGGTTCATGCCGTTGCCGCGGGCGGCTTCGAGCGTGGTCTGGGGCACCGTGCCGAGACCGGCGATGGTGTTCTGGATCACCGGCAGCAGGCCGTAGAGCGAGAGCGCGATGATGGTCGGAGCGAAGCCGAAGCCGGCCAGCGGCACGGCAATGGCGAGGACCGCGGCGGGCGGGAAGGTCTGGCCGATCGCGGCCAGTGACGACACCATCGGCTCGAACTCGCGCCCGACCGGGCGGGTCACGAACAGGCCCGCGGCGACGCCGATCGTCACCGAGATCAGCGACGACATCAGCACCAGCCCGATGTGCGCAAGCATCAGGTTGAGGAAGCTGTCCCGGGCGTAGAGCGGGTTGCCTAGGTCCGGGAACAGCGCCCGGAACAGCGGCTCCAGCTGGCCCATGCCCAGCGTCAGGCCGATCAGCAACACGATCAGTACGCCCAGGACCCCGTTCCCGGCGGAGGCAGCGCGTAGCCGCCGTGCCCCGTGGATCGCGCCGTTCATGAAACCCGGCCCTCCGCTTCCGTCTGAATCCCCATGACGCCCTGCATGCCGATCTCGCCGATCAGCTTGCCCGCGTCGTCGACCACCGGCAGTACCATCACGCGATACCACACCATGCGGGAAAGCGCTTCCTTCATGCTCATCTCGGGCGTGGCGGTCCACTCGGCCTTGACCGGCGTGACGCCATGGTCGTCGTCCAGCCGCGCGCCTTCGAGGGCAACCGGCCGGCCGGCGTCATCGAGCTGCCAGCAGTGATCGAGACCGGGAAGGGTGGCGTGGTGTTCGAGACTCGGTGCCCGTTGATATTGATGCACCCAGCGCCTCGAGAGCAGCTTGAGGCCGAGATCCGCCTGGCCGATGAATTCGCGCACGAAGTCGTCCGCAGGCTTCACCATCATCTCGATCGGCCGGTCGTACTGTACCAGCCGGCCGCCGTTGAGCAGCGCGATGCGGGTCGCGAGCTGCAATGCCTCGTCCATGTCGTGCGTGACGAAGACGATGGTCTTGCCGGTCTGCTGGTGGACGCGCTTGAGCTCCGCCTGGAGCACCTCGCGGGTGAGCGGGTCGACCGCGCCGAAGGGCTCGTCCATCAGCAGCACTTCCGGGTCGGCGGCCAGCGCCCGGGCCACGCCGACACGCTGTGCCTGCCCGCCGGAGAGCTGGTGCGGATACTTGTGGCGAAATTCGGCGGGATTGAGATGGAACATCGCCATCAGCTCGTCGACCCGATCGTCGATACGCGACTTAGGCCATTTCAGCAGCTGCGGCACGGTGGCGATGTTCTGGGCCACGCTCCAGTGCGGGAAGAGCCCGGTCGACTGAATCGCGTAGCCGATTCGCCGTCTGAGCTGTTCGGCCGGCAGATCGGTGACGTCGTCGCCATTGAGAATGATGCGGCCGCCGCTCAGGGGGACCAGGCGATTGATCATCTTCAGCGTGGTCGACTTGCCACAGCCGGAAGGCCCGATCAGCACGCCGAACTCGCCAGTCTCCAACGTCAGCGAGACGTCATCGACGACGTTGGTGCCGGCGTAGGTCTTGGTCAATCCTTGCAATTCAATCATCAGTCATCAATCTTCCTTCAGGAATCGCTGAATAAATCGGCGAGCAGGATGAAGCGCAAGGCGCACGGAGCGCAGGACCCGGAGCATATGGGTATATGTGAGGACTCCGAGCACCGCGCAACGCAGCGATTCGCCTGCGCAGCCATTTAGGCAGTGTTTTCCTGGCGGGTGCCGGGCGGCCGGCTCAGACCGACCAGAATCTGCAGCACGAAGTCGGCGATCACCGCCAGGACGATGGTCGGGATGGCGCCCAGCAGCACCAGGTCGATGGCGTACTGACCCAGCCCCTGGAAGATGAAGGCGCCGAAGCCGCCGGCGCCGATCAGCGCGGCGACCACCACCAGGCCGATCGCCTGGACGGTGACGATGCGCAGCCCCGAGAGGATCACGGGCAGTGCCAGCGGAATCTCTACCTGCCACAGTATCTGGCGTGGCGTCATGCCCATGCCGCGAGCCGCTTCCAGCGCACCGCTGGAGACGCCGGCAAGGCCGGAGTAGGTATTGCGCACGATCGGCAGCAGCGAGTAGAGCACCAGCGCGATGATCGCCGGCGCCACGCCGATGCCGCTGACGCCGAGATCGCCCAGCCACGGTACGGCGCGGCCGAGCGCCGAGAGCGGCGCGATGAGCAGCCCGAACACGGCAATCGATGGCAGCGTCTGGAAGACGTTGAGCACGCTGAACAGGCCGTTGCGCAGGCGGGCGCGACGATTCGCCAGCAGCCCCAGCGGCAGGCCGACCAGCAGGGCGGGCAGCAGGGCGCCGCCCACCAGCAGCAGGTGGCGAATGAGCTGGTCGACGAAGTTTTCCTCCTGATTGGCGAACTCGCGCATGATCGACAGCGGTGCGAGCAGCTCGCCGGAGAAGCAGACGCCGATCACGGCCAGGGCCAGCGCGCCGTACAGCGCACGCTGGGCCAGGCCGAGACGCAGCCGCTGCAGGGCGTCGATGGCGATCAGGGCAGAGACGAGAAGCAGGATCCAGAAGGTGGCGCCCTGGGAAACGCGAGCCGCCGGCGAGGCGTCGACCAGCGCGCGATGGGCGTAATCCCCGAGGCCGTAAAAATCGAGCGCCAGCAGCGGCAGCGTGGCGGCCAGCGCGAGCCATGGCGAGGCGCGTGGCCCCACTGGCTTCGCCAGCGCCGCGATCAGCAGGGCCATTCCGATCAGCGCAAGGGCCGCGAGCTGCCAGCTTGCCAGCGCCTGCCAGAGCATCACCGACTGCCCCGAGGCCAACCGGTTGGGCGAGAGACCGGCGAAGGGCAGCAGCCCGACGCTGGCGGCCGCGGCGACGAGCAGCGTCATCAGCACCCGGTTGCCGACCCATCGTTGGCTTGCGGGTGATGCCATGACCGAGTTCAGTCCAGCAGACCTTGTTCGGTGAGATAGTCGTGGGCGACCTGATCCGCCGGCAGGCCGTCGACCTGGATCTTGCCGTTCAGCGTCTGCAGCGTTTCACGGTTGAGCGATTCGAACACCGGCTTCAGCAACTCCTCGATCTGCGGGTAGGACTCGAGCACCGACTGGCGCACTACCGGGGCCGGTTCGTAGACCATCTGCACGCCCTGGGGATCGTCCATCACCTTGAGGCCGGCGGCGGCGATGGCGCCATCCGTGCCGTAAACCATGGCCGCATTGGTGCCGCTGGTGCCCTCGGCCGCGGCGCGGATGGTCGCGGCAGTGTTGCCGCCGGAGAGCACCAGCAACTGGTCTTCGCTGAGCGTGAAGTCATAGGCACGCTGGAAGCTCGGCAGCGCCGCATCGCTCTCGACGAATTCCGCCGAGGCGGCCAGCTTGATCTCGCCGCCGTCGCTGACCCACTGGCCGAAGTCGGCCATGGAGGAAAGGTCGTTTACATCGGCCAGATCCTGGCGCACGGCGATCGCCCAGGTGTTGTTGGCGGGTGCTGGGGTCAGCCACGCCAGCTGGTGCGTTTCGCTGTCGGCGGCCTTGATCTTCTCGTAGCCTGCCTGTTCGTCCTTCCACGCCGGGTCGTCGGTAGTATCGGTGAAGAACGCGCCGTTGCCGGTGTATTCGGGATAGAGATCGATATCGCCGGCCACCAGCGCCTGGCGCACGATGTTGGTCGGGCCGAGCTGCAGGCGGCTCTCCACCGGCAGGTCGGCGTTTTCCAGCACGTCGACGATCATGTTGCCGAGCAGCGAGCCTTCGGTATCGATCTTGGAGGCGACGCGAATCGGCTGCTGGTCGTCCTGCGCCATGGCCTGGCTCATGCCAAGGCTGACGGTCATCGCCGCGGCGGCAACGGAAGTGAGTAGACGGGGGAGCGAGTGGAGCATGGCGGCGTTCCTTTGCGATCGATGAGCGCAAGGCTCGTTTGTCGAGCTTGCAGACTCGATTGTTGTGGGCGTCCGTCCGGGACGGCTGTTGTCGAGGGCCGGATGACGAACCTCGCCTGGGTAGAGGATGAGTCTAGCGGTACTGCGCCCGGCCGACCAGCCGATGCCGAGCCTGGCGCTAGCTGCTAGGATGGATTCATCCGAGGTTCATTCGATCAGGAATGGGTCATCAAGACGATGAGGAGTAGGACATGAAGTTTCCTGGAGCGGCATTGATCGTGAGCGGCTTTCTACTGGCGGGTTGCAGCACCGCGCCCAAGCCCGACGAGGCGCCCCGGCCGCCGGACGTGAAGCCGGTTCCCGAAGATGCCTGCGGCGCCCAGACCGTCGGCAGCCTGGTCGGGGAGACCCTGACGGATGAGCTGCAGGCGCGTATCGCGGATCGTTCGCGTGCCGCCGAGATCCGGATCATGGAGCCTGGCAAGGCTTACACGATGGATCATCGTTCGGAACGGCTCAACATCAAGGTCGACGACCAGCGCATGATCACGGATATCACCTGCGGCTGACTGCAGGCAAGCGCATGCTTCGAGGGCCGGCCGATGACCGGCCCTCGCCGTTTCAGGAATCTGCCAGCCAGTGGCGCTCCGGCAGATCGGGCAGCCTCTCGAAGACGTTGCCGCAGCATTCAGCGAGGAGATCCCATGCTACGTACCGAGCTCATCACCGAAGGCACGCTGACCTGTTTTCCCGCCGGGCTGGCGCATGAAAGCGGCTCGCTGGTCAACGTCGAAGTCTCGGCCGTGGTCTTCGACGGCGAACGTTTGATTCTGGCCAGCGACAAGCCGATTCCCGGCGACGACCGGTCGGCCGTGTTTGCCTTCGATCTGGTCGACGGCCTGCCGGATCCGGACAGCCTGCAGTACCTGACTGCGGATGCCATCCGGCACGCGGTCAAGTACGAGGACTTCGCCCTTACCGTCGATGGCCGCTACATCCTGGCGACGACCGGCTTCGACCGTATCGATGACGAAAGTCACGCGCTCAATGCCTACAATCATCTGCTGGTCTGGCCGGTGGGTCAGCCGGAGCGCGTCCAGGTCGTGGATCCGGACCCGCGCGACGGCGTCGGAGGCTCGCTGGAGCTTCGGCGCAAGCTCGACGAGGCGATCGGCCTGCCGTACTACAAGATCGAAGGGCTGGCCGCTGTCCCGGCGCTCGCCGACCTTGGCGAAAAGTCCGACGGTCTGCTGCTGTTCGGCGTGCGCGAACAAGGCCAGGCCTACGACGACTTCGAGTACGTGGCGCGGGTGGTGGGCGTTCACTACCGCATGACGGCCGACGGCAATCTCGAGTTCGTCGACAAGCTCTGCGAGCGCTATCGCTTCGAGCCTTCGGAGTACGCTGGCGTTCGTCATGTCTGCGGGCTCTCGAGTCTCGAGTACGACCCCTACAACGATCGCCTCTACCTAATGGCGAGTTTCGAGATCGAGGACGAGGCGGGCGAGCAGACCGGCGGCTATCTGTGGTCAATGCCGCTGGCCGACCTGACCCGCGGCGCCAGCCCGTCGATCGTCGAGGACGCCCATGGCGATGTGCTGGAGTTTGAGCACAAGGCGGAGGGGCTGGCGGTACTCGATACCGAGCGGCTGTTCGTGGCCTACGACAACGACCGCGACATGACCCTGGGGCGGATAGACGAACGCGACGAACGGGAAGCGTGCGAGGCGCCCTATACCGTGCTGCGGATCATCGAGTGAAGACGAAGGCTCCTATGGTCTGACGCCTGCTCGACTAGGTCAGGCGCCGGGCTCGCGGCTCGGACGAGCGTCGTGCTGCGTCTGAGGTTCGCTGAGCTCGCTTTTCCAGCGCTTCACGGCGACCTGTTCCTTGAGCAGTTCCAGCATGTCGATCAGCACCTGCTGCGTGACCTTGTCGGCCCTGTCATCGACCTGGAGCCAGGCATCGACACCGCTGCCGACCAGGTCGGTCATCAGCGAGTGGAAGTGGGGCGAACGCAGGCCGTCGATGGCCTCGTGGACTACGCGACTGGCGATGTCGCTCAGGCTGCGCTCGATACCCTCGGCGACGGCGTCGCCCATGGGAAGGCTGCGCAGGCGACGTAGCTCGTCGTTCTCCGCCATCGTCCTGCTCACCAGCGCGGCGACGTAGCGGTGAACCTGCCGATGATTCTCCGCATATCCCTTGTTGATCGTTCGCTCCAGGCGCGCGGCGATCTCGTCGACCAGCGCGGCCTTGCGCGGCTGGATCACCTCGGTCGAGATGCGCTGGGTCAAGCGCTCGCTGTCGCGGATTTCGTCCTGTATGTCACCGAGCAGGTTGATGGCGACGCGATCGGAGATCTCTTCCATCAGCACGCCGTAGTAGGTGCGGTAGAAGCGATAGAGGCGCCAGCGGGTGATGTCGATCACGCCCAGGCGCTGCAGACGTATCAACAGCGAGATGACACGCAGCACGCGCAGCAGCCGGAAGCCGGCCAGCGGAATGCAGCCGAGCACGTCATACCAGTGCACGAAGGGATAGAAGAACCACCGGGCATAGCGCCGCTGGGCGATGGCGATCGCCCAGCCCAGCAGCACGTCGAGCATGAAGATGGCGACGAAACAGAGATCGATCTCGAAGAAATTGGCCCGGATGGTCGAGGCATAGGCGTCGTGCAGGCCCGGCGCCACAGCAGCGAAAGCGGCATTGAGCGGCGGAATCAGGAACAGACTGTCGAACAGCAGCAGCGCCAGGTTGATCGTTACCAGGATGACGATGGCGAAATCCCAGATCAGCAGCATCCGCTCGCTGAGCAGGCTAAGCCGCCGTGTGGCGCGGGGTTGGCGGAAGCGGGTCTCAGGCATCGAACGTCCTTGTTCGCAGGGACTGTGGTCGTGGTGCGTTGATGGTGCGATTGAAGCGCCATTCAGGCGTCGTCAGATGTCGTCAGACGTCGCCAGGCAAGGACGGCGCCGGTCTAGCCGTCGAGCCGATCGGTCGGGTACGCCTTGAGGTGTTCGGCCATGGCGTTACGCTCCTCTTCCGCTTCCTGCTTGCGCAGTTTCTTGCGTAACGCGGCCTTCTCGAAGCGTAGCTTCTGCAGCGGTGTCTTCAATTCCAGTGCCGGCACGGGAACCGGCTTGCCACTGCTGTCGACGGCGACCATGGTCAGGTAGCAGCTGTTGGTGTGCCGGATCACCCGCTCCTGGATCGACTCCGCCAGTACCTTGATACCGACTTCCATCGACGAGCGGCCGACATGATTGATCATCGCCAGAAAGGTGACTAGCTCGCCGACGTGGATCGGCTGCTTGAACAGCACCTGATCGACGGAAAGCGTCACCACGTAGCTGCCGGCATAGCGGCTGGCACAAGCGTAGGCGACTTCATCGAGTTTCTTGAGAATCGCCCCGCCATGCACCTTGCCACTGAAGTTGGCCATGTCGGGGGGCATGAGTACGGTCATCGACAGCTCGTGCTGACGAGGCAGGTCATCGGGCGTCACGGTATCCTCGGAATCCAGTGCAGATAAATCCAGTACAGGAATGATTGTGCGCCAGATGTAACACGTTTCACCGCGACTGCCCATCAATCGGCTCGATAGTTGAACCTCCGACCAGATCCATGCAGACCGCTTTCGGCGGAACCTAGAACAGGGTCAGCCCGAGCCCGATCACCACTCCTGTGACCACCAGCTGAATCAGGCAGAATCCCATGATGTCCTTGGCGTTGAGCCCGGCGATAGCAAGCACCGGCAGCGCCCAGAACGGCTGCAGCAGATTGGTCCATGCATCGCCCCAGGCGACGCCCATCGCCACGCGCGAGACATCGGCACCCAGCGCTTCGGCGGCAGGCAGCATGACCGGCGCTTGCACCGCCCACTGGCCGCCGCCGGAAGGAACGAACAGGTTGACGATGCCGGCGCTGATGAACGACCAGAACGGCAGCGTGTCGGCATTGGCAATGGCGGCGAACAGTTCGGAAAGCGACTGTGCCAGGCCGGACTGCATCATGATCCCCATGATGCCGGCATAGAACGGGAACTGGATCACGATGCCGGCGCCGCCCTTGATCGCCTCGTTGAGACTCGCGAGCAGGCTGCGCGGCGTGCGATGAAGGACGATGGCGAGCGACAGGAACAGGAAGTTGACGCTGTTGAGGTTGAGTCCGCCGCCGGCGAAGAAGAAGTAGTGAACCAGATAGAGCAGGCCCGGAATGCCCACCAGCATCGATAGCAGAGTGCTGTTTTCCAGCCGGTCCGCCGGGCGCTCGATGGCGTTGCGGTCGGGGCTTTCCGGCTCCGCGAGCTGCTCGCGGCTGACGAAGACGCTCTCGTCCTCCGACGGCATCATCCAGCGATTGATCAGCGGCATGATCACGAACAGCGCGACGACGATGATCAGGTTGTAGCCGGCGAAGATCGTCTGCGAGGTGGGAATGATGCCGATCTGGTCTTCGCTGAAATGGCCCGGTGTGGCGATGGTGAGCGGGATCGAGCCGGCCAGGCCGCCATGCCAGACGACGAAGCCGGAGTAGGCGCTGGCGATCAGCAGGCGGTAGTCGACCCGGATCTGACGCGCCAGCGCCTTGGCGAACAGCGCGCCGATCACCAGGCCGAAGCCCCAGTTGATCCAGCTCGCGGCGAGGGAAACCAGCGTCACGAGGATGATTGCGCTGGCAGGCGTGCGGGCGGTAGCAGCGAGCCTGTCCAGCAGGCGCTTGATCGGAGGCGAATTGGCGAGCATGAAGCCGGTGACCAATACCAGCAGCATCTGCATCGAGAACGACAGCAGCCCCCAGAAACCGTCGCCCCAGTACTGCATCACCGCCAGCGGCGAGCGCTGCTCGAACAGCATCGCCGCCAGCGCGGCGACGATCGTCAGCAGCAGTACGAAAATGTAGGGGTCGGGCAGGTAGCGCTCGACCAGCTTGACCGCCGGGCGTGAGAGACGCTGCAACATGACATGGCCACTCGTTGGAGACAAGGTAGCGCGAGCCTAACGCATCCTTCGATTCTCCATCAGTCAACCTTGGTCTAGCGTCTTGATTCCGGAGCGATTTCGGCGCTTTGGCACCAGCGAGTCCGGCGGTAGCGGAGGTAGCAGGCACCCAGAGAGGCCGAGCGCACCAGGGTGAAGAACAGAAACGCGAACCACAGGCCGTGATTGCCGTAGCCTTGTGTCAGCCACCACGCCGGCAGGTAGACGGCGATCGCCAGCCAGATGGTATCGCGCATGGCGCGTGTCTCGGTGGCTCCGATGAAGACGCCGTCGAGCAGGTAGCTCCACACCGCCAGTGCCGGCATGGCGATCATCCAGGGCAGATAGTCGGCGGCCGTGGCGCGCACTGCCGGCAGGTCGGTCAGCAGCGATATCAGGCCGTCGCCGGCAATCGCGAACAGCAGCATCGACGCGCCCGCCACCAGCAGCGACAGCCTGCCGGCGGCCCGCACGGCGTCGCCGAAGTCGTTCCAGTCCCGCCGGCCCACGGAGCGCCCGATCAGCGCTTCGGCCGCGTTGGCGAAACCGTCCAGCGCGAACGAGGTGAGCATGATGAACTGCAGCAGCACGGCGTTGGCGGCGAGCACGGTATCGCCGAAATTGGCGGCCTGGGCGGTGAAGAACGCCTGGGCGAACAGCAGCCCCAGCGTGCGCACGAACAGGTGCTGGTTGACGCGGATCAACGCCGAGTAGTGCTGCCAAACCCATAACGCCTGGCGCGACAGCGACCCGCCCAGTTGACGGCAATGGACGGCAACCCGCCACAGGCCGAAGGCCAGCGCGCTGTAGTCGGCAATCAGCGAGGCCCAGGCCACGCCGTCGCTGGCCAGCCCGAAGCCGACCACGAACAGCAGGTCCAGGAGGATGTTCACGCCATTGGTGAGCAGCAGAATCGCCAGGGTGATTCGGGTTTTCTGCTGGCCGATGAACCAGCCCAGGATGGCGTAGTTGGCGAGTACCGCTGGCGCGGAAAAGATCCGGATATGGGCATAGCTGGCGGCCAGCGACATCGCCGCTTCGCTGCCGTCGAGCAGCCACAGGCCGAAATCGATCAGCGGTTTCGACAGCACGATCAAGGCCAGTCCGATCACGGCCGCCATCACCAGCGACTGGGCCAGCAGCAGCCTTACGCCGCTGTCGTCCTCGCGCCCGACGGCCTGGGAGGTCAGGCCAGTGGTGCCCATGCGCAGAAAGCCGAAGCCCCAGTAGAGAAAACTGAACAGCGTCGCGCCCAGCGTCACCGCGGCGAGATAGCGTGAATCCGGCAGATGGCCGACGACGGCGGTGTCCACCAGGCCCAGCAGCGGTACGGTGATGTTGGAGAGGATGATCGGCCAGGCCAGCTTCCAGACGTGACGGGTCGTGTAGCGGCGGGAGGGGTCGTGACCCGGCTTGCTCGGGGAAGTGTCGGTGCGGCCCACTGGGTGTCTTGTCTCCGTTGGTCGTGTTCGGGCCTTGGCCTTCAGCGGCACAAACGAAAGCGCCGCCGGAAGCGGCGGCGATTCGGTGACGTGGCATGCGCGCGGCTGTCAGGCCGCGGTGATGATCCGGTACTTCTCCATCAGTTCATCCTTGGTTTCTTCACGCTCGGGGTCGAGCGGAATGCAGTCCACCGGACAGACCTGCTGGCACTGGGGCTCGTCGAAGTGACCGACACACTCGGTGCAGCGGCCCGGATCGATGACGTAGATCTCCTCGCCGGGCGAGATCGCATCGTTGGGGCATTCCGGCTCGCAGACATCGCAGTTGATGCATTCATCGGTAATCATCAGGGCCATATCTATGTCCTCATGACGGGTTGTCGCCGTCTGCCGCGAATCGCCGCCGCAGGGCTTCGGCCACGCACGGCGATACATGTTGGGAAACGTCCCCGCCGAGGCGCGCGATCTCGCGCACGATCGTCGAGGAGATATAGGAGTTCTCGATCTCGGGCGTCAGGAACAGTGTCTCGACGTCCGGCGCCTGGGCGCGGTTCATGTTGGCCAGCTGCATCTCGTACTCGAAGTCCGACACCGCCCGCAGCCCCCGCAGGATGATGCGTGCCTGCTGCTGTGCCAGCAGTTCGGTGAGCAGACCGTTGAAGCCGATCACCTCGACGTTGGGCCATTCGGCGACCACCTCTCGAGCCAGCGCCTCGCGCTCCTCGAGCGAGAGTGTCGGCTGCTTGCGCGGGCTCTCCGCGACCGCGATCACGACCTTGTCGAAGATTCGCGCAGCCCGGTGGATCAGATCGCGATGACCGTTGGTGATCGGATCGAACGTGCCGGGATAGACGACGGTGTTCTGCATTCAGGAGACTCCGCGGTGACCGGGAACGGGGCCGGCGGACGGTGCGGTGCTCGCACGTGCTGCCGTACCCGGACCCGAGACGTTCAAACTCAATCCAGTGTACCGAAAGGATTGTCGACCTTCAGTGACACCGGATTGGCGTAACCGGGGATGCGGATCGAGTCGCGACCGACTTCCAGCTCCGGCCCTTCCAGCACGCCTTCACCGAAGCGATAGATGACATCGAATCGCCCGGCATCGGCAGCGGCTTCGTACTGCGCGGCGGCGGCGAGGGTCTGCTCGCGACGATGCCGCCAGTCGTCGACCGCGCGCTGGCCGTGGCGCTGGGCCAGCAGGCGTTCGGTTACCTGTGGCGACAGCAAAAGGCCGGTGGCGTTGTTGCCGCCGAAGCCCTTGGCGTTGATGAAGCTGCAGTCGGTCTCGAACTCGATCGGCGCCTGGAAGAAGCGCAGCCGCTCGGCGTGGACATCGTCGGCGACCGCGTCGAGCGTCGGAATGCCCGGCACCCAGCCGTGGGCGAAGGTGCCCAGTGCGCTGGCGATCTGATCCCCGGCGGCGCTGCCCTGGGAGTGGCCGATGAACGCCTTGATCGCGGCGACCGGCCAGTTCTCGATGCCGTTGGCACGCGCCACCTGATCGAAGATATGCGACTCGGTGGTACGGTTCTTCGGCGTGCTGGTGCCGTGGGCATGCAGATAGCTGCGCTGGCGCACGCTCCGTTCGCCGAGGATCGAGGTGGCCAGCGAGACGGATTTGCCCAGGGTGAGATAGTTGCCGATGCCGGGGGCCGAGATCGAGCGTTTCCAGCCATCCGCGTTGACGTTCACTTCGGGCACGGAACCCAGAATCTGCGCGCCGGTCTCGAGTACCAGCGAGTCGTCCATCAGCAGCACGAACTGCGACGCTTCGGCGATGGTGAAGCCGCAGTTGCGGGCGAACGGACGGCAGGCGCGCTGGTAGTCCTCGTCGGTCAGCAGCTCGAGGGCGTCGAGCGCCATCAGGCTCTGGTCGTCGGCCAGCGCACTCATGGCGCGGAACCCTTCGATGATCTCCGGCGTCACCGGCGCATCGCTAGTGCCGACCATAACGATTCGGCGGCGCCCGTGACGGATATCGTCGATGCCCAGGCGCAGGTTGTAGAGGAACGTGGCGCAGGCGCCTTGAATCGCGCCCGTTCCCCCGACGCTCCCCAGCACGTAGGCGTTGAGAAAGTCCGCCGACATCTGGCCGTAGCCCAGCGGCATCTGCTTGGAGGTGGTGCGGCTGCCGGTGACGAAGCTCTTGAGCATGCCGCCCCAGCCGGCGTCGTCCAGCTGGCCGATCGAGTTGCCGGCATAGACGGCGATGGCATCCGGATCCACCCGGTCGCGCAGCGACTCCCAGTCGAGCCCGCTCTGGCCGAGGCAGTCGCTGACACCGAAGATCGCCATCGACAGCCCGCGCGGATGATGCACGCTGCGATAGAAGCTGTCGGGCGCGAAGCCTTCCGGCAGGCGGCCGGCCGCGCGTACCAGCGCCTGGCGCCGTTCGGGCAGCAGGGCATCGAGCGTACCGGCGGGAACGCTGACCTCGACCGTCTGTTTGTCGAGTTCGCGCACTTCCCAGCCCGCGGGCAGCGGTTGCGGCAACTGGCGTCGCGACGCGGTGAAGCGCAAGGGGCTGTCGAGCGTCATTCGCACTTCACGATTGCCGGGAATGCCGGCCTCCCCGAAGGCGTCATCCTCGATGCGACGGATCAGCGTGTGCTTGAGGATGTGCTCGCGATAGCGGCTGACGACTGCCTGTTCGCTCAGGATATCGCCGTCGGCGCTTTGCCACTGGCCGTCCTCCCGGGAGGTGACCAGTTGCATCAGGGTTGCCAGTGCGACAAGCGTACGAGTCTGTTCGGCCGTTGGCAGAACGTCGAGAATCGTGCGGCGGTAGGCCTGGTGCCCGGAAGTTCTACCCGCGGCGTTGACGCCGCCCATACCGACGATTACCGGTAAATGTGACAAGCCACGTCCCTCGTGAACATTGGGGGCAATCGGTGAACGATGACATGGGGATGACGAAACTGCGATGAAAGGACATCCCCGGCAAAGGCTTGCGCTGTCGACCTCGAGTCGGCGAAGGGTAGCCCCGAGCCGGTGGAGGAGAGCCCTGAGTCGGTGAAAAATGGCCCCGGAACGAGCAGGGGACAGTCATCGCGCATGCCATCGAAGGCCGTATTGCCAGGATTGGCTGAATGTGGGCTGGGATGATACACCTGCGCGCGCGCGCCGTCATGCCGCGCGGGTGGCTTGCCCACGAACGCGTCGCGGGAGCCGGCGCCTCGGCGGCAGGAATGCCGACGCCGCGGCTGCTAGAATGCGCGCTCTGTCGTCAGCCGTGAACGGTGCTCTCCTTTCAACGAGCCTCATCCTTTAACGAGAACATCCTTTAACGGGCCTCATCCTTTAACGGTAATTGCCATGCAAGCGTCTTCGCGCGCCATCACTTCCAGTCAGCAGGGGCCGCACCAGGATCTGGTGCGCCGCGTTCAGCGTGCCCGGGACAGCGCCTGGCAACGTCCGCCCGCCGAGCACACGCGGATCGCCTTCGAGGGGGCGGCACAATGGCTGGCGGACCAGAATCGCCCGCTGATTCTCGACGCCGGTTGCGGCGTGGGCCTCTCCACGCGCCGGCTGGCGGAGCGCCATCCCGACCACGCCGTGATGGGGGTGGATCGCAGCGAGCAGCGGCTGTCACGAGACCATGGCACCCTGCCGGACAACGCGCTCCTGGTGCGCGCCGATCTGGTCGATTTCTGGCGCCTGGCGATGGCTGCCGAGTGGCGGCCGGCGCGGCACTTCCTGCTCTATCCCAATCCTTATCCCAAGAGCACGCAACTCAAGAAGCGCTGGCAGGGGCATCCGGTCTTTCCGGCGATACTCGCCCTCGGGGGCGTGCTCGAGTTGCGCTCCAACTGGGCAATCTACGTTCAGGAGTTCGCGCTGGGCGTGAAGACGCTCCGTGGCCTCGACGGCGAGATCGACGCCTTCACGCCGGAAGGCGCGTTGATGACGCCGTTCGAACAGACTTTCCTGACGCCGTTCGAACAAAAATATGTCGAGAGCGGCCAGACGCTATGGCGCTACCGTGTCGATCTGTCGACGACGGGGTTCGACGCAACTGCCTCGGCTGAATCGGACTCAACCGAATCGACTTTCACCGAGTCGCCCTCAACCGAGTCTCCCTCAACCGAATAGGAATCAAGCCCGATGAGCTATCTGCTGCTAGCGCTGGCGATCGTCGCCGAAGTCGTGGCGACCAGTTCGCTGAAAGCTTCCGCCGGCTTTTCACGGCTGCTGCCGAGCGTGATCGTGGTGGTCGGCTACGGCTTCTCGTTCTATGCGCTGTCGCTGGTGCTCAAGTCTTTGCCGGTCGGTATTACCTACGCGATCTGGGCGGGACTCGGCATCGTGCTGGTGACGGTGATCGGCATCGTGTTCTATGGCGAAAAACCGGACCTGCCCGCTTATCTGGGCATGGGGCTGATCATTGCCGGCGTCGCCATCATCCAGATGTTCTCGCGTCTATCGTCGCACTGAGATTCTCGTCACTCTGGCGTCTTTCCTGCCGCTGGCGCTTTCGTCACGATCACGTCTTCTGCCACAGGAACACGACACCGGGCATCGCATTCACAGTGAGTTAATTGGTACGCTCTGGATGAGATTGGCCCTCATTTTTCTTTGGAGCGAGCATCCCATTATGCGGCGATGGCTAGGTCGAAGTTCTCTGTTTCTCGGTGCGTTATCCCTTTCTGTCTTCACCATCGCCGCGCAGGCGGCCGGGTTCGAGCATGTCGCCCGGCTGGCCGACAAAGGTTTCGCGATCAGCGCGCAGGCACGTCTGCTCGATAGCGGCGAGGTTCTCGGCGCCATCAATCCGGCGCAGTCGTTGTCACCGGCTTCGGTCACCAAGCTGTATACCGCGGCCGCTTCGCTGGATCGCTGGGGGCCGCAGCATCGCTTTACCACGCGTTTCGTCTCCACCGGCACGCTCGATGGTAACGGCGTGCTGCACGGCGATCTGGTGCTGGAGGGCGGCGGGGACCCGGCGCTGACCTCCGAAGAACTCTGGCGGTTGATCCAGAAACTGCGGGAGCTTGGCGTCTCCAGCATCGATGGCCAACTGGTGGTCAGCCAGTGGCGCTTTGGCCCGGTCACCTGCATTACCACCGACCGCTGCGAGACGCAGACGGAAGGCACCAACGCCTACGCGGCGCTGCTCTCTTCCGCCGCGATCAACTACGGCAGCTGGTGCGCCACGGTGATGCCGGGGATCGTCGGGCAGCCGGCGCGGGTCACCAACTGCGATACGGTGGCACCGACCATTCGCATCGAGAATGACGTCACTACCGTTGCTGCTGGCGGTTCGGCCAAGCTCTACGCCAGGCGGATCACCGACAGCCAGGGCGATACGCTGCGGGTCAGCGGGCAGATACCGGCCGGCAGCTATCCGCGCCCGGTCTACAAGGCCAGCTCCGATCCTGCCGACCAGACCGGCCAGACGCTGCTGTCGCTGCTGCGCCAGTCCGGTATTACGGTCAGCGGCGGCTATGCCGTCAGCCGCCAGGCGCCGCCGTCCACCGCGCAGGCTCTGGCTGCCGTCGAGGGCAAGCCGCTGCAGGAGTTGTTGCTGCGCACGCTCAACTACTCGAACAACTTCATGGCCGATACGCTGGCGCTGGACCTGACTTCCGGCACGCAGCAGAACCTGACGGACGCCGGCCGCGAGCTGGAACGGTTCGCCACCAGCCTGCCGGGGCACAGCGCGGTGACCCTGCGTAGCGGCAGCGGCCTGACGCCGGAAAATCGGGTCTCCGCGCAGAGCGTCAATGCGCTGCTCGGGGCGATGTACGGACGCGCGTCGCTGTTCCCTACCTTCGTGGCCGGCATGCAGGTACCCACCAACGGACCGATGCACTTCATCCGCCGCGGTAGCCAGACCTTCCAGGACCATGTGATGGTCAAGACGGGAACGCTCAACGAGCCGGTGACGGTACGCGCCATTGCCGGCTATTTCCGTACCGAGAGCGGACGCTGGGGCAGCTTCACGGTGCTGGTCAACGGTACCGCGTCGACGCCTTATCTTTCCTGGCGGGAAACGCTGCCGATGGTCTCTGACGACCTGACCGCGATGATCGAACGCCACTAACCCGCAACCCGACGCGGCGGCCGGCCCGTTTCCGGTCGCCCTGTCATGATCGGGACGCGCTTTCCGTGCGTTCTTTTGAAGAGGACATCATCGTGCTATCACGCCTTAAACCCTTGCTCGCCGTCTCGGTGACTGTCGCTGTCGCCATGATCGTATCGGGCTGTGCCACGAGCAGTAATACCGTCGACGACACGCAGACTGCCAACGAAGCCCTGGTCGGCACCTACTGGAAGCTGATGACGCTGGATGGCCAACCGGTGGCCGTGGCGGACAACCAGCGTGAGGCGCATCTGATTCTCGGGGAGGACGGGCGCGTTTCCGGTTCGACCGGCTGCAACCGGTTGATGGGCAGCTACCGGCTTGAGGGCGATACGCTGACCTTCTCCCGGCTCGCTTCGACCCGGATGGCGTGCCCGGGGGACATGGCGATGCTCGAACAGGCGTGGTTGGCGGCGCTTGCCGAGACGGCGCACTATTCGATCGCGGACCAGTCACTGGAGCTGCAGAACGCTGACGATCGAGCGCTGGCCGAGTTCAAGGCCAACGCGCTGTATTAGACTGCGCGCCTAGACTATGCGCCAGGCTCTCGGCCTGACGATTTCTGACCTGATGATTTCCGAGCTGACGACACCTGACCTGATCATGAGTACCGAACCTTGACCCTGATCGACTGCGAGTTCGGCCCGCACGGTGAAGCCGTGCTGGCGATTTTCAACGACGCCATTCTCAACACCACGGCACTCTACGAATACCAGCCACGCACCAAGGCGTTCGTCGAGAACTGGTTCCAGGCCAAGCACGATGGCAATTTCCCGGTGATCGGCATGCTCGACGACGAGAGTGGGCGGCTGATGGGCTTTGCCAGCTATGGCCCGTTTCGCCCCCATGCCGCCTACCGCTACAGCGTCGAGCACTCGGTCTACGTGGATCGCGACTTTCGTCAGCGCGGCGTGGCCCGGCAATTGATGACGGCGCTGATCGAGCGCGCCGAGGCGCAGCAGTATCACTCCCTGATCGGCGGTATCGACGCTTCCAACGCGCCGAGTATCGCGCTGCATGAACAGCTGGGCTTCGTCCACGCGGGGACCGTGCGCCAGGCGGCCTACAAGTTCGATCGCTGGCTCGACCTGGCGTTCTATCAACGGGTGTTGGCGACGCCGACCAACCCTGGCGTGGATTGATCAGGGCGTCTCGCCGCGCTGACTCGGTTGCGCTCTGACGGCGCTGCCGGTCTCGCCGTTGTCGTTGATGACGTCTGTCGGTGTGCTGGGCAGGGCATCGGAGCCGATTGCCAGCCTGTCGGCGTCGGCCATGTAGACTTCCTGGCTGCTGCGCAGGAACAGACAGAGTTCGCGGCCGGCCTCTCCGTTCATATCGTTCTGTGGCCCGTCTTTCTGTGAATAGTGGCCCTGGATCAGCAATGCCGTCATGCCCGCTTCATCATCGAACAGTACGGGGTCGCCGGCTGGCGCGGCATCTGGAAATCGACTGGCGTTCTGGCACCGTTCGACGACGGCGCGGTCGTGTTCTGCCCATGCCGCAGCGCTGGAGGCGTCGGCGGCGCTGGCCAGCGTGAACAGGGCTGCAGCAAGGGCGATGGGGGGCGAGTTCGGGATCAACCAGCGCATGATAGGGCGTGCCTCGTTCCGGTGAGTCGAAGTGCCGGTGAGCGTGGCGAGCCTGTCGTATTCGCCATCGCATGATCGGCATGAATCTTTTCATGGGCCGTCTTGGCCCGTCGTTGGAGTGTAGACCTCGCATGGCGATACCCGTTGCGTTGCTGTTCCTGGCCGTCGTGTTCTCGACCTCGGTGCTGTCCGGCGTGTTCGGCATGGCTGGCGGATTGATTCTGCTGGGCTTTTTGCTGGCCTGGCTGCCGGCGGCAACGGCGATCGCGGTACATGGGGTGATCCAGCTCTCCGCCAACGCATCGCGGGCCTGGCTGTCGCGCCGATTCATCGCCTGGCGCATCGTCGGCATGATCGCCTGCGGTGTGCTGATCTCGGCGGCCTTGCTGATGCTGGTGCGCTATTCGCCCAGCGAGACGGTAGTGCTGATCGTGCTGGGGCTGATGCCGGTGATGGTGTGGATTCCCAAGCGCTGGTTCCACTTCGATGTCTCGCGGCCCGGACACGCGGTCATGTGTGGCATCGTTTCCGGCGGCCTGACCATCGCCGTCGGGGTTTCCGGCCCGACCATCGACATCGGATTCATCCGCACCCAGCTCGACCGGCGCACCGTGGTGGCCACCAAGGCGACCATCCAGGTCATCGCCCACAGCCTCAAGATTCTCTTCTACTGGCAGGCGGCTATGGCGATGGACAGCGGCGAATGGGGCTGGGTGGCGCTGGCGATCCCCTTCGCGTTTCTGGGAACGCGCACCGGCAACCTGATCCTGTCGCGGCTGACGGACGCCGGCTTTCGCTACTGGACGCGCTGGATCGTCACCGTGGTGGGCGCTTATTACCTGATTCGTGGCTTGATGGGGCTTCTGGCCTAGCCAGGCTCCCACCCGTTCAGCCCTGCGATGGGCTGACGCCGAAATAGCGCTTGTACTCGCGACTGAACTGCGACGTGCTGCGATAGCCGACATCGGCGGCGGCGCGCGCGACGTTGACGCGCTGCTGGGCCAGCAGCACCCGGGCCCGGAGTAGCCGCAGGCGCTTGAGATACTGCACCGGCGAGAGTTGGGTCACGCGCTTGAAGTGGTGGTGAAAGTGCGAGGCGCTCATGTTGGCGCGCTCGGCAAGCGCCTCCACCGTCAACGGCAGGGCGAAATGGCGATGCAGATAGCTCAGCGATTCGGCGATGCGGGCATAGTGTCCATGTTGCTGCACCAGCTGGCGCAGCGACTGGCCCTGCGGACCGTTGAGCGCGGCAAACAGGACTTCCCGTACTCGGCCTGCGCCCAGCGCGCGGCTGGCGTGTTCATCCTGCAGGCATGACGCCAGACGTTGCACCGCTTCCGCCATCGGTGCATCGAGGGCGACGGCAGCCATGGGCTCGGGAGAGCCGCGGTCGAGAGGGGGCGGCGCGGGCAGATGGTGCACCAGCTCGCTCAGCATCAACGGATCCACGCCGATGGAGAGGCCCAGTAACGGAGCGTCGGAGCGGGCGATCGTCTCGCATTCGAACGGCAACGGCATCGCCTGTACCAGATAGTTGCCGGGGCCATAGTGAATCACCCGTTCCCCCAGGTAGCCGACCTTGTCTCCCTGCGCGATGATGAACAGCCCCGGCTCGTAGATCAGCGGCGTCCGCGAGTGGCTGCATTCCGAGGCGATCAGTTTGACGCCGTCGATGGCCGTGTCGGAGAAGCCGTCGGTGCTGGCCAGCGGCGCCAGCGTTCGGGCCAGCTGGGACGCCCAGGCGTCACGGGCGTTCGAGGGGCCGAAAGCGGGATCCCGGGATGCACGATCCTGAAGAGAGGAGGCGGGAAAGCAATCGAGCATGGCGACCTCGCGCTGGTGAAGGTGAACAAGGTCAGCGTATTGTGCATGAGCAGAGCTCGATAGGGGTAATGGCCTTGCGAGATCCGGAGGATCGAGCAGATGTTGCGCAGGAAACGGCATGGCTGCCGAGGACGTTGTGGACCACACTGTGCCCACGATCCCGTCCATTCACCCATCGTTATGGGGAGTCAGAAACATGGCACAAGCTACTGCCACACCTGCCAAGGGTTATGCCGCGCATTCCGCCACCACGCCGTTGGCGCCCTGGAACTTCGAGCGGCGTGCGCCGCGTCCGGACGATGTCTCGATCGAGATCCTCTACTGCGGCGTCTGCCACAGCGATCTCCACTTCGCCCAAGACGACTGGGGCATGGCCTCCTATCCGGTCGTGCCGGGCCACGAGATCGTGGGCCGCGTTACCGCCGTGGGTGACGAAGTCAGCCAGTACCAGGTCGGCGATCTGGTCGGCGTCGGCTGCATGGTCGACTCGTGCCGCGAGTGCAAGGCGTGCAACGCCGGCCTCGAGAACTACTGCGCCGAAGGGTTCGTGATGACCTACGGCAGCCCCGACAAGCACGACGGCACGCTGACGCAGGGCGGCTATTCCGACAAGGTCGTGGTCAGCGAGCGCTTCGTGGTGCGCATGCCCGACGGCATCGATCTTAAATCCGCCGCGCCGATCCTGTGCGCCGGCATCACCACCTATTCGCCGCTGAAGCACTACGGCGTCAAGCCGGGCGACAAGGTGGGTGTCATCGGCATGGGCGGCCTGGGTCACATGGGGGTCAAGCTCGCCAAGGCGCTGGGTGCCGAAGTCACGCTGTTCACGCGCTCCGAGTCGAAGAAAGCCGAAGCGAAGAAGCAGGGCGCCGACCATGTCGTGATCTCCACCAGTGAAGACGAGATGGGCGCGATCACCGAGACCTTCGACTTCATGCTCGACACGGTGCCGGTGCAGCACGACATCAACCCGTATCTCAACGCCTTGAAGCCGGATGGCACTCACATTCTGGTCGGTCTGCTCGAGCCGATCGATCCGGCGATTTCCGGTGCCAATCTGGTGTTCCGTCGCCGCGTGCTGGCCGGCTCGCTGATCGGCGGCATGCCGGAAACCCAGGAAGTGCTCGACTTCTGCGCCGAGAAAGGCATTACCTGCGACGTCGAGATGATCAACATCGATCAGATCAACGAAGCCTGGGAGCGGATGCAGAAGGGCGACGTGAAGTATCGCTTCGTCATCGACATGGCGTCGATCAAGGACGTCTGATAGCGAGAGCTACGACTAGCGCCAGCTTCGGGGCGCTGTGGACAGTAGCTACGAGCTACGAAAACCGCCAGTGACAATGTCACTGGCGGTTTTCGTTACAGGAGCAACACACCGATTTCGCGGCTCGCGGCTCGCGGCTCGCGGCTCAGGACTGAACCCTGACCAACCCCTCCTGCGCCGTCGACGCCACCAGGCGGCCTTCGCGATCGAAGAAGCTGCCGCGGGCGAAACCGCGGGCGCCGCCTGCCCAGGGGCTTTCCATCACGTATAGCAGCCACTCGTCGATCTTCGGGTCCTGATGGATCCACAAGGCGTGATCCAGGCTGGCGATACGCAGCCGCGGGTCGCCGAATTCCACGTCATGCGCCAGCAGCGAGGTCAGCAGCAGGTTGAAGTCCGAACTGTAGGCGAGCAGGTAGCGGTGCAGGGCCGGGTCCGACGGCATCGTGCTGCCGCCCATGCGGAACCAGATCATCCGCGAGGGCGGGCAGTCGTGGCATTCTTCCACCGTGATGAACTCGACGGGATGGCCGCGAAAGCGCTGGTGGACCGCCTTGCCCTCCGCCAGCAACGCTTCCGGCGACGGCACCGATGGCGCCTCGGGCTGGTGATGCAGGCCGTGTTCACGCCCCTGGAAGGAAGCGCTGCAGAAGAATATCGGCTTGCCTTTCTGAATCGCCGTGACCCGCCGCGTGGTGAAACTGCCGCCATCGCGAACGCGATCGACGGAATAGACGACTGGCAACTGGGCATCGCCGGGGCGCAGGAAATAGCCGTGCAGCGAATGCAAAAAGCGGTCTTCGGGGACCGTGCGGGTAGCGGCGGCAGCGGCCTGTCCCAGCGCTTGCCCGCCGAACAGCTGGGGCAGGCCCAGGTCCTGGCTCTGGCCGCGGAACAGGTTCTCTTCCAGCGCTTCCAGGCCAAGAAGCTGGATAAGGTCGTTCAGCGCTTGTGTCATTCGGGTATCCTTGATGGCGCGTCGATTAAGGCTTTTCGAACCAGATTCGTCACGAGTATATCCTGCTCGCCGACGACTCGCCGCGACGCCGGATGGGCAATACGGGACGGTCATGATACGTAGCGACGAATTCTACATGCACCGTGCGCTGGAGCAGGCGCAACGGGCGTTTGACAGTGGCGAGGTGCCGGTTGGTGCCGTGGTGGTCGATGCGGCGGGTGCGGTGATCGGCGCCGGCTACAACTGCCCGGTCGAGGGGAAGGACCCGACCGCTCATGCCGAAGTGCAGGCGCTGCGTAGCGCGGCGCTGGCATTGGAAAACTATCGGCTGGACGAGTGCTCACTCTACGTCACCCTTGAACCCTGCCTGATGTGCGCGGGCGCGATCATCCATGCCCGCATTCGCCGGGTCGTCTACGCCACCGCCGAACCCAAGGGCGGCATGGTCGAATCCCGTGCCAATCTCTTCGCGCAGCCCTGGTTCAATCACCGCGTCGAGATCGACGGGGGCGTGCTTGCCGCCCCGGCGAAGCGGCTGCTCCAGCAGTTCTTTCGGGAGCGTCGTCAGCGTGATCCGTTGCCGGGATCGTCTTCGAGCTGAGCCTGAAGGGGCGCTTCTGCCTGACCCTGTGGCGTCGACTCGGCCTGCTCGGTGAGAACGACACGATTGCGACCTTCCTGCTTCGCACGGTACAGCGAATCGTCGGCGGCCTGGAGGATCCGGTTGCGCTGTAACGGAAGCGTATTTGTGACGCTGACCCCGATGCTCAGCGTTACCGGCTCGTCGTCGGGCAGGACGAGGCCGCTGTCGATAGCCGCCAGGCGTAGTACCTCGGCGATCTCCGCGGCCGTCTTACGGTCGCAGTGGGGCAGACAGGCGACGAACTCCTCGCCACCGTAGCGAGCGAACATGCCGCCGGCATGCTCAACCGGCAGGCGGCAGTATTGGGCGATTACCTTGAGATAGCGGTCGCCTTCCAGATGGCCGAAGTGGTCGTTGACGCTCTTGAAGTGATCGAGATCGCAGATCAGCACCGCCAGTGGCAGCGGATCCGGGTAGGCGTCCATCCAGCGCAGCAGTTCGCGCCGGTTGGGCAACTGGGTCAACTCGTCGTGACTGGCGATCCATTCCACCTCCTGCTGAAGTCGCTTGCGCTCCTTGATCTCTGCTCGTAACGAGGCGTTGGCCTGGTTGGCCAGACGGTGTTGATGCGCCAGACGCCGATAGATGTAGAGCACCATATGCAGCAGATAGGCGAGCAGGATGCCGAAGATCAGGGTGATTTCCGGTAGCCTGCTCCGCATCGCCTGTAACCAGTGCAGGGAGGGCCTCACGCTGAGCGTGAGCCGGTCGGTGCCCAGGGCGACGGTCTGCTGGTATTGCCATTCGGCAAGAGCGCCCAGCGGACCGTAGTGAAAGTAGAGTTGGTTATTACCACTGAGCGTCACTGCGCGATCCTGGTTGGGCGTCTGCTCGAGCAGCGAACTGAGCAGGGTGTCGACGCTGACCACCATTCCCACCGCACCGCGCAGCGTTCCATCGACGACATCGCGCACCGGCAGGTAGCTGATGACTCCGCGCCCCCCCTGAAGGAAGTCGACGATACCGGTCTGGCCTTCGATGCCGTAGATCAGGGGCCGATCCAGAGCCTCCCTGGGCTGGGAGCTCGCCGAGTAGAGATTGGTGCCAAGCACGGACCGGTTGCCGCGTAGCGGATAGACGCGGATGACGGTGCCGTCGGGATCGATGAAGGCGATATTGCGGAAGTAGCCGAAATCGTCGTGATAGGGCTTGGCCTGCTGCTCCCACTCCGAGCGCGTGGGCACGTGTCCCAGCATGTTCCAGAAACTGGTGAAGCGTCGCATGGCCTCGAGATGTGATGCCGTTTCCGACGCCATCAAGGTCGCGATGTCGTTACCTTCGCCGGCAGTGGTCTCGTGGAGACGCAGATTGTCGGTCTGGCGCTGCTCCTGCCAGCTGATCATCGCCAGTAGCGCGATCGAGCCGCCAACCAGGAGCGGTGGCAGAATTCGCCGCCAGTAGCATCGTAGCGTCGGGAAAATCGCCAGGCATTGCGCGGCCCAGAATAGCCCCAGCGCGGCCAGCATCGGCAGCGGGATCCCGTTCAAGCTGGAGGCATATTCCGGCGGCGGTGTCAGCGAGCGATAGCCCAGCCAGGCGCCGCCCATGGCCACCAGCAGCAGAATGATCGGAGAGCCCAGTCCCAGCCGCGACAGCAGCAGCACGTTGAGGATCAATCCGAATGTCATGCACAGCGCGAGGATGGGCGGGCGGCTGTGGAAGAGCTCCCAGTGGCCCGGCAGGAGATCGAGCCAGCGTTGCCAGAGATCGACGCTGACCCAGTCCTCCGCGATCAGGAAGCTGGCGATGATCGCCAGGGTCAGGATGCCGGTAGGAATCAGCAGCCAGCGGCTGGTCCGGATCCAATGGCGATAGGCAACGAACTGACCCAGCCACAGCAAGCCAAGCAGCAGCAGAAGAATCCATCGTTGATCTGGCTCGCCACCTGGCCAGAGACCCAGCAGTAAAGCTGGAAGCGCCAGGTACAACGACAGACGGGACAACACCATCGACATAGACGTTAGAGTTCTCCACCACGGCTGCCGATGACAGCTCAACGATAATCCCATGGCAGCAGACTAGAACAACCGATCACAACAGAGGAGCGACGGTTTCCAGAGGCGTCGTTTCCCCCTCGAGTGCGCGTTCCCCTAGCAGGTTGAACTGCTGCTGGCTGCGATTGACGTACTTCAATATTTCGTAATAACGGCGAATGTTACGCACGTAAATTACCGGTTCCCCGCCACGAGCATAACCGTGGTGTACCCGAGAATACCATTCGCGATCCTGCAGCAGCGGCAGCGCTTCGCGAACGTCGGCCCAGCGGTTGGGATCGCCACCGCGCAGACGGGCGATATCCTGGGCATCGAACAGGTGTCCGAGCCCGACGTTGTAGGCGGCCAGGGCCATCCAGGTACGGTCCGGCTCGGGGATGTCTTCGCCGAGGCGCTGCTTGACCTGAAGCAGGTATCGCGCGCCACCGTCGACGCTCTGGCGAGGATCGAGTCGATCGTCGATGCCGATCTCCTTGGCGGTGGGGCGTGTCAGCATCATCAGACCGCGAACGCCGGTCGGTGACTCGGCGTCGGCTTCCCAGTGCGACTCCTGGAACCCCAGCGCCGCCAGCAGGCGCCAATCGAAACCGGTCTCGCGCGCGGCCTCCTTGAAGTAGGGGAGAAAACTCGGCAGGCGGGTGCCGATGTGATGGATGAAAAGCCGTGCGGCGACGTACTCGAGGTAATCGTCATGGCCGAAGTACCGTCCGATGAGCTCGTCCAGCCCGCCATTGCGCCGCTGTGTCTGGAGAAAGTCGTTGGCGGCGCTGAGAAGGTCGATCGGCTGATCTGCCGAAAAGGCCCAGGCCAGGCTCATGGGTTTGCCCAGCGCAAAGCCGCGCTCGACGTTGGGGAAGAACAGGCGATTGAGCTTGAACTGGTGGGTATAGACGACGGCGGCATCGAGGTCGTCGCGCTCGACCATTTCCATCAGGTCGGCAATGGTCAATCCGTCCGCTTCGCGCCAGCCGAGCCCCGGCAGATTCTGCTGCTGCGTGTGCAGCGCCTCGGCGTTGCCGGAGTTGGCAATGACGCCGATACGCAGCCCCACGAGATCGTCCAGCGTGCGCACCGGCGGCAGGCCGCGGCGATAGACCACCAGCGGCTGCAACGTCAGGATCGGCTTGCTGTAGCGAATGCCCGGTCGGCTCAGATCCAGAGACAGGGCGGCGGCGCCCATGTCCGCCTTGCCGCTGCGCACGTCGTCGAGGACATCGTCGATACGGATATTGCTGTCGACCGCCAGACTGACGCCCAGCGATTGCGCGAAACGCCGCACCAGTTCGTATTCGAATCCGGTCGGCCCATGTCCACCGTTATAGAAGGTGATGGGGCCGTTGCGAGTCGCGACCTGCAGGAAATCGCGCTTGCGAATCGGATCGAGCCCGTCACTGTAGCGCAGCGCAAACTGAGCGGGGCAGAGAAGCGTCGCCAGCGTCAGCAGCACTGTCAGCGCGAGTCGCAGACGTGTCAGGAGCTTGGACATGCAATGGGATCGGTGACAGCGTGACGGCACACCATAGCCGGCCGCCGTCTCTCTGTCATCCATTCGCTATCGCGCCACGCACCCCGAAACGCGGGCATCACGCGTCGATCGTGGTGGTATCTTCCTGACCGGATTCACGGCTCGCGACCGAGACCCGCGTGTTGACTTAGCGAGCGCCGCCGCTTTCCAGTATCATGTCGCCCTGATCCCGGCATCGCTGCCCCGTCTCGCTGAAGACCAACGCGATCCTCGACCGTCCTGGAGGCTTTCCACGCCATGCTCGAATTGCAAGGCGCTCCCGCGCTATCTGCATTCCGTCACGCCAAACTGCTCGCCGATCTTCGCGCTGTCGTTCCCGAAGTCGAGTCTCTCAACGCGCACTACGTCCACTTCGTCGATCATCATGACGAGCTCGGTGAGCAGGCTCGCCAAGTGCTGGATCGGCTGCTGGACTATGGAATCCAGCACTCCGAAAGCCGTGACGCCGACCAGAATACGCCCGCCGACGGCCATCTGTTTCTGGTCGTCCCCCGCATCGGCACGATCTCTCCCTGGTCCTCCAAGGCCACGGATATCGCCCACAACTGCGGGCTGGATCAGGTCGCGCGCATCGAGCGGGGTATCGCCTACCGTGTGACGTTGAAGAGCGCGCCCAGCGCAGAGGCCTACGAGGCCATGGTCGCGCGCCTGCATGACCGCATGGTCGAGACCGTGCTGTTCGACTCGAGCGACGCGGCCAAGCTGTTCTCGCACCACCAGCCGACGCCGCTGGCGACGGTGGACGTGCTTGACGGTGGCCGGCCGGCGCTGGCCAGCGCCAACGCCGAGCTGGGACTGGCACTCGCCGACGACGAGATCGACTATCTGGTCGAGGCCTTCCGGGCGCTGGGGCGCAACCCGACCGACGTCGAGCTGATGATGTTTGCCCAGGCCAACTCCGAACACTGCCGCCACAAGATCTTCAACGCCGATTGGGTGATCGACGGCGAATCCCAGACCCACTCGCTGTTCAAGATGATCAAGAACACCTTCGAGCAGTCCAGCGACAAGGTGCTCTCGGCCTACAGCGACAACGCGGCGATCATCGAAGGGCCGACGGCCGGGCGGTTCTTCCCCGCGCCGGACAGCCAGGTCTATGGCGCAACCCGGGAACCGATCCACATCCTGATGAAGGTGGAAACCCACAACCATCCGACTGCGATCGCTCCGCATCCGGGCGCGGCCACCGGCGCTGGCGGCGAGATTCGCGACGAAGGTGCGACGGGGCGCGGTGGCAAGCCCAAGGCGGGACTCACCGGCTTCACCGTTTCCAACCTGCGCATCCCCGAGTTCGTCCAGCCGTGGGAAGCCTTCGACTACGGCAAGCCGGAGCGGATCCAGTCGGCGCTCGACATCATGCTCGAAGGGCCGATCGGCGGCGCGGCATTCAATAACGAATTCGGCCGGCCCAACCTCAACGGCTTCTTCCGCACCTTCGAACTCGACGCGGTCGGTGCCGGCGGCATCGAGCGCCGGGGTTACCACAAGCCGGTGATGCTGGCCGGCGGCTACGGCAACGTCCGTGACGGCCACGTGCTCAAGGGCGAGATTCCGGTCGGCGCCAAGCTGATCGTGATGGGCGGCCCGGCGATGTTGATCGGCCTGGGCGGCGGCGCCGCGTCGTCGATGGCCTCCGGTACCTCCAGCGAAGATCTCGATTTCGCCTCGGTGCAGCGCGATAACCCGGAAATCGAACGCCGGGCCCAGGAAGTGATCGACCGCTGCTGGGCCCTTGGTGACGATAACCCCATCGCCTTCATCCATGACGTGGGTGCCGGCGGCCTCTCCAATGCCTTGCCGGAGCTGGTCAAGGACGGCGGGCGCGGCGGCCTGTTCGATCTGCGCGCGGTGCCCAACGTCGAACCGGGCATGAGCCCGCTGGAAATCTGGTGCAACGAAGCGCAGGAGCGTTACGTGCTGGCGGTCACGCCGGAACAGCTCGACACCTTCGATGCGCTGTGTGCCCGCGAACGCTGCCCCTACGCCGTGGTCGGCGAAGCGACCGAAGCGCACCATCTCGCCGTGCGCGACGGCCATTTCGAGGCCGATCCCGTCGATCTGCCGATGAGCGTGCTGTTCGGCAAGCCGCCCAAGATGCAGCGCAGTTTCGAGCGCCACACGCTCAACCTGCCGGGTCTGGGGCTCGACAACCTCGACCTGCGCGAAGCGCTGGACCGCGTGCTGCGGCTGCCCACGGTGGCGTCCAAGAGCTTTTTGATCACCATCGGCGACCGTTCGATTACCGGCATGGTCGCTCGCGACCAGATGGTCGGCCCCTGGCAGGTGCCGGTGGCGGACTGCGCGGTGACCACCTCGAGCTACGACACTCACGTCGGCGAGGCGATGGCGATGGGCGAGCGCCCGCCGGTCGCGCTGATCGATCCGGCGGCCAGCGCGCGCCTGGCCGTGGCCGAGGCGATCACCAACCTGGCGGCGGCACCGATCGAAAAGCTCTCCGACATCAAACTCTCCGCCAACTGGATGAGCGCTGCCGATCATGTCGGCGAGAACCAGGCGCTGTTCGATGCCGTTCACGCCGTCGGCATGGAACTCTGTCCGGCGCTGGGCATTGCCGTGCCGGTGGGCAAGGATTCGATGTCCATGCGCACCGCGTGGCAGACGGAAGAGGGCGAGAAGAGCATCACCGCGCCGCTGACGCTGAACATCACCGGCTTCGCCCCGGTCACCGATGCCCTGCGCACGCTGACGCCGCAGCTGCGTCTCGACCAGGACGAGAGCGATCTGATCCTGATCGATCTCGGTCGCGGCCAGAACCGTCTCGGTGGCTCGGCGCTGGCTCAGGTCTATGGTCAGGTCGGCAACGTATGCCCGGACCTGGACGAAGCCGAGGATCTGGCGGCGTTTTTCAGCGTCATTCAGGGACTCAACGCCGACGGCAAGCTGCTCGCCTATCACGACCGCAGTGACGGCGGCCTGATCGTGACGCTGCTGGAGATGGCCTTCGCCGGCCGTGGCGGGCTCGAGATTAAGCTCGACTGGCTGACCGACGACGCCGTCGGCGCGGTCGATGCGCTGTTCGCCGAGGAGCTGGGCGCGGTCATTCAGGTCAACCGTCAGGACACCGAGTTCGTGCTGGCGCAGTTCGCCGCCGCCGGGCTCGAAACCTGTGGCGTCATCGCCCGGCCGCGTTACGACGATCAGGTCCGCGTGACGCTGTTCGAAGAGCCGCTGCTGGAAACCACCCGCGCCATGACCCAGCGTACCTGGTCCGAGACCAGCTACCGGATGCAGGCGCTGCGCGACAACCCCGAGGCCGCCAAGAGCGAGTTCGACGGCCTGCTCAACCTGCGCGATCCGGGGCTGTCGGCCAGTCCGACCTTCGATGTCGACGACGACATCGCTGCGCCTCTGATTCAGAAAAGCAGAGTCCAGACCGGTGTGCGCCCGCGCGTGGCTATCCTGCGCGAGCAGGGCGTCAATGGCCATATGGAAATGGCGGCGGCCTTCGACCATGCCGGCTTCGAGGCGGTTGACGTGCACATGAGCGACATCCTCGCCGGTCGTGTCACCCTCGACGACATGAAAGGCTTGGTCGGCTGCGGCGGCTTCTCCTACGGCGACGTGCTCGGCGCCGGTGGCGGCTGGGCCAAGTCGGCGCTCTTCAACGGTCGCGCTCGCGATCAGTTCGCGGCCTTCTTCGAACGTGAAGACACCTTCGGCCTCGGCGTCTGCAACGGCTGCCAGATGTTCTCTCAGCTCAAGGAACTGATCCCCGGCGCCGAGCGCTGGCCGCGTTTCGTGCGCAACGGCTCCGAACAGTTCGAGGCCCGCGTGTCGATGGTCCAGGTCGAGGAGAGCCCGTCGATTCTGCTCGCCGGCATGGCCGGCTCGACCTTGCCGATCGCCGTCGCCCATGGCGAAGGTCAGGCGCTGTTCGAAGACAGCGGCCACCTGCGCAGCATGCAGACCAGCGGCCAGATCGCGATGCGCTACATCGACAACGAAGGCCAGGTCACCACGCGTTATCCGGCCAACCCCAACGGCTCGCCCGCCGGCATTACCGGCCTGACCACGCCGAATGGTCGCGTCACCATCATGATGCCGCACCCGGAGCGCGTTGCCCGCGCGGTGACCAACTCCTGGCGTCCGCCGGAGTGGACGCAGGACGGCGCATGGATGCGGATGTTCCGCAATGCCCGCGTCTGGGTTGGTTGATGTAGGGGATTGACGCCAGCGCCACGTCGTGGTGTGACGACGAAAACCGGTTTGCCGTGGGTTCTATACCTTGAGCAAGCCGGTTTTTTTATGGGCGCCTGGCTGGGCGGTTGGCTCTATCTTGGCGAGGTTACGACTGATGGCGCTTTTACTGCCCTTATGCACGTTATTACGAGGGGCAAGCCCCTCGCGCTCCCCTTTTTGACGCCACAGAACGATGAAGTCCCGAACGTCTGAGCACCAAACTCGGGTCGGCGCCTAGGGACATCCGACCGCCATGGATGGCGGAAGTGCAGAAAATGCAGGAGCAATTTTCTGCCCTGTCCCAACGCGCCTCGCGCGACATCCATGTCGCGCGCCCCGGTTTGGATGCTCATCGTTCGGCATCGTCCTGAATAGGCGTCATTGGGGTGGAGACCTTCACCATCACCGATTCGCCCAGCCTCATCGCTATCATCAAGAAATGATGCTGAAACGCTTATCCATAAAGCGCCCAGTGCCGCGCCCGTATCTGCTCGAGACAGAGCCTGAGCTCGCCATCCAGCGCGCGATCTTCGACTACCGGGGCAAAATCCTCGCGCAGGACGTCGACCATCTCGGAAAGCGGGGCGGGCAGAGGATCGCCGCGCAGGTGAACGCCCTGCAGCCCGGCGAGCAGCGCGGCGGCGGTGACCTGTTCGGTGAGTTCGAGCACGCGCAGGGCGTCGCGGGCGGCGATGGTGCCCATGCTCACCTTGTCCTGGTTGTGGCACTCGGTGGAACGGGAGAAAACGCTGGCGGGCATGGTGCCCTTGAGCGCTTCGGCAGCCCAGGCGGAGGCGCCGATCTGGACCGCCTTGAAACCGTGATTGATCATCGTGCGTTCGGCCGGCGCACCGGAGAGGTTGCTCGGCAGGCCATGGTTGTAGCGGGTGTCGACCAGCAGCGCCAACTGGCGGTCGAGCAGGTCGGCGACGTTGGCGGTCAGCGTCTTCAGGCTATCCATGGCGAAGGCGATATGCCCGCCGTAGAAGTGACCGCCGTGCATGACGTCACCGGCCTCCGGGTCGATCAGGGGGTTGTCGTTGGCGCTGTTGAGCTCGGTCTCGATGAAGCCGCGCAGCCAGCCGAGGCTGTCCGCCAGCACGCCCAGCACGTGCGGGGCGCAACGCAGCGAATAGCGATCCTGCAGGCGCTGTCGTGGCGGCAGATTCTCCAGTTCCAGATCGGCTCTCAGCCAGGCGGCGACCCGGGATTGGCCAGGGTGCGGCTTGGCCGCGAACAGCCGTGCCTCGAAATGATTGGGGTTGCCGCGCAGGGCGGCTACGTTGAGTGCGGTGATGCGGGTGGCGAGCTTCAGCAGATATTCGGCGCGGCCGAAGACCTGGCACGCCAGCGCGGTCATGACTGCAGTGCCGTTCATCAATGCCAGCGCTTCCTTGGGACGTAACGTCAGCGGTTCCCAGCCCAGCTCGGCATGCGCTTCGGCCGCCGTTCGCACTTCGCCGCGCCAGAGCACTTCGCGTTCGCCGCACAGCATGGCCGCCACGTAGGAGAGCGGCGTCAGGTCGCCGCTGGCGCCGACCGAGCCCTCTTCGGGAATGCGCGGCAGCAGATCTTCCTGCAGACAGGCGTGAAGACGCTCGAGCAACGTGAAGCGCACGCCGGAAACACCCTGGCACAGCGACTGCAGGCGAGCGACGAGTACTGCGCGTGCCGCCTCGGGTTCGAGAAACCGACCCAGCCCACAGCCATGGAACGTATACAGCTGGCGCGGCAGCGCCTCGACCTGGGAGAGCGGAATGGCGGTGACCCATGAATCGCCGTAACCGGTGGTGATGCCGTAGATCTGCCCCTCGCGGTCGAGCAGGCCATCGACGACCGCCGCGCCTCGATCGATCCTGGCGCGCCACTGCGGATCGGCATCGAGTGCCGACTCGGCGCGACGCTCGGCCAGAGCAATGACGGATTCGAGGGATAGCGGCGTGGGGCCGAAGACGACGGGGGAGACAGCGACTGACATGAAAACGGCATCCGGGGAAGAAGATCGCCGAGTCTAGCCCGGTGATCCGGTCGTGAACCAGCGGATGCCGTTGGACAAAGGTCGAATGCGGTGGGCTATCTCGACCTCAGGTTGGTCGGATTGCCGTGTAAAAGAAGCGAACCGAAGGCTCGCCATCGAGCAGCGGGGCGGTACCTTCCTTGAAGGGCGGGTAGTGCGGCATCTGCATGTGATGTTCGAAGGCGGCCCGATCGCGATAGACCTCGTGCAGAACGACGATGTCTTCGCTGCCTTCCGGTGTCAACACGTCGAACGCCAGGCAGCCTTCCTCGTTGCTCAAGGACTCGCTGGCATCGTTGTGGGCCAGTGCGAGGAAGGCCGGCACCTGGCCCGGCTTGATCCGGAATTCGGCAATGACCACGAAGTGGGTGGATTCGGCCATGGTGATCTCCTTATCGAAATTGAGCGGGGTAATGGCAAGCGCGCCGTCGCCGACACGCCGGCCGAAGCATCAGTGTACGCGCGGCGCCTCGCCCATGCCGAGACGTTCCTGGAATTCGGCCACGGCGCTCTTGAGGAGTTCCAGCAATCCGGGAATCAGCGCGACGCCCTGGTCGGGCCCTTCGACGAATTGTTCGACGCTGACGTGCACGGCCTCGTTGTGCACCACCAGTTTGGCCGCCTTCAATGTATTCATCACGTCGTTGGCGGTTTCCAGCAGTAGCGTGCGATTGGTGGCGGCGGCAGCCTGCCACACGCCGGGCAGCATCAACTGGAAAAACGCCGGCTCGTCGGTGGCGACGACCAGCACGAACTCGAGATTGTCCTGGCGAATGCGCGCCGCCTGGGCGTCCATGGCCTCGATGTCGATCTCCATGGCGCGCAGCTGTTCGATATAGCGCGCAAGTGGAGTATTGGGTGCGTGAGAGTTGTCATCCTGCATGAAGGCGCTCCGGACAGAATCGGTAAGTGGGCGCAATGGCGCCAATGACCCTCATTGTAATGCAGGACGGAGCGGAAGACGGGTTCGATGGCCTGAGTCCGATTCAGTCCTGTGTCGAGGAAGGATTGAGAATCGTCGCGCCGAGTCTCTCGAACGGTTCGATTTGCTCATCGGTAGCGTCGGTGATCAGCGTCCAGCGTGGCGGAAAGGCGGTCCAGTGCTGCTGGCTCGCGCGACCCAGCTTGGTGGCATCCGCCATGACGTAGACTTCGGCGGCGCGGGCGATCATCGCCTCCTTCAGCCACGCCTGTTCCGGGCTCGCTTCGCATAGTCCGAGTTCAGTCACGCCATCGGCGCTGAGAAAGAGCCGGTCGACGGTCAGGCGCGAGAGCGACGCGTGGGCCAGCGGGCCGTAGGCGGTCATGCTGGAGGTGCGCAGATCACCGCCCAGCACGGTGGTGTGCCCCTCCGGCAACTGCGTGAGCCAGGGCAGCGCCGCCATGTTGTTGGTGATCACGTGAAGGCCGTGCTTTTCATTGAGCCGGGCGGCCAGTGCCGACGTCGTGGTGCCGCCATCGAGGAGCAGCGTATCGCCATCCTCGATGCAGGCCAGTGCGCAAGCCGCAAGGCGTGCCTTGACGTCGCCCTGGCGCATGCGGCGTTGCTCCAGCGTCAACTCCGGCTCGCGCTGGCCGATGGTCGTGGCCGCGCCACCGTAGGTGCGAACCAGCAGCCCTTGCTGGGAGAGCGCGCCGAGATCGCGACGAGCGGTCGCCTCGGAAATGCCGAAGTGGCGGCACAACGCCTCGATACTGGTAATGCCGGCGTGGACGGCTTCCAGCATGTCGTGGCGGCGTTTGGCGACTTTCATGTAATCCTCCACAATCGAACGAACCCGCCTGGGCGGGTTCGAGCTTCGTCTCTTGGCTATCCTCGGCGCCTATTGTGCCATTGTATGGGGCTCACGGCCGCCGATCGCTGATCCATCGATGGATCAATCGCCCAGAGACAGCTGATGACGCGCCGCGACGATATCGGAGAGCTCGGGAACGTACTTCTCGCCGTCACCCTGGGATTCGGCGCTGGCGTAGAGGTCGCGCACGGCCCTGGCGACACCGGCTTCGACGTTCATTGCCTCGGCCAGCGAGGCCAGGTAACGCGTGTCCTTATGGGCATTCGCCAGGGTGAAGCGATGCGCGTCACGGTCGCGTTCCAGCACGTACTGGAAGAAGGTCCGATAGAAGCCGCTATCCATGCGCGAGCCGCGAATGACGCTATCGAACGTCTGCGGCGTGATGCCGGCCTTGGCACCGATGGTCAGCGCTTCGGCGAAGATCGCGCCGTAACCCATGGCCAGGAAGTTGTTGAGCAGCTTCATGGTATGGCCGGCGCCCGCCGGGCCCACATGCATGATCCTGGCAGCCCAGGTTTCGATGACCGGGCGCACTCGCTCGAGCGTGGCCTCGTCGGAGCCGATCATTGCCTGGAGTTCGCCGCTCTCGGCCTGGGCCGGTATGCCGCCGAGCGGGGCGTCGATCAACGTGATGTGATCCTGTGCCAGTGACTCGGCGAGCTTGCGCGTCAGCGTCGGTTCGGACGTCGAGCAGTCGACGATGACGAGGTTGTCGCGTCTTGCCTGCCTGGCGCCGGCGCGGATGCCGTGCTCGCCATCGATCAGCGATTCGACCTGAGGCGCGCCGGTCACGCAGAGAAAGACGATATCGCATTCGGCGCCCAGAGTGGCCGCGTTGGCCGCTTCCTCGGCACCCTTGGCAACCAGGTCGTCGATGGGTTGGCGATTACGATGCGCCAGTACCTTGAGCGGATAACCCGCCTTGAGTATGTTGCCGGCCATGCCGGCGCCCATGAGTCCGAGTCCTGCGAAACCGATGACCGGCATATGTCTCTCCTGGTATCGATGGATCGTTGACGATCGAGACGTGCCTCAGGCGTTGGCGTCGTGACGGCTCGCCAGTTCGACGGCCTGTCGAAGCGCCTCGATCAGGCTGCGATCGTCGGCAATGCCCTTGCCGGCGATATCGAAGGCGGTTCCGTGATCCACTGACGTGCGCACGACAGGCAGGCCAACGGTGACGTTGACGCCGGCTTCGAGGCCCATCACCTTGACCGGGCCGTGGCCCTGATCATGATACATTGCCACCACGCAGTCGAAGTCGCCACGACCGGCACGGAAGAAAAGCGTGTCGGCGGGGAGCGGGCCCTCGACATCCCAGCCGCGCTGGTGCAGTGCCTCGATGGCCGGCACGATCTTTTCTTCCTCTTCACCATAGCCGAACAGACCGTTCTCCCCTGCGTGGGGATTGATGCCGCACACCGCGATGCGCGGATTCGTCTGGCCGGCGCGTACCAGCGTTTCATGGGCTCGCTCGATGGTACGCGTGACCAGCCCCGGCTCGATGCGCGCAATGGCATCGATGATGCCGATGTGGGTGGTGACGTGGATCACCTTCATCTTCGGTGTCACCAGCATCATCGAGACTTCCTCGGTGCCGGTCAGGTGCGCCAGCAGTTCGGTATGGCCCGGGAAGATGTGGCCACCGGCATGCAGGGCTTCCTTGTTTAGTGGGGCGGTGCAGATCGCATCGAGCTCGCCGGCTTCGATCAACTCCACGGTCCTGGCGATGTACTGATAGGCGGCATCGCCCGCGATCGGAGAGACCTTGCCCCAGGGCAGGTCGGCGGGGATCAGGCCGAGATCGATGCACTCGAGCGTGCCGCGCTCGAACCGCGCCTGCGCGGGAGTCTCGACGACATGCAGCTGAAGCGTGGATCCGACGATCTCCATGGCCTGACGCAGGCGCCCGGCATCGCCGATGACCAGCGGGCGGCACGCGTCGTGGACCGTGTCCTGGGCGAGCGCCTTGACGATGATCTCGGGGCCGACGCCGGCAGCGTCGCCCATGGTGATGCCGATGATGGGACGGTCGGTCATGCTCGTATCCTCTGCTGAATCCTGAAAATGGGTAGCGGCTTTTGCGTCGTGCCAAATTCGGGCGAAGGCGGCGGTGTCGCCAAAGCCGCCCGCCTTGGTGATGACTTCCAGCGTTCGGCCGCGATACCCGGCCTGAAGTCGCGCCATCCCGGTATCGGGCGCATCGACGAGACCTAGCCGGGTAATGTCCGCCGCGGTCAGTAGCGCCCTGGCGGTAGCGCCTCCGGTGGCGATCAGGCGATCGAACGCGTCCAGATGCGGCGCGAGTATCTCGCCAAGCCGGACGCTGAGCCTGGGACCGTCCGCGGCGTTGCGATCGTCGGGCTGGGCCAGGCGAACCATGATGTCGTCCCCGGCTTGCAGCGTTTGCTGAATGCGTCGGGTGACCGATGCCAGAGCGGGCGAGAGCGAGTCGTCACGTGCCTCGCCAACGAGATCGGCGGCATCGATCTCGATCACCTCGAGACTCGGGTTGCTGTCGATCAGCGCGTCGGCCTGCGCATGCGAAATGCCGCTCATGCTGCCGATCACGATCATCGTCGGACGCCGACGTGGTTCCCGCGAGAGACGGTTCGTGGCCGGCGTACCGACGAGCCCCGGCGCCGCCGGCAGTGCCAGCCCCAGCCCGGCCGAACCGACCCAGAATACGTTATCGAGCGGTGCAGACAGCGTTGCCAGACGCTGCAGATCGACATCGGTCAGCGCGTCGCAAACGACGGCCTGGACGCCGTCCTGCTGATACTGACGCAACGTTTCCGATACCACGGCATCCGCTTCATAGAGCGTCGGCAGGTCGAGTCGGCGTGTTTTCAGCTCGGCGCCCTCCAGCATCTCGACCAGATCCGCGCGGCCACGAATGCCCTCGTTGGTCCAGACTTCGGTCTCTTCGACGGGGCGCTCGTGAAGCCACTGGCGACCATCGCGAGTGGTTCTTCCGGTGGCCGGGTAGGCCGGTGCGACGATCGCCATGCCGGCACCGGGAACCAGGCTCGCGATTTCGGCGGCAACGTTGCCGCGTAGCGTCGAGTCGACCTTCTTGAACAGATACTGGTAACGGCCTGTCCACTGATCCAGGCAGGTACGGTGACGCAGGGCGGCCTCGGCGGGATCGCAGGCCCGGGAGTCCATATCGATGGCTGTCGCGTCGCTGTGACCAACGGTCGTGGCGGACAGCATGACGTCGGTCGACAGGCCCTGAGTGGTGCAGCCAATCGCGGAGTCCGCGGTGCCGGTGAGATCGTCGGCCAGAATCAGCAGAGATGTCAGACGCCTTTCAGGCGGATGAGCGTCGGGGGAGGTGTTAATCGTCATTTATGATCGAATCGATAGAATATTGTCTTATAAAATGATCGTTTCGATCATGAAAGGCAAGTCGACGAAAGTGGTGCGTCTGTGAAAAATCGATTCACCACTAGAGGTAAAACCGTACGCGATGGATCGGCAAGCAAACTTTTCTGAGTGAATCGATCATTTTTGTGGCGGGTAGGATGTCTTCAGCATGGCGTGGGCCGCGATAGCACCGGAATGGACGTCGGCCACGCTGCAGTCGTGCGCCAGCGCCAGCCGGTGAACATCCTCGTATTCCGGCGCGACACGGATGTCCTGGCCGTTCAGCGTGCCTATCTTCACCCGTACCGTGCCCCATTCGGTTTCGACGAGCTCGATCCGGCGTTCGAGGCGCCGTCGGCTGGTCTCTTGGCGCCGTACGCCGAACGTCGAGGAGTGAAGCAGCATTAGCTGCTCCAGGCGGTCCGCTTCATGACAGGGGGCCAGTACCGTGATCAGGATTCCCGGGCGCGACTTTTTCATCGTGACCGGGGTGTAGAACACGTCCAGCGCCCGAGCTTCCAGCAGTACGCCCATCAGATGACCCAGCTGCTCTCCGGTGACGTCATCGAGCTGGCACTCCAGCACCGCGATGATCTCCCGCTCCGGGGAGACTGTCGCGGTTTTCATCGAGACGACGCGCAGCACGTTGGGATGAGGAAAGTCGCGGTTGCCGGCACCGTAGCCGATCCCGACCGGCGTGCCTGCCGGCGCGGCGCGGAACGACTCGACCAGCGTCGCCAGAAACGCGGCGCCGGTGGGCGTGGTCAGCTCGCCTGCGACATCGGCCTCGAAGGTGGACAGCGGCACGCCCTTGAGCAGCTCCAGCGTCGCCGGCGCGGGGATCGGGAAGCGGCCATGTGCCATCGTGACCACGCCGTATCCCACCGGCACCGGGGTCGCGGTGATCGTATCGATATCGAGTGCTTCCAGTGCGAAGCAGACGCCGAGGATGTCGATGATCGAATCCATCGCGCCCACTTCGTGCAGATGAACCTCGGCCGGATCGATCCCGTGGATTCGACCCTCGGCTTCCGCGATTGCGGTAAAAATCGCCGTCGCCCGGCGGCGAACCCGGGGAGGGAGATCGGCGTCGGCGATCATCGTCAGAATCTCTCCCGCACGGCGGTGGGGATGATCATGATGTTCGTGTTCGTGTTCGTGTTCGTGTTCGTGTTCGTGTTCGTGTTCGTGTTCGTGTTCGTGTTCGTGCGAGTGCGAAGCATCGTGAGCATGATCGTGACCTTGGCCGTGAGCGTGACCATGGCCGTGAGCGTCACCATCGGGTTCGAGTGCGATCCTGAGCAGCCGCGCGTGGATACCGCAGCGATCCACCGGCCGGGTGTCGAGTTCGAAAGGATCGATCGGCAGCCGTCGCAGCGCGGCCGCGACATCGTCCAGATCGGCGCCGAGATCCACTAGCGCCGCCAGCAGCATGTCGCCGGCGATGCCGAAGGTGCAGTCGATATGGAGCGTCTTCATGAGCGACGCGGTTCCTCGAAACAGGCCGGGCGGGGATCGGGGCCCCGCTCGAGCAGCGAGAGAATGTTGGCCGCCTGCCAGGCGGCGCCGAAGCCGTTGTCGATGTTGACCACGCTCATGCCGGTGGCGCATGCCGAGAGCATGCCGAGCAGGGCGGTAACGCCCTGCAGGCTCGCGCCGTAGCCCACCGAGGTCGGCACTGCGATCACCGGATTGCGCACCAGCCCGGTGATCACGCTGGGCAGCGCGCCTTCCATGCCGGCGATCACGATCAGCACGTCGGCCCGGGTCAGCGCTTCACGATGCGCCAGCAGTCGATCGAGTCCGGCAACGCCGACGTCGTTGAGCCGGGCGACGTTGACGCCCAACCATTCAAGGGTGCCCGCCGCTTCTTCGGCCACGGGCAGGTCGGACGTGCCGGCGCAGATCACCGCCACGGTGCCGGGGAGGCGCTTCGGCGGGTTGCCCCAGCAAAGCAGCCGGCTGGCCGGGTCATAGTGGCCGTGTGGATGGTCTTGCAGCACTCGTTCGGCACGTTCGGCGTCGAGACGAGTGACCAGCGCTCGCTGGTGCCGGTCGATCAGGCGGCCGACGATGGCGCTGATCTGGACGGCCTGTTTGCCCTCGCCGAACACGACTTCGGGAACGCCGTTACGGTTTTCGCGATCGTGATCGACGCGGGCGAATCCCAGGTCGGAAATGGGGCGGTCAGGGCGTTCGGTCATGCCATATCCTGTCGAGCCGAATTCAAGGCAGCAGGCGATTCATGCTGCCGCTGCGGTAGCCGGCCAGATCCAGCGTCACCCAGGCATATCCCAGCGCCGTGAGCTCCGCGACCAGTCGGTCGTGATGTTCGAGCACCGTCGCCATGTCCTGAGGCTCGACTTCGATCCGCGCCAGTTCGCCATGATGGCGCACGCGGAGCTGACCGATGTTCAGGGCCCTGACGCGGCGCTCGGCTTCGGCAATCCGCTCGAGCTTCTCCAGCGTGATGCGCTCGCCGTAGGCGACCCTCGACGACAGGCAGGCCAGCGAAGGCTTGTTCCAGGTCGGCAGGCCCATGGCCTGGGAGAGTTCGCGAATCTCGGCCTTGTAGAGGCCGACCTCGTGCAGCGGGCCGCGCACGCCGTATTCGCGGGCGGCCTGGGTGCCGGGGCGATGCTCGCCATCGTCGTCGGCGATCAGGCCGAAGACGATATTGTGGAATCCGGCGTCGACCATGATCGGCGCCAGATGAGTGAACAGGCCAGACTTGCAGTAGTAGCAGCGGTTGGCGTCGTTCTCGGCGTAACCGGGGATGGCGATCTCCGAGGTCTCGATGACCCGGTGCGGCGCCTCCAGGCGCCGTGCCAGTTCGCGGGCGGCATCGAGTTCCTCGAACGGATAGGATTCCGAATCGGCGGTGACCGCGAGGACGCGTTCCCGGCCCAGCGTCTCCAGCGCGATGGCGAGCAGAAAGGTGCTGTCGACGCCTCCGGAGAACGCCACCACGACATCGCCCATGTCGCGCAGCACGTTGCGCAGCCGCTCGAGCTTGGCGTCGAGTTCGGCGCCCTGGGCCACGTCGGCGGTCAGCGGCACGCCAGGCGGCCGCGACGACGGCGCCCCGTCCACGGTCAAGGCGTCGATCCGGTCGGTTCGAGCCATCGAGGTCATTGGTTCCTCCTATCGTGTGTCCGTCGACCGGTCGTTCAGTCATCGACCTGATTCAATTGTCGGTCTGATCAGTCATCGACATACGGTACTGTCAGCGGCCCCAGCGGCATCACGGCAATCGACATCTCCTCGCCGTAACGTGCCTTCAACGCCTGCAGCGTCTCGGCGATGTCGTGGACGGGCTCCAACAGCGCGGCGCGCGCCTGGGCGTCGCTCAGCGTCGAGTAGAGCATCACGTCGGCCCAGCTCTGGATGACTGCCTGCTTCTGCACCTGCCACTGATCGAGCATGGCGAACTCCGGATCCTCGATCATTTCGAGCAGTGCCTGGGGAGAGTCTGCCATGGCGAGAATCTCGGCGAACTTGCCGTGATCGGGAATGCCATCGGAACACTCGCAGGCCATCAGGATGGTGCCGCCACGCTTGACGATCTTGTGCGCGGCGCTCATTCCTTTCACCGCCTGGTAGAGATTCTGGTCGAGCGGGTAGCCGGAATTGCCGGTAATCACGACATCGAAGCGCTGGCTGGCGCGTACCATGGCGTGTTCCAGCTCGTGTTCGCAACCCTGACGATGGGCTTCGGTGAGATCGCCGGCAAACACCCGAGTGATCGCCTTGTCGCGATTCAACGTGACGTTGAGCATGAAATGGGGCGGGCACAGTGCGTTGATCTCGCGGGTCATCGCCTGCAGCGGATTGTCGTCCATGTTGCCCCAGGTGGAGCGCGGATCGCCGATCATGCGGGAGTTGTGAAACGTCATGATCGTCTCGAGACCCGCGATGCCCGGCATCACCCCTTTGGGCCCGCCGGAGAAGCCAGCGAAGAAGTGCGGTTCGATGAAGCCGGTAACGATACGGAAGTCGGCCTCGACCCAGCGTCGATTGAGCCAGGAAGGGCAGCCGAAGCTGTTGTCCCCCACGTTGACCAGCTCATCGTAGTTGTCGCAGTGGTTGTTGATGATCTCGATATGATCCACCACCCAATCGCCCAGCATGCCGCGGAGTTCCTCGACCGTCTGGTCGCGGTGGGTACCGGTGCCGTTGATGATCACGAAGTTTTCATGCGGCACGTGATCGAGCGTTTCGATCAGCAGCGGTACCAGCAGATGGTTGGGCGTCGGCCGGGTGATGTCGCTGATCACGATGGCGACGCGATCGCTGGCCTTGACCATTTCCTTGAGCGGCGGCGTGCCGATCGGGAAAGAGAGCGCTTCGCGCACGCCGGCCACGGGATTCTCCAGCGCATGCTGCGTCGTGGGTTCGACGACGAAAGTGTCGTCCGGCAGGTCGAGTGCCAGCTCACCCTTGCCGTAGAGCAGAGAGATGTTCATGAAGGCTCCAGGATGGCGGCGCTTGCGCGCCGCCGGATGATGTCGTGCGTCTCAGCATGCCACGATACGGCAGCGACGTCGCTCAACCGTCGCGTGCCACACCGAGATCCTCGTCGACACGAGACTGCGGTTCGTCCTCGCGGGTGCCGTCGATACCGCGTTTCTTCTGCCAGCGGTCGACCAGCATCACGGCGATCGGCCCCAGGATGGCGGTCGTCAGCGTGGCGATCGAGATCTGCGACGTCGCGATATTGACCAGGTCGTGATAACTCTGCGCTTCGGCCGCGCTCATCATGCCCGAGTTGGCGGCGACCGCGGCGGCTGCGGCAATGGCGGCCGGCGTGCCGGCGGCGTTGCCCGCTGTGGTCGCTTCGGAGACCGGGGCGATGGCGCTGGGTTCGCGGAACAGTCGGAAAACCAGAATACCGACGCCACCGGTGAGTACGGTCGTCATGACGCCCAGCAGCAGGCCGGCACCCACGACCTCGGGGTTGAAGAACGCCGCCAGGTTCATGTTCGCGCCCAGGGCAAAGGCGAAGAACGGTACCGGCAGGATCTCGCCGGGCTTGAGGAAGGCGCGAATGTCGCGATCGAGGTTGCCCAGCAGCATGCCCAGCGCAATCGGCAGCAGCACGGCGATGAAGGCGATGACCGGGAACTGGGAGCCCAGCAGCCCTAGCGACATGAGGGTGAAGAACGGCCCGTCGTTGAGCGACAGAATCGCCACCGCGCCGGTATCGGAGCGGTTGCCGTACTGGCTGGTGAGTGCCGCGTACATGCCACCGTTGCCATTGGTCATGGCGGCGATGATCGCCACCGTCGAAAGACCCAGCAGGCCGTCGATCGGATCGAACATCAGGCCCAGACCCACGCCAACCGCCAGACCGGTCAGATATTTGGCGGTAACCAGCAGGGCGCCTTTCTTGAGCGCCTTGCCGCCTACGCGCAGATTCATCTGGCTACCGGAGCAGAACAGGAACAGCGCGATGAGTACCAATGCCCCATCCTTGAACAACTCCTGAGAGAAGCCCCCGATACGCAGGAATTCGTATTGGCCGCTATCGGTCTGTCCTGCACCGAGCCACTGCAGAATCGCGGTGATCCAGGATAGATGGAGCTGGTCTATCGTATTGAGTGCGGCACCGAAAATGAGGGGAACCACCATCAGGCCCCCGGGAACCTTCTGGACCGTGGCGAGCAGTTTCATGAGCTGGACTCCCGTGCGCCATATGTGGCGAATGATTCACTATTGATCGAAACGATTGTCAATTTGATCGAAACGATCATTTGTAGCAATGCCACTAAAGGCGTAGACGACCGTGATCTGTCCATTCCCTGAATGGCTCGACCTGAGTACCATGCCGCTCATGTCCAGATCCCGCTCGGCCAACGCCTTTCCCCAGCTTCGCCCTTACCAGACCCAGGCGGTCGACAACGTCATCGCCCACTTCCGGGGCAGCGACGATCCGGCCGTGGTGGTGCTGCCCACCGGCAGCGGCAAGTCGCTGGTCATCGCGGAACTGGCGCGGCGTGCCCGTGGCCGGGTGCTGGTGCTGGCGCACGTCCGTGAACTGGTCGAGCAGAACCATGCCAAGTACCTGGCCTACGGACGCGAGGCGGACATCTTCAGCGCCGGGCTGGGGCGCAAGGAGAGCGGGCGCCAGGTGGTGTTCGGCTCGGTGCAGTCGGTGGTCAACGGGCTGGAGGATTTCGCCTCGGGCGACTTCACGCTGCTGGTGATCGACGAGTGTCATCGCGTTTCGCTCACTCGGGACAGCAAGGTCGAGCACCATGCCGCGGTGTCCGGGAAAGGTGATCGGCGGACCGCTTCCACCTACGAGAAGGTGATTGCGCGGCTGCGCGAGGCGCGGCCCAACCTCAAGGTGCTGGGTCTGACGGCAACGCCGTATCGCCTCGGCGAAGGGTTTCTCTATCACCGCCACTACCACGGCATGGTGAAAGGGCCGGAGAATGCCTTCTTTCGCGACTGCGTGTTCGAGCAGCCGCTGCGCGTGATGGTGCGTCAGGGCTATCTCGCCGAGCCCCGGCGGATCGACGGCGCCATGGCTTTCTACGACTTTTCGCAGCTGATGCCACAGCGCAACGGTCAGTTCGCCGAGCGCGATCTCAATGGCGTGGTCCAGGGTAATCGCGCCACCCCGCAGATCATCCATGACGTGATCGAACGCGCCCGCGAGCGGGTGGGCGTGATGATCTTCGCCGCCACCGTGGCGCACGCCGAGGAGGTACTTGGGCTGCTGCCCTCGGAGGAGAGTGCGCTGGTGACCGGGGCGACGCCGGGGCCGGAGCGGGAGCGATTGATCGCGGCGTTCAAGGCGCGCGAGCTCAAGTACCTGGTCAACGTGGCCGTACTCACCACCGGCTTCGATGCGCCGCACGTGGACGTGATCGCCATTCTGCGTCCGACCGAATCGGTGGGGCTCTATCAGCAGATCGTCGGCCGGGGCTTGCGGCTCTCGCCTGGCAAGCGCGACTGCCTGATTCTCGATTATGCCGGCAACCCTTGGGAACTCTACGCACCGGAGATCGCCCAGGCGCGGCCGGACGGCGAGAGCGAGCCGGTGCAGGTCGAATGCCCGGAGTGCGGTTTCGCCAACACCTTCTGGGGCAAGCGCGACGGCGACTTCGTGATCGAACACCACGGCCGGCGCTGCCAGGGGCTTCTTTTCACACGCGGCCAAAGCCCCGCGCTCTCTATACGCGCCCAAAGCCACGCGCAAAGCGAAAGGTCAAACCTGGCAGGTGAATCTGATGCCGGCGCGGGGTCGGGCGCCGTGGAGAGTCGACATCAATGCACGTTCCGCTTCCGCTTCAAGGTGTGCGAGCAGTGCGGTGGCGAGAACGATATCGCCGCGCGAGCCTGCGGCCATTGCGGCGAGAGGCTGGTCGATCCGGACGACAAATTGCGCGATGCGCTCAAGTTGCGTCATGCCAAGGTGCTGCGGGTCAGCGGCATGCAGCTCGAGGCGACTACCAACGGGCGCGGCGTCCCGAGGCTCAAGGTGACCTACCACGACGAGGATGGCGAGACGCTGAACGAATGGTTCGGGCTGGAGACGCCGGCACAGCAGCACGTTTTCGCCCGCGTCTTTCTACGCCAGCATCTGCGCGCGCCGGGTAGCGGCTGGCGGCCCGGTTCGGCCGAGGAAACGGCTGCCGAAGCGGGGCGTCTGCGTGCGCCGGATTTCGTCATCGGCCGCAAGAGCGGCCGCCATTGGCGGGTCGAAGAGAAACTGTTCGACTATGTTGGCCGTTATCGCAAGGCGGATGCCGCAGGGGCCGAAGCGTGAAAAATGATTTACTTGCTAATAAAGTCGTTGGGGCAGTGGCGACCTTTTGACTAGAATGAAGCAGCGCTCGCTCAAGCGTCGCCGTAGGCGCCGATCAGGGCGCCGCCCCTCAAACCGTCAAGCAAGGAGCTCCCCATGAGCTGGACGACCCCCGAAGTGAAGGAAATCTGTGTCGGTATGGAAATCAACGACTACATGCCCGCTGAATTTTGAGCCAGAAGCAAGACGCGCGTGGCGGCGCTGCCTTGCAGCTGCGCGTACTGGGGGCGGCCGCCGGTGGCGGCTCGCCTCAGTGGAACTGCCGCTGCGACGTGTGCCGTCTGGTCTGGGAAGGCGATCCGCGCGTCACGCCACGGACCCAATCCTCGATCGCTGTCAGCGTTGACGGCGAAAACTGGGCGCTGATCAACTGCGCGCCCGATATTCTCAAACAGATTCAACAGACGCCGGCACTGCATCCGCGCGAAGGCCGACGGCATACGCCGATCGCCAGCGTGCTGCTGACCAATGCCGACGTCGATCACATCGGCGGGCTCCTGAGTCTTCGCGAAAGCTCGCCGTTCCGGCTGCTGGCGACGCCGATGATCCAGGATGTGCTGCGAGGCAGCCCGGTCTTCGATGTGCTCAATCCCGATCACGTCAGCCGTGAATCCATCGCGCTGGACCAGTCTTTCACGCTGCTCGACGGACTGCAGGCCCGGCTGTTCGCGGTGCCGGGCAAGACCGCGCTCTATCTCGAAGGTGACCAGGTCGAGATCGGCGTCGAGGGGGAAAGTACCGTCGGTGTCGAACTGATCGGCGGCGACAGGCGCGCCTACTATATCCCCGGCTGTGCGGCGATGACGCCGACGCTAGCTGCGCGTCTCGACGGTGCCGATCTGCTGCTGTTCGACGGCACCCTGTGGCGCGACGACGAGATGGTGCGCGCCGGCGTCGGCCACAAGACGGGCCAACGCATGGGCCATATGTCGATGTCCGGAGCCGAGGGCAGTATCGCGGCGTTGGCCGAACTCTCGCTGGGCAAGCGCGTCTTCGTTCACATCAACAACACCAATCCGGTGTTGATCGCGGATTCCCCCGAGCGCCGGACCGTCGAGCGCGCCGGCTGGGAGATCGCCTACGACGGTATGGAGTTGAGCTGTTGAGCCTGACCTTCGAGAACCATCCGGATCTGACCGAACCCTTGAGCGTCGAGGCGCTGGAAGCGCGGCTGCGCGAGGTCGGCGAGACCCGCTATCATCATCGCCATCCCTTCCAGCTGATGCTCCAGAACGGCGAGCTCGACAAGCGTCAGGTCCAGGCCTGGGCGCTCAACCGCTATTACTACCAGGCGATGATCCCGATCAAGGACGCCTCGCTGATGGCGAGGCTGGATGATCCGGAATTGCGCCGAATCTGGCGTTCGCGGCTGGTCGATCACGATGGTGAAGCGGCGGGCGAGGGCGGGATCGAGCGCTGGTTGAAATTGACCGACGGCCTCGGCCTGTCGCGGGAGCTGGTCGTCTCGACTCGCGGGATCCTCCCGGCAACGCGCTTCGCCGTCGAGGCCTACACCCACTTCGTGCGCGACCGGACGCTGCTCGAGGCGATCGCCTCGTCGCTGACCGAGCTGTTTTCGCCGATGGTGATCGGCCAGCGCGTGCGCGGCATGCTCGAACACTACGACTTCGTCTCCCGCGAGACGCTTTCGTACTTCGAGCCGCGTCTCACCCAGGCGCCGCGCGATGCCGAGATGGCGCTCGATTACGTCAAGCGCCACGCCCATCGCGCCGATCAGCAGCAGGCGGTGATCGATGCGCTGCGCTTCAAGTGCAGCGTGCTGTGGGCAATGCTCGATGCACTGCAACATGCCTACGTTGGCGCCGGCTCGAATGCATCGGGTCAGGTGCCGCCCGGTGCCTGGGGCAGCGGCGTCGAAGGCGACGGCTTGGGTGGTGAAGGGAGGCTTGCCCGATGAGTGCCGATACAGATACCTCTATCAATAGCGATGCTGGCGGCGGGCCGGCACTTGCCGAGCGCGACGTGGTGAGAATCCCGCGCGGCGTGAGGCTGCGTGAGGACAAGGCCCGCGGCGGCTGGGTGCTGCTGGCACCGGAGCGGGTGTTCCAGCTCGATCCGATTGCCCAGCAGGTGCTCACTCGCGTCGACGGCGAGCGTGACGTCGCCGCCATCGTCGACGATCTGGCGCGGGCGTTCGCCGCGCCGCGGGATCGCATCCTCGCCGATGTGCGGGCGATGCTCGCCGATCTGATCACCAAGAACGTTCTGGAAGTGGCATGAATTCACAGCCGGAAGCGCAGCGGCCCGTTAGTCAGCCCTCTGGTCAGCCACCGCCTATTGGCATGCTGGCGGAACTGACCCATCGTTGCCCGCTGCAGTGCCCGTACTGCTCCAATCCGGTCGAGCTGACTCGCAAGCGCGAGGAGCTCGATACCGAGACCTGGCAGCGAGTCTTCGCCGAGGCCGCCGAGCTCGGGGTGTTACAGGTGCATCTTTCCGGTGGCGAGCCGGCATTGCGCCAGGATCTGGAAGCGCTGGTGGCGAGCTGTGCCGAACACGGCCTCTACTCCAATCTGATCACCGCCGGCGTCAATATCAGCCGGGCACGGCTCGAAGCGCTGGCGGATGCCGGGCTCGATCATGTCCAGCTCTCGGTGCAGGGCGCCACTGCCGAGGTCAACGATCACATCGCCAACCTTCCCGGGGCCTTCGACAAGAAGCTCGCCTTCGCAGCGGAGGTGACCGACGTCGGGCTGCCGTTGACGCTCAACAGCGTGATCCATCGCGCCAATCTTCACCAGATTCCCGATCTGGTCGAACTGGCGCTGGAACTCGGCGCGCGACGGCTCGAGATCGCTCATGCCCAGTACTACGGCTGGGCGCTGCAGAATCGTGGAGCGCTGATGCCGCCACGGGAGCAGGTGATGGAAGCCCTCGAACTGGTGGAAGCCGCCCGCGAGCGCCTCAAGGGCAAGCTGGTGATCGACGCCGTGGTGCCGGATTACTACGCGCGGCTGCCCAAGCCGTGCATGAACGGCTGGGGGCGGCAGTCGCTCAACGTCACGCCCACGGGCAAGGCATTGCCGTGCCACGCCGCCGAGACCATTCCCGGTCTCGAGTTCTGGAACGTGCGCGAGCATGCATTGGGCGACATCTGGCAGGACAGTCCCGCGTTCAACGCCTATCGCGGTACCGACTGGATGCCGGACGCCTGCCAGAGCTGCGATCGGCGCGAGATCGACTGGGGCGGCTGCCGCTGCCAGGCGCTGATGCTGACCGGCGACGCCACCCAGATGGATCCGGTCTGCGAGCTTTCGCCCTATCACGACGAGATCCAGACCCTGGCGATCATCGATTCGAGCCGAGACGACGACTTCACCTACCGGCGATTTGCGCGCCAGCCTGCCTGAGAGCCAACGATGGCGGCGAGACCTCCGCCGGCCGGTCGACTTCGTGTCGATAGGCCAGCGTCGCCTGCCTTGTTAGACTGCTGTCACTATCCAGCAGTGATCCGGGAGGCGGCGTGAGCGTTATCGAATCCGAACGACCCGATGCCGCCGAGGCGTCGCCCTCCGCGCAACTGCCGCTCGAATTCGTGGCGCGGGTCAATGGCGAGGGCCTGACCGAGCTGCCACAGGATCTCTACATTCCGCCGGAAGCGCTCAAGGTCTTCCTCGAGACCTTCGAAGGCCCGCTCGATCTGCTGCTCTACCTGATCCGGCGTCAGAATCTCGACATTCTGGCTATCGACGTTGCCGCCATTACCCACCAGTACGTCGAGTACGTCGATCTGATGCAGGCGATGGAAATCGATCTTGCCGGCGAATATCTGGTGATGGCCGCGATGCTCGCCGAGATCAAGTCGCGCACGCTGCTGCCGAGACCGCCCAGGGGAGACGACGAGGACGAAGAGGATGATCCGCAGGCCGAACTGATTCGCCGCCTGCAGGAGTACGAGCAGCTCAAGCTTTCCGCCGAGACGCTGGACGAACTGCCGCGAATGGGGCGCGACTGGCACCCGGCCCAGGCGGCATTGCCCGAGCTCGAGCCCCGCGTGGTACATCCGGATGTCTCGCTGAGGGATCTGCTCGGAGCGCTGGGCAGCATGCTGAAGCGCGCCGACCTGCGCCAGTCCCACCGGATCAGCCGTGAAGTGCTATCGACGCGGGAGCGAATGCTCGCGATCATGGCCAGACTCGAGGCGGATCGCTATACGCCGTTCGAATCGCTGTTCGCGCTTTCCGAGGGGCGCGCCGGGGTCATCGTCACCTTCATGGCGATTCTCGAATTAGCGCGTGAGTCAATGATCGAAATCGTGCAGAATGCGCCGCTCTCGCCGATTCACCTGCGGGCCCGGCTGGCGCTGGAGGCGGGCGTTCCCGGCGAGAACGAAGGCGCTCCCGGCGAGGAAGAGGGCGCTCCCGGCGAGGAAGAGGGCGTTTTCGAGACCGGCAGCGACGACGAGGCGAAGGCATGAACCGCCTGATCGACCCCTATGTGACCCCAGTGCTGGACGAAATTCTCGAAGCGGTGCTGCTGGCCGCTGGCGAGCCGGTCTCGCTGGAACGGCTCGAGACGGTGTTCGACGACGGCGGGAATAGACCGTCCCGCGCGGCGATCCGCGAGTCGCTCAACAAGCTCGGCGAGCGGCTGTCGAACGGCGGTGCGCTGGAGCTGATCGAGTCGGCTTCGGGGCACCAGGTGCGTATCCGGCAGCGCTACTCGCCCTGGGTGTCACGTTTGTGGGATGAAAAGCCGCAGCGTTACTCGCGAGCTCTGCTCGAGACGTTGGCGCTGATCGCCTACCGCCAGCCGGTGACCCGCGGGGATATCGAGGAGGTTCGCGGCGTGGCGGTGAGCAGTTCGATCATGCGCACCCTGGTGGAGCGCGGCTGGATTCGCGTCGTCGGACACCGTGACGTGCCCGGGCGGCCGGCAGTCTACGCGACCACACGGGCGTTTCTCGACGATCTGGGGCTGAAGACCCTGGATTCGTTGCCGCCGATGCATGAACTCAAGGCCTTCGAAACGTTCGAAACCGGCATGCGCGAGCCGTTCGCCGATGTACCCGATGTCGATACTGGCGGCGTCACCGGCAGCGAAACGCCACCGCTCGCAGGGGAAGAAACCCCTAAAGCAGTGGTGGAAACAGAAGAAACCGATTTATCGGCAGCGTCGGGTGAATGTGACAATGATGAGCCCGACAACGACGAACACGCCGAGATGGCGTCCCCCGGCGAGTCGCTGAGTTTTGCCGAGCTCGAAGCGCGACTGGCCGAACGTGCCCGAAAACGTCAGGCCGAGGCGGCGAAGAGCGCCGACCCGGCGGACGAGAATTCGGGCACGGACACCTGAGAGCCGCCAATTCCGATCGGTTTGCCTGTGGGCGCAACGGTCACTGGCGAACTCTCTAGCCGACGAGGCAATGAACGACATGACGGATACCAACACCGAGAAGCTGCAGAAAGTGCTGGCGCGCGCCGGTTACGGCTCGCGACGGGAGATGGAAACGGCGATCAGCGCCGGCCGCATCAAGGTCAACGGCCAGGTCGCCAAGCTGGGCGACCGGGTCGGGGCACGCGACCGCGTGGCGCTCGATGACCGGGCGATCAATCTGCGGGCGGTCGAGGAAGTGCCGCGACGGGTGATCATGTACAACAAGCCGGAAGGCGAGCTGTGCACCCGCAAGGACCCCGAAGGCCGGCGGACCGTCTTCGAGCGCCTGCCGCGACTCAAGGGCGAGCGCTGGATCGCGATCGGTCGTCTCGACATCAACACCAGCGGGCTGTTGCTGTTCACCACCGACGGCGAGCTGGCCAATCGGCTGATGCATCCTTCGCATCAGATCGAGCGGGAGTACGCAGTACGCGTGATGGGCGAGGTGAAGCGCGAGCACGTGGTCAACATGGTCGAGGGCGTGATGCTCGAGGACGGCCCGGCCCGTTTCACCGACGTGCAGGAGTTCGGCGGTGAAGGCATCAATACCTGGTTTCACGTGGTGATCCTGGAAGGCCGCAACCGCGAGGTGCGCCGGCTGTGGGAATCCCAGGGGCTGACCGTCAGCCGCCTGAAGCGCGTGCGCTACGGCAACATCTTCCTCGACAAGCGGGCCAAGGCCGGCGAGTGGACGGAGATGACCCAGGACGAGATCGACGAGCTTTCGACCCTGGCAGGCCTCGAGCCGCGCAAGGTGCCGGAGATGACGCCGGACGAGAAGAATCGCTGGAGCCGCGACAAGAACAAGCGTCGCCCGGTGACCGCGATGAAGAAACCGCGTCGGCCGCGCCGCGAAGACGCCTGACCCCGGCGGCATGGTGGTTGCCTCGGAGCGGGGAAAAAACGCTTGCCTGCTCCGAGGCTTATGAGTAATATGTGCGCCCAGTCGGAAGGGGTCGTTAGCTCAGTTGGTAGAGCAGTTGGCTTTTAACCAATTGGTCGTAGGTTCGAATCCTACACGACCCACCACTTTCCGACGGGTCGATGTTTTTGGCGCAAACGAGTGCCATTGATCAAAAGAGCATGGGTCGTTAGCTCAGTTGGTAGAGCAGTTGGCTTTTAACCAATTGGTCGTAGGTTCGAATCCTACACGACCCACCATCGATCTCTTTCCTCGCCTTCACGGCATCGATTCGGCTTCCAGCGCCGATCATCCGTTCCGGGTCGTTAGCTCAGTTGGTAGAGCAGTTGGCTTTTAACCAATTGGTCGTAGGTTCGAATCCTACACGACCCACCATTCTGTTTTATTCCTTCGCTTCACGCTGAGTTGATGCGCGCCTGGTCGTGTCTGTGGTACTGGTTGATGTAATGACCGTTCCAGGAGAGAGCCCATGTCTTCCCGTGCCTCCGCGCCGCTCGCTGCCGCTCGACACTCGTCCCGATCGAGTGCCGTCTATCGCCATGCCGACGAGCCGATCGGCAGCGTCGAGCAGATCTACAGCGGGCGGTTGGTTCCGGATCTGGCGGTCAGCACCTTTCGCAACATCGATCGGCTGTTTCCTTCGAGGGTCGTCACTGGCAGCGAGCGGCCACGCCCGCTGCCGCAGGCGCTGGAGAGTCTCGACGGGGTGCTGGCCACGGTGAATGGCGAGTCCTACGACCTCTACGACTATCTCGCCTTGAACCAGATCACCGGGTTGGTGGTCCTCCATCGAGGCAGCATCGTCCACGAGACCTATCAGCGCGGTAACGATCGCGATACGCGCTGGATGTCGATGTCGGTCGCCAAGTCCATCTGCTCGACGCTGGCCGGCATGGCGATTCAGGATGGATCGATCCGGGAGGGGCTGGCGGCTCGAATGGTCGACTACGTGCCGGCGCTGGCGGGAAGCGCCTACGATGGCGTGAGTCTGCGCGATCTGCTGATGATGGCCTCCGGCGTGGCCTGGAACGAAACCTACACCGACCCGGCGTCCGATCGCCGCCGGCTGCTCGAGGCGCAAGTCGCCCAGCAACCGGGCGGGGCGATGGCGGTAATGGCGTCGCTGCCTCGCACCGCGATGCCGGGCGCGGTCCACAACTACAGCACCGGCGAGACGCAGATTCTTGCCGAACTCGTTCGCCGTGCCGTCGGCCGGCCGTTGGCCGACTATCTGTCGGACAAGCTATGGCAGCCCTTCGGCATGGAGCACGAGGCCACCTGGTGGCTGGAGTCGCCGGACGGCATCGAGATCGGCGGCAGCGGGATCAGCGCAACGTTGAGAGATTACGCGCGTTTCGGCCAGTTCATGCTCGAAGGCGGGAAGATCGATGGCGAGCCGCTATTGCCCGAAGGCTGGATCGCCGAGGCCACGAGGCCGACCACGCTCGCTGGCGGTGAGTCGCTGGGCACCGTATCACCGGGCACGGTATCACCGGGCTCTGTACCACTGGAATATGGCTACATGTGGTGGACGGCCTGGACGGACCCTTCACGCCAGGACCAGGCCTATGCGGCGAAGGGTATCCACGGGCAGGCCATCTACGTCAATCCGGCCCGCGAGATCGTGATCGCGCAGAACGCCGCCGCCCCCAAGCCGTTGGGCAAGTTGGCGATCGATCCCATGGCGTTCTTCGACGCGATCGTCGCGCACCTCGACCGGCATCGCTGAGTCCTGCTCTCCGGCCGTTTCTTTCTCGGCGCGAGCTCGGCGCGAGATGTCCGGAAGCCATCGCCGGGGTCCCATGGCGGGGCAGATCAGAAGTTTTGCATCGTATCCCGGTAGCCGAGGAAATCCTGGCGCCGCTGCTCGATGCGGCTGGCCATGGCGTAGTCGCCGCTCTGCCTGGCCACTTTCTCGGCGGAGTCTATCTGGCGGATGGCGGTGTCGATGCGTCCTTCGAGCTGTAGCTGCTCGGCGCGCGCCAGCTGGCCCCAGGCATCACGGCCGGTGCGGCCGGCGGCCTCGGCCAGTAGTCCGAACACGTTAGGGTCCTCCGGATACTGTTCGCTCATGGCGCGCAGTACGTCGAACGCCTGGGCAGGGGACGTCTGCACCAGGGCTTCCGCCTGTACCCATTGCGCCGGATAGTAGGAGGGGGAAAGCCGCAGGATGCGCTGCGCTCGCGTCACGGCCTCCTGGCGGCGGTCGGCGTCGTAGGCGATCTGCGCCGCCGTGGCGGGGATCATCGAAAGATCGGGGTATTGTCGGGCCAACTCGTCCAGCGTTTCCAGCGCGGCGTCGGTGCGCGTCTGCCGGGCATCGATCAACGCCTGAAGGTAACTCAACGCTGCCGGCGGCGGATCGTCCTGCTCGAGCGCCGTCATCGCCTGGCTCGGGTTGTCCCGGTTGATCAGCAGCAGCGCTCGCCCGCGAATCATGGCGTAAGTCGGGTCGTCACGGTGGGGAGGTGATGGCAACTGATCGGCGCGCGTCTGGGTATCGCTGATGCGCGATTCGGTGACCGGGTGGGTCAGCAGAAACTCCGGCGGATTGCCGCCTTGCAGCGCGGCGAGCTTCTGCAGCGTGCGGAACATGTCCGGCATGGCCTGCGGGTCGTACCCGGCCTTGGCCATGGCGCCGAGACCAACGCGATCGGCCTCCTGCTCGAAGCGCCGGGAGTAGGCGAGCTGGTCCTGAATGAAGGCAGCCTGCGTTCCCATCATGGCGGCGATGCCGGCGCTGCCGCCACCCCCGGCCGCGAGCACCATGCCCGCCAGCATCGCCGCCATGGTCGGCAGCTGCGTCTCCTCGACCCGCTCCATGCGCCGGGCATAGTGGCGCTGGGCCAGGTGGCCCAGCTCGTGAGCCAGCACCGAGGCGAACTCGTCCTCTTCGGGCGCGGTGGTGAACAGGCCGGCATTGACCCCGACCACGCCGCCGGGCACGGCAAACGCATTCAGCAGACGGCTGTCGACGAGCGTGACCACGAGCCGTTCGTCGACGCCGCTGTACGGTACCAGTTTGGCCAGCATCGAGCGGACGTAGGTCTGGGTGATCGGATCCTGCCACGGGTCGGTCTGGGCGCGGAACTGGCGTAGCCAGGCGCGACCCAGGCGGTATTCGTCACTGGTGGTGACGGCGGCACTGGTACTGCCGAGATCCGGAAGCTGATAGCCTTGCTGGGCCTGGGCGAGCGGGGCGGCGCCGGCCAGCGTGGCGGATAGCAGCGAGACGGCCAACAGCTGCCGTTTGAATGATGTCGGTCGGTGGTTTGTCATGCTGACGGTCTCGATCCCCATTCAGGCAAAGCTACGGTACATGCAAAAGACCCGGCGCAGCCAAAGATACGCTGCAGGCGAAAGCCACGGTAGGGGGTAACGGTCTGGGTTATCATGCCTTCGACTACAGTTTGTCGCAGACGTGCCCAGGCGCTTTCCAAAAGTCGGGGAGCGATGCCACCGGCCCCGTGGCAGGCTAACGAACTTTCGATTCGTCTTTCAATTTACCGTTCACCAACCCGGGATCTGTTATGTCTCAAGCGCCCGATTGCCGACTGGATGCCTCCGGTCTGAGCTGTCCGCTTCCGTTGCTCAAGGCCAAGCAAGCTCTCGCCGGCATGCAAGCCGGGCAATTGCTCGAGGTGATCGCGACCGACGCGGGCTCCTGGCGTGATTTCGAAAGTTTCGTCGAGCACAGCCGACACACGCTGGTCGAGCGCGAGCAAGCGGACGGAATCTATCGCTACTGGCTGCGCAAGGCGGATGGAGACGCACCGGCATGAGTTTGAAGGGCATCCTGCGTAACTGGTTCGAGCGTTATCTCTCCGATGAAGAAGCGATCGTCCTGCTGGCGCTGCTGATCGGCGGCTTTGCCATCGTGATCTGGCTCGGCGGTGCGCTGGCACCGTTTTTCACCGCGCTGGTCGTCGCCTTCCTGTTGCAGGGCGTGGTGGCCTGGCTGGAGCGTCGAGGGCTGCCGCGTCTGCTGGCGGTCGGGCTGGTCTTTCTGCTGTTCGTGGGGGCGCTACTCGCCTTGGCGCTGGTCATCATGCCGCTGGTCTGGAATCAGCTGGTCGAGCTGGTCCAGGAGGCCCCCAGCATGTTTGCCAGCAGCCAACGCTGGCTGGGCGAGATGCAGACGAAATACCCGACCATCGTCACGCCGGATCAGATCCAGGGGTGGATCGCCACGGCGGGCCACCAGGCGTCGCAGCTCGGCCAGCGGGCGCTGACCTTCTCGCTGGCGTCGCTGGGCAACCTGATGGCGGTGATCATCTACCTGGTACTGGTGCCGATCCTGGTCTTCTTCATGCTCAAGGATCGCGAGCGGCTGGTCGCCTTCATGCTGTCGATGCTGCCGGGCAGACGCACGCTGATGACCCGTATCTGGAATGAGATGGACGATCAGATCGCCAACTACGTGCGCGGCAAGACCATCGAGATCATCATCGTCGGCAGCGTGGCCTTCATTCTCTTCTGGGCCTTCGGATTGCCCTACGCCGCCTTGCTGGGGCTGATGGTGGGACTGTCGGTGCTGGTGCCCTACATCGGTGCCGCGGTTGCCACGCTGCCGGTCGCGGCGGTGGCGGGCTTCCATTTCGGGGTCAGCGAGCAGTTCCTGTATGTGCTGGTGGCGTACGCCATTCTGCAGGCGCTCGACGGCAATGTGCTGGTGCCGATCCTGTTCTCGGAAGCGGTCAACCTGCACCCTGTCTCGATCATTCTGGCAGTGCTGTTTTTCGGCGGGCTGTGGGGCTTCTGGGGCGTGTTTTTCGCGATTCCGCTGGCGACGTTGATCAAGGCGCTGGTGCAGGCCTGGCCGCGAGGCGAGTCGGGCCAGGCCGAGATAGAGAAGACGCCCTGAAGCGCGACCTCGCCAACTGTCAGGCGTCGAGTTCGCGCGCCGCTTCGAGCACTTCGTCCACGTGCCCCGGCACCTTGACGCCGCGCCACTCGCGGGCCAGGTTGCCGTCGGCGTCGATCAGGAACGTGCTGCGCTCGACGCCCAGATGCTCCTTGCCGTACATCTTTTTCAGCTTGATCACGTCGAACTGCCGGCAAACCGCTTCGTCGCGATCGGAGATCAGCTCGAACGGGAAGCCCTGCTTGGCCTTGAAGTTCTCGTGGGACTTGAGGCCATCCCGCGAGACGCCGAAGACGACCGTGTTGGCGGCCTCGAACTCGCCGATCCGGTCGCTAAAATCGCCGCCTTCGGTGGTGCAGCCCGGGGTGCTGTCCTTGGGATAGAAATAGATCACCACCTGCTTGCCACGGTAGTCGCCGAGACGAAAGGTCATGTCGCCGGTGGCCTCGGCGGAGAAGTCTTCGACGGGTTGTCCAACGCTGAGGGTCATGAGCCGCTCCGAAATGAAAGGGGAATGGATCGCCAAAATCCCTGAGGATTCCGTTGCGAACGAACGATAGCCGATTCTGGCGGTCAATGCTCGGGCGTGACGATCGTCGAGGCGGGCAACGAGATCATTACAGGGCGGCGTCGTGTGCCGAGGCGTCGATCTCGGCGGGGAGCCGGCTTGCCGGCTGTACACGCCGAGGCTGCCTGAGTACCATCTGAGGTTTGCAAAATCGTGCCTGGGTAGGCGCCATGCCCGCATCGGCATGCGTCCGGGGTTCCGGGATCCGTCAGGTCCGGTTGTTCGCTTGCTGGATAATCGACTTGCGGTGAGTTAACGCGGCCGGCGTCCATCCCGGCCACAGGGAGAGAGCTGCAAGATGATCACAGGCAGTATCGTTGCCATGGCGACGCCGATGAAAGCCGGTGGCGAGATCGACTGGGAGGCGCTGCGTCGCCTGGTGAATTTTCATCTCGATCACGGCACTGACGCGATCGTCGCCGCCGGTACCACGGGTGAACCGACCACGATGTCGTTCGCCGAGCACTTCGATGTCATCCGCACGGTGGTCGAAGAGGTCAACGGTCGGATCCCGGTCATCGCCGGCACGGGCGCCAACAACACGGCCGAAGCGGTCGAGCTGGCGCGCTATGCCAGCGAAGTGGGCGCCGACTGCTGTCTGTCGGTGGCGCCTTACTACAACAAGCCGACCCAGGAAGGCTTGTATCAGCATTTCAAGGCGGTCGCCGAAGCCAGCGAACTGCCCATCATTCTCTACAACGTGCCCGGCCGCACCTGCTCCGACATCTACAACGAGACGGTCTTCCGCCTGGCGGAGCTCGAGCGGATCGTCGGCTTGAAAGACGCCACCGGCAACCTGGAACGAGCCGAGGAGCTGATCGATCGGCTCAAGGGCAGCGATTTCGCGCTCTACTCCGGTGACGATCCCACCGCTTGCGACTTCATGCTGATGGGCGGCCATGGCGATATCTCCGTCACCGCCAACGTGGCGCCGCAGTCGATGCATGATCTCTGCGTCGCGGCGACCAGCGGCCAGCGCGAGAAGGCGCACCAGATCAATGCGCGTCTGGCGCCGCTGCACACGGCGCTGGGGATCGAATCCAACCCGATTCCGGTCAAGTGGGCGCTCAACCGCATGGGTTATGCCGACACCGGGATCCGGCTGCCGCTGACCTGGCTGTCAGAACGCTATCACGGCAGCGTCGGCGAAGCGCTGCAGCTCGCCGGCATCGACAGTAAGTGATACCACCCGGCGTGGATCGAATCGCCAACCAGCCCATTGCTTCAAACAAAGGTGGATGCATGAAGCCCGTCCTCAAATGGATGCCTCTGGTGTTGTGCTCGTCGCTGGTTCTGTCCGGCTGCGGTCTGTTTCAAGACGGTTACTACTATGACCGCAACGACGAGTACCAGAACGCCAAGATGACCCAACCGCTGGATCTGCCGGCTTCGCGCAACCAGGTTCGTTATCAGGATTCGATGCCGGTTCCCCAGGCCGATAGCGATTTCGCGTCGACGGAGGCCATGGACGACGCGCCGCGCCCGCAGCCGCTGGCCTCCGGGCAGAGCGACGAGCAGCCTTACGTCGAAATGCGTCAGGCAGGCAGCGAGCGCTGGCTGCTGGTCGATGCCGCGCCGGCCAGTGTATGGCCGCGCCTGCAGGGCTTTGCCGTCGATCACGGCGTCAACCCGACCGCCATCAATGCTGCCAGCGGTCGCATCGACACCGCCCAGGGCAGCATGAGCCTGCGCCAGGGGCTGCGTAGCGGTACCAGCGAGGTGCGTTGCGACATCGGCAGCAGCGCCCAATGTCTGACCTCGATCAAGGCGTATCTGGACAACAACCATACCGCCGACAGCGGTGTGTCGCTGGCCGCGCAGCCGCTCGACCAGAGCGAGCGCGTGAAGCTGCGCAACCGCGACGGCGGCTGGAAGCTCGATCTGGCACTGGACAGCGAGCGTGCCTGGTCCGAGCTCTACTATCAGCTGCAGAACGGATTCGATGACGATCGCCTGACGGTAACGGATCAGAACCGCAGCGCCGGTCAGTTCTTCATCGACTACCTGCCGCTGGAAGCTGATGACGGCGGCTGGTTCGACTGGTTCGGCAGCGATCCGCAGCCCAACCATTACCGCCTGCAGCTCGACTCGAACGCCAACAATACCGTGGTGACGGTCGATGATGCCGATGGTCAACCGGTGGCACCAGCCGCGGCACGGGAGCTGCTGGACGCGATCGCGTCCACGCTGCGCTGATGGCGTCGCCCTCCACACCGGGCCTTCACTTCGCCTCGCTGGGCAGCGGCAGCAAGGGCAACGCGACGCTGGTCAGCGATGGCGAAACCCTGGTGCTGGTGGATTGCGGTTTCGGCGTGCGCGAGGCGGAGAAGCGCCTCGCGCGGTTGGGCGTCCATCCGCGCCAGCTATCGGCGGTGTTGGTCACTCATGAACACAGCGATCACATCACCGGGGTGGGCGCCCTGGCGCGCCGCCATCAACTGCCGGTCTATCTCAGCGCCGGCAGTTGGTTCTCCGGCAAGTTGGGCGAGGTGCCCAGGCACGAACTGCTGGTACCACAGGCACGCTTCGCCATCGGCGGGCTGGAGATCGATCCGGTCACCGTTCCCCATGATGCCCGTGAGCCGATCCAGTTCTGCTTTCGTGCTCACGGCCGCCGCCTCGGGGTATTGACCGATCTCGGCCACCCGACGTCTCACGTGGCCGATGTCTTCGGCGGCTGCGATGCGCTGTTCCTCGAGTGCAATCACGATCCGCGCATGCTGGCCGAAGGGCCCTATCCGCCGCACTTGAAGCGCCGTGTCGCCGGTCGCTGGGGCCATCTCGCCAACGGCCAGGCGGCGGAACTGCTGCGCCGGCTGGGGCTCGATCGGCTGCAGCGGATTGTCTGCTCGCATCTGTCGGCGCAAAATAATCATCCCGAGCGGGTACTGGAAACCCTGGTGCCGCTGCTCGACGGCGATGAGTCGCGTCTGCTGGTTTCGGCCCAGGATAGCGGTATCGACTGGCAGCAGGTGGCCTGACGGTGAAAAGAACCGTCTCGTCGCCACACCACGTTTCACCTTCATCACCCTCATGAACCTGCTGCCCCAAGGGGCCGCGACGCGGAGACAGCTCCATGCAAAAACGCGATCTTCTCTATGCCGGCAAGGCCAAGTCGGTCTACCTGAGCGACGACCCGCAGCGGCTTGTCCTGCACTTTCGCGATGACACCAGCGCCTTCGACGGCAAGAAGAAGGAAGCCCTCGAGCGCAAGGGCATGGTCAACAACAAGTTCAACGCCTTCATCATGGAGAAGCTCCAGGCGGCGGGCATTCCCACGCACTTCGAGCAGCTGCTCTCGGACACCGAGTGCGTGGTCAAGAAGCTGGAGATGATTCCGGTGGAGTGCGTGGTGCGCAACCTGGCCGCCGGTGGCCTGGTGCGCCGTCTTGGCGTCGAAGAGGGCGTCGCCCTGAATCCGCCGACCTTCGAGCTGTTCCTGAAGAACGACGAGAAGGGCGATCCGATGATCAACGAGTCGCTGGCCGAGACCTTCGGCTGGGCGACGCCCGAGCAGCTGGCGACCATGAAAGCGCTGACCTTCCGGGTCAACGACGTGCTCAAGCAGCTGTTTCTCGACGGCGGCATGCTGCTGGTCGACTACAAGCTCGAATTCGGCCTCTTCGAGGGCGAGATCGTGTTGGGCGACGAGTTTTCGCCGGACGGTTGCCGGCTCTGGGACGCCGAAACCCGCGAGAAGCTGGACAAGGACCGCTTCCGCCAGGGGCTGGGCGGCGTGATCGAGGCCTATGAGGAGGTGGGGCGGCGTCTGGGCATGACCTTCTAGAAACGCTGTCTCAATTCCTGCGCGGGCAAATTGCTTTGTTGTACGGCTCCGGTGGCGCCGGTCCGATCGGAATCCTCACCTATACCCCATAGGCTCCGGTTCCTGCGCGCCGTACGCCTTGCACTTCGCTCCGCTCGGAGATTGTTGCAGCGCTTCTCGAGAATTGATTTTCATGAGAGGCCCCGACATGACAACGTCGGGGCTTCTTGCTTTCTTGCTTTCTGGCTCACCTGGCGGTTTTCTGCCGTATCACGGTGTCTTCAGTCGATACGTTCCGCGCTCTCGATCGTGATCGGCGTCTTCGGCACATTGGCGTGAAGGCCCTGGCGGCCGGTGGCAACGCCGGCAATCTCGTCGACGACGTCCATGCCCGAGACCACGTGGCCGAACACCGTATAGCCCGGGTTGTAGAGATCGCGATAGTTCAGCGCGCTATTGTCGACCAGGTTGATGAAGAACTGGCTGGTCGCGGAATCCGGATTGGCGGTACGCGCCATGGCGATGGTGCCACGGGTGTTGTCGAGGCCGCTTTTTTCCAGCGCGATCGGTGCGTGGGTCTCTTTGGGCTCGAGATCCGCCGTCATGCCGCCGCCCTGGATCATGAAGTCCTGCATCACGCGATGAAAGACCGTGCCGGCATAGAAGCCTTCATCGACGTAGCTCAGGAAGTTGTCCACCGTCTCGGGGGCCGCCTTGGCATCGAGCTCGACTTCGATGTCACCCTGGCTCGTGTGCAGGCGCACATGCGGGTGATCGGCATCGGCGAGCGCCGGCAGGGAGAACAAGGCCAGCGCAGACAGGCAAAGCGGAATCAGCGACTTTCGCATCGAAGGCACTCCAGTCATTCATCGAAGCTCGCCAGCCTAGCCGCATCGATGCCCGGTGACCAGTGCCGGCCTGCGTTCGATTCCGCCGACCATCAACGGGGTTCGATCGCTTCCACCCGGAACTCGGTGTCGCCGGCCCCTTCCAGTGCCTGAAAACGCACGTTGACGTCGCGCAGGAAGACGCCGTATTGCCTCGTGGCGCCCTGCCGGTTCGAACCGCTGCCGTGATAGGCGGGGCGCGGGTCCTGGGTCAGCACCTCCTCGATCAGGCGAGACAGCGATTCGCCGTCGGGATGGCGCTGCAGCGCTTCTTTCGCCGCGGCACTGAAAGCGACGCGGTGCCGGCGCGGCGGCGCGGGCGCGAAACCGGCATCGGCATCGGGGCGGGACTCGGCCCAGGGCAGATACGGCTTGATGTCGAGGATCGGCGTGGCGTCGCAGAGATCGTGCCCCCGCAGGTGCAGTTTCACTCGGCTCCGGTACTTCTCCAGGCGGGAACCGGCAATGGGCGCCTGGGCGAGCGATGGCCTGGGCGTGCATTCGACACCGGCCAGCTCGACCAGCGACAGGCCAAGGCGGTTGGGGCGGTGGGTGCTGCGGCTGGCGAAGACCCCGATGCGTTGATTGCCTCCCAGGCGGGGTGGCCGCACCCGAGGCGACCAGCGCGCCGGGCTGCGGTCGAAGACGAAGGTCAGCCACAGATGGGTCATCGCCTCCAGACCTTCGACGGCGAGCGGATCGTCGAACGCTGGCGCCAGATAGAGAATCGCCCGCGCCGACGGCGCCAACCCCGGCTGGCGCGGAATTCCGAACTTGTCGGGATAATCGCTGGCGACATGACCGATCGTCTCCAGCGTGAAAGCGCTGTCGGACACGGGAGCATGGCGTGAGGGCTCTGACATCATGAGATTGCGCTTTTCGAGGTGAACTTTTGCAATGGTGCCATAATGCAGTAGCGCTCGGCCCCGGGTGCGGCAGGATTTCGGCAGCTCGCATAATACCAAGGAGAGGTGTTGGATGAGTTTTTTGCATGTTTACCACGAAGCCGATAGCGACCAGCCGTTGCTGTCGACGCGCGATGAGGCGCGTATCAAGCTGGAACTGGGCGCCCATCAGATTCTCTTCCAGTCCCATTCGCTACCGCCGCTTCGCAGTACCGCCAGTGCCGAGGAGGTGCTCGATGAGCACGCCGCTCTCATCGACGAGATGCGTCTGCGCAGCGGGTGTCAGCGGATCGAACTTCGCGGCATGAGCCCGGTCTATCCCGATGGCCAGTTGCGGCGGGAGCTGCTCTACAGCGAGTCGCGCAGCCTGGGTCAGCAATGGCATCTGTTTCTCCACGGCCAGGCGATCTTCTACCTGCATCTGGCTTATCGTGTCTATGTCGTTGGCTGCGAGCGCGGCAATCTCATCTCCATCCCCGCGGATCTGCCGCACTGGTTCGATATGGGGCCGCAGCCGGACTTCGTCACCTTGACGCTCAGCGAAGGGGATACGGATTCGCTGGCGGAAACCGCCAGCGACATCGCGCTGCGCTTCCCGCGCTATGAGTCTCTGGTCAACGACGCTGCGTGATCCGGCGGCGTCGTTGATGGTCGATCAGCTCGGAGGATCTCGATATGCTCGAACGAACCCGCTTCCGCGAGGCATTGCCCCGGGATGTCTCGGATCAGGCCGAGGTTTTTTACCACGCGATCATGGAAGGCGCGGCCAACCACTATACCCTGGCCCAGCGCGAGGCCTGGGCATCGGCGCTGCCGCGCACTGCGGAAGCGTGGATGGCGCGACAGGCGATCTACTCCACGCTGGTGGCAGAATGCGACGGGCATTGCATCGGCTTCTGTGAGCGCGATCTCCCGGCCGGGCGCATCGAAACGCTCTACGTCTGGCCTTCGGTGGCACGGCAGGGCGTGGGATCGCGCCTGCTGTCGCTGTCCATCGAGGCATTGAGAGACGCGGGGCACAGCGAGGCGATGATCGAAGCGAGCCTGGTGCTGGCGCCATCGCTGACCGGGCGCGGTTGGGCAACCCTGGGCGAAGAGTGGAGCGAACGTCAGGGCGAACGGCTGCCGCGGGTGCGAATGAGACTGGCACTGGATACCGGCGGCACGTGAACGCAACCGTTGGCGGTTCTGGACGTCTCCATTTCCCTTGAGCCGGGAAATTCGGTAGAGTCGCTTCCATAATGAAAGTGACCCACGATATTTCCTCCTTCTGCCCCGTGGCCCGCGCGCTCGATTGCGTCGGCGACAGCTGGACGCTGCTGATCCTGCGCGATGCCATGCAGGGCGCGCGTCGCTTCGACGAGTTCCAGCGCGGCCTGGGCATCGCTTCCAGCATGCTGACGCGGCGCCTGGATCGCATGGTCACCAATGAACTGTTCGAAAAGCGCTGCTATCAGCAGCATCCGCCGCGTTACGAGTATCATCTGACGGCAAAGGGGCACGACCTCGCACCGGTCATCCTGATGCTCTACCGCTGGGGCGAAGACCATCTGCCGATCGAAGCCGACGGCTTCCATCTGGTTGATCGACAGACCCTGGAACCCGTCGATCCGATCCTGTACGACCGCCACCACGATAGGCCATTGTCGCCCGGCGATGTGCGTCTGGCCCCCGGACCCGACGCCAGCCCGGCGGTTCATGCCCGTGTCGAGCGCATGCAGAAAGCCTTCGACCGTGGTGTTTCTTCCAGCTCGCAGACAGCGGCAGCGAAGGCTTCTGGCCAGCTTGCCGATGCTGCGAGTGACTCGATCAATGACTGAAAGGACATCGTCATGCGACGTATCGTAGTGACAGGTATGGGCATCCTCTCGCCGTTGGGATGCGGTATCGAAACCGTGTGGCAGCGTCTGCTGTCGGGCGCCTCCGGCCTGCGCCGACTGCCGGCGGAGACCGTCGAAGGGCTGGCCGTGGGCGTCGGCGGCCCGGTGCCGACCATCGAGGAGGACAGCGCCGGCTTCGACCCGGACGCCACCATGGATCCGAAAGAGCGGCGCAAGATGGACCGCTTCATCCAGATGGCAGTCGCGGCGGCGGAAGAAGCGCTGGCCCAGGCCAACTGGTTTCCGCAGACGGAAGCCGAGAAGGAGCGCACGGCGACCCTGATCGGCTCGGGCATCGGCGGCTTTCCCGCCATTGCCGATGCGGTACGCACGGTAGACAGCCGTGGGCCGCGGCGGTTGTCGCCGTTCACCATTCCTTCGTTTCTGGCCAACCTGGCTTGCGGCCAGGTCTCGATCCGCCACGGCTTCAAGGGCCCGCTCGGCGCACCGGTCACGGCCTGTGCCGCCGGCCTACAGGCGATCGGCGACGCCGCGCGCATGATTCACGCTGGCGAAGCCGACGTCGCGCTCTGCGGCGGCAGCGAGGCGTGTATCGATCGCGTCAGCCTGGGTGGTTTCGCCGCCGCCAAGGCGCTCTCCAGCCATTTCAACGACACGCCGGAGCAGGCCTCGCGGCCGTTCGACCAGGCCCGCGACGGATTCGTCATGGGGGAAGGTGCCGGCCTGATCGTGATCGAGACGCTCGAACACGCCCTGGCACGGGGCGCGACGCCGATTGCCGAACTGGTCGGCTACGGCACGACTTCCGATGCCTATCACATGACGGCAGGTCCCGAGGATGGCTCCGGCGCGGCGCGCGCGATGCAGATTGCCCTGCGTCAGGCAGGGCTGGAAGCGGCCGACATTCAACACCTCAATGCCCATGCCACGTCTACGCCGGTAGGTGATCGGGGCGAACTTGCAGCCGTTCGTCGGGTATTCGGCGAACGCTCGCCGGCGATCAGCGCCACCAAGGCAACCACCGGCCATCTGCTGGGTGCCGCAGGCGGCGTCGAAGCGATCTTCACGCTACTGGCGCTACGCGACCAGACCGCGCCGCTGACCCGCAACTATGCCGATCCCGACCCCATGGCGGCGGACCTGGACATCGTCCACGGCGAATCGCGCCAGATGCCGATGGAACACGCCATCTGCAACGCCTTCGGGTTTGGTGGGGTGAACGCCAGCGCGATCTTCAAGCGTTACGAGGGCTGAAACGGGCTGCGCTCGGCAATATGACACGAGCTACGAGCTTCGAGCTTCGAGCTACGAGCTTCGAGCTTCGAGCTTCGAGCTTCGAGCTTCGAGCTTAGAGCTTAGAGCTTAGAGCTTAGAGCTTAGAGCTTAGAGCGAAGAACGCCAGCGATGTCGTCGCTGGCGTTCTTCGTTCCGAAAGTCACGCTGTTCTTCGCGGCTCGTAGCTCGTAGCTCGCGGCTTCAGGCCATCGTGTCGACGATGCCGCCTTCGACCCGCATCGCTGCACCGGTGGTGGCGCTGGCCTGGGGCGAGGCGAGGTAGACACTGAGATTGGCGACTTCCTCGACCTCGGCCACGCGCTGGATGATCGACGACGGCCGGTTCTCCTTGACGAAGTTGGCTTCCGCCTCGGCTTCGCTGATGCCTTGCTGTTTGGCGATGTCGGCGATCATCTTGCCCACGCCTTCGGACTTGGTCGGCCCGGGAAGCACCGCGTTGACTGTGACCTGGGTGCCCGCAAGCACCTTGGCCAGCCCCCGCGAGATCGACTGCACGGCGCTCTTGGTCATGCCGTAGTGGACCATTTCCGCCGGGATGTTGAGCGCGGATTCGCTGGAGAGGAACTGGATACGGCCCCAGTCGCGCTGCTTCATTCCCTGGGCGTAGTGGCGCGACAGCCGCACGGCGCTCATCACGTTGACGTCGAAGAACTGCTGCCACTCTTCATCAGGGATCTCGAAGAAGTCCTTGGGGCCGAAGATGCCCACGTTGTTGATCAGAATGTCGCAGTCGGGCTTCCGGCCGATCAGTGTCTGGCAGCCCTCGGCCGTGCCCAGATCGGCGGCCACGCCGTCGATCACGGCTCCCGGTATCTCCTGCTCGAGCGTACGGATCGCGTCGTCGACGCGCGCCTGCGTCCGTCCGGTCACCGTTACTGCCGCCCCGGCGTTGGCCAGGCCCTTGGCGATGGCCAGCCCGATACCGGCGGTGGAGCCGGTGACGATGGCCGTCTTGCCCGTCAGATCGATTTTCATCAGGTCTCTCCTTTTCCTGTTTGGCCAGCGTTTCGTCGGTCTCGCAAAGTGACGGTCGCGAGGATGGCCCCGACGAAAGTCGCAGGGGTAAACTCGAACATCGGGGCAGTCGTCGCGAACACAACCCGTGCGACAGGTTTTGGCCCGGCATCTGCCGGCCATGGCCGCTTTCGATGGCAGGACGTTCGGCGACAGGGCGCATTTCGCAATTCGTCGTCCCATCGCTGAAAGCCGCGGGGCTGCTGCCTCCTTATACTCATTAGATACAACCCTAACCACCAGGGAGAAAGACATGGCCGCGAGCCCGACACGTGACGATTTCGACCGCTACATGACCCCCAACTATTCGCCCCAGCAGGCGATTCCGGTGCGCGGCGAGGGGAGCCGCCTGTGGGATCAGGCGGGCAAGGAGTACATCGATTTCGCTGGCGGTATCGCGGTCAACGCGCTGGGACACTGCCATCCGGCGCTGGTCGGCGCGCTGACGGAGCAGGCCAACAAGCTTTGGCATCTCTCCAATGTCTACACCAACGAGCCGGCTCTGGCACTGGCCAAGCAGATGGTCGAGCGGACCTTCGCCGACAAGGCGTACTTCTGCTCTTCCGGCGGCGAGGCCAACGAGGCCGCATTCAAGCTGGCACGGCGCTGGGCGTTCGACAACTTCGGCGAGAAGAAGCACAAGATCATCTCGTTCAAGCAGGCGTTCCACGGCCGTACGCTGTTCACCGTCAGTGTCGGCGGTCAGCCCAAGTACTCCGAAGGGTTCGGCCCCATTCCCGGCGGCATCGTGCATGCGGAGTTCAACAATCTCGACAGCGTGCGTGCGCTGATCGACGACGATACCTGCGCCATCGTGGTCGAGCCGATCCAGGGCGAAGGTGGCGTGACGCCGGCAACGCCCGAGTTCATGCGCGGCCTGCGCGAGCTGTGCGATCAGCACCAGGCCCTGCTGGTCCTCGACGAAGTGCAGTCCGGCGTCGGTCGCAGCGGCAAGCTCTACGCCTACATGCATTACGACGTGACCCCGGACATCCTGACTTCCGCCAAGGCGCTGGGCGGTGGCTTCCCGATCGGCGCGATGCTGACCACCGACCGTGTCGCGCCGTCGCTGGCGGTGGGAACGCACGGTTCCACCTACGGCGGTAACGCGCTGGCCTGCGCCGTGGGTCTGGCCGCGCTGACCACCATCGATACGCCGGAAGTGCTGGCAGGCGTCGAGCGTCGTCACGAGCTCTTCCGCGAGCATCTCGAGGTCATCAATCGCAAGTACGGCGTGTTCAAGGAGATCCGCGGCATGGGCCTGCTGATCGGCGCCGAGATGAGCGACGACTTCGAGGGCCGCGCGCGGGACATCCTGCCGCTGGCTATCGAACAGGGGCTGATGATTCTGGTTGCCGGCCCCAACGTGCTGCGCATGGCGCCGTCGCTGGTGATCCCGGAAGCGGATCTCCAGGAAGGCATGGCGCGGCTGGAACTGGCCATCGAGCAGCTCGTCGGCCAATCATGATCGATGCCGATGTCGTCTCAGGTGCCGTAGCGGATTCGACGGCGAGAAGCGTCGGACACCTGCTGTTTCGCCCGGCGCAGTCCGGCGATCTGGCCGCGATCGAGCGGCTGGCCGGCGGCTCCACGCCCAAGCTGACCAACCTGCCCGCGCACCGCGACCGGCTGGAGGAGCGGATCGCCCGCTCCTCCCGGGCGCTGGCGCGCAATGTCGACTTCCCCGGCGACGAGCTCTACACCTTCGTGCTCGAGGATCGAAACCTGGGGGAAATCATCGGCACGGCGAGCATCCGGGCTCAGGCCGGCGCGCAGGACGCCTATTACACCTACCGCCAGGAAACCCTGATCCACGCCTCGCAGCAGCTCAACCTGCGCCATGAAGTGCAGACGCTCTCGCTTTCCCACGAGATGTCGGAAGTCTCGCTGCTGTGCGCGTTGTCGCTGGATTCGCGCTACCGCGGCACCAGTGCGGCGACGCTGCTGCGCCGCGCCCGGCTGATGTTCATCGCCCAGTATCCCGAGCGCTTCGCCGAGACGCTGGGCGTCGCCTTCCCGGGCTATCTCGACGAGGCGGGCGGCTCGCCGTTCTGGGACAGTGTCGGCCGCCACTTCTTCGAGCAGAGCTACCACGAGATCAACCTGCTGGCAGGCGTGCGCTCGAAGAGCTTCATCGCCGAGGTGATGCCGCAGTTCCCGCTCTATCTGCCGTTGCTGACGCCGCAGGCCCGCGCGGCGATCGGGCGTGAGCATCCGGCCCACGAGCAGGCGCTGCAGGAGATGCTGGCCGAAGGCTTCGTGCGTTCGCGCCATGTCGATATCTTCGACGCCGGCCCGGTGGTGAGAGGGGAGCGGCAGCGGCTGCACACGCTGACCCACTGCGGCTGGCACCCGGTGCGGATCCGTCCGGCGGCCTCGCTGCCGGATGCCGAGCCGGCCATGGTGGCCAATCAACAGCTGGCGGATTTTCGCTGCACCGTCGCGCGTTACGCGCTCACCCCGACCGGCCAACTGCTGCTGTCGGAAGAGCAGGCGGCATTGCTGGGCGTCGAGGAGGGGCGTGCCGTGCTGGTCGCGCCGCTGGCGCTGCCCAACGTCGAAGACGCGCTGGACGAGGGAGAACTGTAATGCGCCTGCGACCCATTGGGCATCACGATATCGACGAATTGCAGGCCCTGGCCCAGGAAACCGGCGTCGGTTTCACCTCGCTGCCCAACAGCCGCGAGTTCCTGACCGCCAAGATCGACAACGCGGTAGCGGCGTTCGAAGGCCGCGTCCCCGAGCCGGAGCGGCTCTATTTCTTCGTGCTCGAGGATGAGCAGACCGGCGAGCTGGCGGGCTGCTGCGCGATCGAGGCCGAGGTCGGCCGGGAGACGCCGTTCTACCACTATCGTGTCGGCAAGCTGGCCCACTCATCGGTCCAGCTCGACCTGCATCGCACCATCGACACGCTGTTTCTGAGTTCGGATCACACCGGCGACGCCGAAGTCGCCTCGCTATTCCTGCGTCCGGCCTACCGGCGAGACCGCAACGGCACGCTGCTCTCCAAGGCGCGCTGGCTGTTCATGGCGGAGTTCCGCGAGTGTTTCCCGGCCAAGGTACTGGCGGAAATGCGCGGCGTCTTCAGCCCGGACGGCGTCAGCCCATTCTGGAACAGCCTCGGCAGCCACTTCTTTCCGATGGAGTTCAAGCAGGCCGACCAGCTCACCGGGCTGGGGCAGAAGAGCTTCATCGGCGAGCTGATGCCGAAGTACCCGATCTACGTGCCGTTTCTGCCGCAGGCGGCGCAGGACTGCATCGGCCAGGTCCACGAGCACACCCGGCCCGCGCTGGAAATGCTCAAGAAGGAAGGGCTGCGCTGGGAAGGCTACATCGACATCTTCGACGGCGGCCCCACGGTGGAAGCCTACATCGATGACGTGCGCGCCATTCGGCATTCGCGCTGCGTCACGGTGGAAGTCGGCGGCGAGCGGTTGGCACAGTCCGAGCGCCCCGGCTGGATGGCGGCCACCACCGGCATGAACGACTTCCGCTGCAGCTGGATCGGCCGCGGCCCCAGCGAGGATGACGTGATCACGCTCACTACCGCCGAAGCCGAGCGCCTGGACGTGACCAGCGGTGACCGGTTGCGGGTGCTGGAAACCTGAGCTTCGAGCTTCGAGCTTCGAGCTTCGAGCTTCGAGCTTCGAGAAAGGGATTGCGAGCTTTCAGCGTGATCGAATCCTGAATTTCGCGGCTCGCGGCTCGCGGCTCGCGGCTCGCGGCTCGCGGCTCGCGGCTCGCGGCTCGCGGCTCGCGGCTCGCGGCTTACCAACCAATCATCAGGAGCGACATATGCACGCAAAGCTTCAACTGCTGATCGACGGCCGCTGGATCGACGGCGCGGCCGCGCGTTTCGACAAGCGCGATCCCGTGTCGGGCGACTCGCTGTGGCAGGCCGCGGCGGCTTCACCCGAGCAGGTCGATGACGCAATCTCGGCAGCGCGGCGTGCGTTTCCTGGTTGGGCGCGCCGTCCCTTTGCCGAACGCCAGGCGATCGTCGAGCGTTTCCGCGATGAGCTGGAGAACCACCGCGAGCCGTTGGCCCGCAGCATCGCGCACGAGACCGGCAAGCCGATCTGGGAAGCGCGCACCGAAGTGGGCGCGATGATCGGCAAGGTGGCGATCTCGCTGACCGCCTATCACGAACGGACCGGCGAGCGCGCCCGGGATGCCGGTGGCACGCGCGCCGTGCTGCGCCATCGCCCGCATGGCGTGCTCGCGGTCTTCGGCCCCTACAACTTTCCGGGCCATCTGCCCAACGGCCACATCGTGCCGGCGCTGCTGGCGGGCAACTGCGTGGTGTTCAAGCCCAGCGAACAGACGCCGATGACCGCCGATTTGACCCTGCAGTGCTGGGAGCGGGCGGGCCTGCCTGCCGGCGTGATCAACCTGGTCCAGGGCGCGGCGGAAGTGGGGCAGGCGCTGGCGGGCAACGCCGATATCGACGGCCTGCTGTTCACCGGCAGCGCCAAGGTCGGCGGGCTGTTGCACCGCCAGTTCGGCGGCCAGGTCGGCAAGATCCTGGCGCTGGAGCTGGGCGGCAACAACCCACTGGTTGTGAAGGACGTGCGCGATCTCGACGCGGCGGTGCTGACCATCGTCCAGTCGGCGTTCCTCTCCGGCGGGCAGCGCTGCACCTGTGCGCGTCGCCTGATCGTGCCGGCGGGTGAATCCGGCGACCGGTTGGTCGAGAAACTGGCGCAGACCCTGGCCGAGCTGCGCGTGGCGGAACCCTTCAGCGAGCCGGCGCCGTTCTATGCCGGGCTGGTCAGCCCGCAGGCGGCGGAAGGCCTGCTCGAGGCGCAGCGTGATCTCGAGGCCCGTGGCGGCCGTGTGCTGGTACGCATGCAGTCGCTGCAGGCCGGCACCAGTCTGCTCTCGCCGGGGCTGGTCGACGTCACCGGCTGCGAGGTGCCGGACGAGGAGCACTTCGGCCCGCTGCTCAAGGTCCATCGCTACCAGAACTGGGACGAGGCGATCGAGCTGGCCAACGATACCCGCTACGGGCTCTCCGCCGGCCTGATCGGCGGCGACCAGACCGACTGGGACGACTTCCTGCTGCGGATTCGCGCCGGTATCGTCAACTGGAACCGCCAGACCACCGGCGCTTCCAGCGATGCGCCGTTCGGCGGCATCGGCGACAGCGGCAACCATCGCCCCAGCGCCTATTACGCGGCGGACTACTGTGCCTATCCGGTCGCCTCCATGGAGGCCGATACGCTGACGATGCCCACGGAGCTGCCGCCGGGGGTGACCTTGTGAGCAGCGAAGCGGACATGACGGCCGAGCAGGACGTGCGCGAGGTCAACTTCGACGGCCTGGTCGGCCCGACCCACAACTACGCCGGGCTGGCCCACGGCAACGTGGCCTCGATGCGCCATGGCGGGCTCGCGTCCAACCCGCGCGAGGCCGCGCTGCAGGGCCTGGCCAAGATGAAGTCGCTGATGGACGCTGGCTACGCCCAGGGCGTGCTGCCGCCACAGCAGCGCCCGGACCTGGGCGCCTTGCGGGCGCTCGGTTTCCAGGGGGACAACACTCAGGTGCTGGCGCGGGCCGCCAGGGAAGCGCCGCAGATCCTGCGGGCGGTGTGTTCGGCATCTTCCATGTGGACCGCCAACGCCGCCACCATCACGCCGAGTCTCGATGCGCCCGACGGCCGCGTTCACTTCACGCCCGCCAACCTGCAGTCGAGCTTCCATCGCTATCTCGAGCCGGAGACCACGGGCCGCGTACTCGCCTCGATCTTTCGCGACGAACGCCATTTCGCCCATCATCCCGTGCTGCCGGCGACACCGGCGTTCTCCGACGAGGGTGCCGCCAATCACACGCGCCTTTGTGGCGACCACGGCGACGCCGGTGTGCATCTGTTCGTCTATGGCCGTCAGGCCTTCGGTGGCGAGCGCGCCCCCAAACGCTATCCGGCTCGTCAGACGCTGGAAGCGAGCCAGGCGATCGCGCGCCAGCATGGCCTCGAGGATTCCCGGGCCGTCTTCGCCCAGCAGCATCCCGACGCCATCGACGCCGGTGTCTTTCACAACGACGTAATCGCCGTAGGCAACGGGCCGGTGCTGCTCTATCACGAGATGGCGTTTCTCGACGAAGAGAAGACGCTGGATGCGCTGCGCGAACGAATGACGACGCCACTCATCCCGGTGCGGGTGCCCAGCGAAGCGATCAGTCTCGAGGATGCGGTGTCGACCTACCTGTTCAACTCGCAGTTGCTGTCGAATCCGGATGGCAGCATGACGCTGGTGGTACCGGGGGAGTGTCAGGAAAACGAATCCGTCTGGCGGACGATTCAGGACCTGCTGCTGGCGGGCTACAACCCGATCAGCGAGGTAATGGTCAAGGACGTCAAGCAGAGCATGCGCAACGGCGGCGGCCCCGCCTGCCTGCGTCTGCGGATCGTGCTGTCCGCGGCCGAGCGTCAGGCGCTGAGCGGGCGGGTGCTGTTGAACGCCGCGCTCCATGCCGATCTGGTGGGCTGGGTCGAGCGGCACTACCGCGACAGCCTGACTCCGGACGACCTGGCCGACCCCCGGCTCGCCGACGAGACGCTCACGGCGCTCGACGAGCTGACTCGGCTGCTCGGCATCGGCAACGTCTATCCGTTTCAGCGCGAGTCGACAGAACGCGCGTAACGAGACGCCTGCCTGGTCAGAACCGTCGACGCCGGCTCAGCGCCGCGAGGCCGAGCAGTGTCCCCGCGATGACCGTCGTGGTGATGACAGGGTGCATCGAGGCCTCGGTGTAGAGGCTGGTCTTGGAAACATGATGCGGGTAGTTCCCGCGCTCGCGCATCTCGGTGCCGGGTTCATGTAGCGCAAATGACTGGCGATGCTCCGTACGCCCGGACTTCTGCTGATCGATCATCATGCCGCCCATGAGGCGATCGGTCAGGCGCGGCGCGAAGTAGTCGAGCATTGCGATCGCCTTGCTGCCGCCCCCGGCACGAATGTCGCGTCGGGGATGAACGGCGCAGTGCAGGATCGCCTTGGCGACGACGCTCGGCTCGTAAAGCGGCGGCGGCAGGCTGGGCTCCTGCTCGAGCAGGTTGTGGGCATGTTCGGCATAGGGCGTGGCGATGCTGCCGGGTTTGATCAGGGTGACCGAAACCGGGGCGCCCAAGGCTTCCAGCTCCACGCGCAGGGCATCGGTGAAGCCCTTGACGGCATGCTTGGAGGCGGAATACATGCCCTGAATCGGAATCGCGCGATCGGACACCAGCGAACCCAGATTGATGATCGCGCCGCCATGGCCCGCAGTGCGTGTGGAGAGATAACGCGCCGCCTCCAGCGAGCCGTGAACGACGCCCCAGAAGTTGGTTTCGAACAGCTTGCGATGGTCTTCCAGCGGCACATCGAGCATATAGCCGTAAAGTGACGCGCCCGCATTGTTGATCCAGGTATCGAAGCCGCCGAAATGGTTGAAGGCGGTCTCGGCAATGCCATGTACCTGAGCGGGATCGCCCACATCGGCCACGGCATGAACCGCATCCGCGCCCCGTTGGCGTAGCTCCTCCACCAGTCGAATCAGCGTATTCTCGTTACGCGCCGACACCACGAGGCGCGCCCCCCGATCGGCGGCCATGCGCGCCGTGGAGAGCCCAATGCCGGAGGTCGCGCCGGTAATCACGACGACCTGATCTTCGAGATGCTTCAGCCTGATACCCATGTCGCACTCCTTGCCGGCCCTTGACGCATCGCGCTCGTGCCTGAGCGAAGCCCGTTCCGGGACCTGTTTCGGGGTCTATTTCGGGATCTGTTCCGGAAAATAACTTTCTACAGCATAGAAGGCGGCTGAGGATTGCAAAGCAAAGGTGTGACCCGGCTTTACCGAGAGCAATGGAAGGGAGAACCCGGGCGTCAGTCGTCTCCCAGCTTGACCATCCTGGGCCGGCCGATCAGCACGCCGGCTACGCTCTGCCCGGCCAGCAGCACGATCAGGAAGCCGAGCGACAGCTGCCAGTCACCGCTCAGCCCATGCAGCGCGCCGAACAGCAGCGGTCCGCTGGCGCCCATCAGGTAGCCGATACTCTGGGACATGCCCGACAGCATCGCCGCGTGCTGGGGCTGACGGGTGCGCAGCACGATCATGGTCAGCGCGAAGCTGAAACAGCCGCCCTGGCCGGCGCCCAGCAACAGCGCCCACAGCAGCGGAGAGGCCGTAGGCGCCAGCAGCAGGCCGAACAGCGCCAGCGCCACCAGCGAGCAGAGCCCCAGTACCAGCAGGCTGTGATGCGTCAGCCGCGACGCCAAGCGCGCGACGATGTAGCTGCCCGGAATGCTGGTGAGGTTGATCAGCGACAGCATGATCCCGGCGGTCGCCACCGGGACGCCGGCCTGGATCGCCACCGCCGGCACCCAGGTCTGCAGGGTGTAGAAGCTGAGCGACTGGGCGCCCATGAACAGTGTCAACGTCCACGCCACCGGACTTCTGAACAGCCGCGACATCGGCGGGCGGCGCGTGGCGGCGGGTTCCTCGGGCGCCAGGGAGAGCGCCACCCGCCACCACACGATGGCGGAGCCGATACCGAACGCCGCCCATAGCCAGATCGGTGTTGACCAGCTTCCCGAGAGATTCATCAGCGGAATGGCGCTACCGGCACTGATCGTGGCGCCGACGCCCATCATCACCGTGTAGAGCCCCATGGTGCGGCCCAGGCGGTCGCCGCGATCGCGCTTGACCAGGCTCGGCATGAACACGTTGCCGAAGGCGATGCCCAGCCCCGCGCACAATGTCCCCAGCAGCATGACCGTCAGACTCTCGACGCCGCGCATCACGCCGCCGAGGGCGATCAGCGTGATCGCGCAGGCGATGGCGCGGTCGAGGCCGACGCGATCGGCGAAGCCCGGCGCCAGCGGCGAGAGCAACCCGAAGCAGAGAATCATCCCGGTGGTGAACAGGCTCGCCGTTCCCGCGCCGATGGAGAGCGTCGACATGATCGGATCGAGTACCGGTCCGATGACGACGATCGGCGCACGCAGGTTGATCGCCGCCAGACCGAAAGCGACGAGCCACAGCCAGGCCGGTAGCGGGGGACGAGAGATCGAGGCTGACGACACGGGGAATGATCCTTCGCTGAATGGGCCGGCATCTTACCATCGTTGATCGGTGTCTCGATGCTTGCATGGGTAAAGTGATCGTTTTACATTGGGTGTCATGGATATTCGCACACGACTCATCTCGACTGCCGAGCAGCTGTTCGACCGGTACGGCTTCACCGCCACCGGGATGGACCGGCTGACGCAGGCCACCGGGATCTCCAGCCGCACGCTCTATAAGCACGTCGGCAGCAAGAACGGCCTGATGGCCGCCGTCCTGAACGAGCGGGACCGCCGCTTTCACCGGTTCGTCGGCGCGGACAGCGTCGACGCGCTGTTCGAAGCGCTGGAGACCTGGTTCGCCCAGGAGGGCGCGCGGGGCTGTCTGTTCCTGCGGGCCTGGGGTGAAACCGGCGGCGGCGTGCCGGAAATCGCCGAGGCGATGGCGCGACACAAGCAGCGACTGCGGCAGCGAATCGACGAGATCGTGGTGGCGGAGATCGGCCGGCGCGACGACGAGCTGGCCGAAGCGATTCTGCTGCTGTTCGAGGGCGCGACCCATGCGGCGACCTATCGCGGCGGCGCGGCCGTCGATGGTGCGCGGCGTGCCGCCCATCGATTGATCGAGAGCGCACGGGCGCCTTGATGCCGCGGGTCACCTAGACGCAGCTTTGCGGCCGTATTCAACGAATGAGCTGACCCCCAGGGTCGGCAGATTTTTTACGCCTGTAGTGAAAACGATCGTTTTACACCTGGTCGGTCATGGCCGACCTCGGCAAACCGGCTTCCCCGTCTCTCGACGGTGAATGCTCGAATGGAGAATGCCTCATGAATCGCTCGGAAATGCGTCTGGTCCTCGCCGGCACCCTGCTGACCGGCGTGAGCTACGGACTGGCTCGCTTTGCCTATGGACTCTTTCTGCCCAGCATGCGCGAGGATGTCGGTCTCGGTCCGGCCATTGCCGGAATCATCGGTAGCGGTGCCTACGTCGGCTACTGTCTCGCCATCGTGGCAAGCGCGCTGCTGGTGGAACGTCTCGGGGCGCGCCGGGTGGCGATCGCCGCGGCGCTGGTTGCCGCAGGTGGCATGACGATCGTCGCCGTCAGCACCAGCGCGCTCTGGCTGGCCGGCGGCATCCTGTTCGCGGGGCTGAGCACCGGGCTGGCATCGCCGCCCATGGCCCAGGCCGTCTCGGCGTCGATCGCGCCCGCTCGGCAGGGGCGTGCCAATACCGTCATCAATGCCGGCACCAGCCTGGGTGTTGCCGTTTCCGGGCCGGTGGCCTTCATCGCCACGGGGCAGTGGCGACTCGCCTACGCTGCGTTCGTCGTCGCCGCACTGCTCAATGCGCTGCTGTTGTGGATCAGCGTGCCGCGCACCTGCGGGAAATCGGGCAGCGATGAAGCCGCCGCGGCGGCCGCCGATCCAGAGCCAAGTCGCGGGTTGTGGCGTGTGCCAGCATGGCGGGTCATGTTGGCCGCAGTGGGTACGGGCATCGCCAGCGCCGCCTACTGGACCTTCTCGAGCGAAGCCGTGGTCATGCTGGGCCACTTCGATCAAGCGATGACCAATATCGTTTGGATCCTGATCGGTGTCGCCGGGCTGATCGGTAGTTTGGCAGGGGATTTGGTCAAGCGCCTCGGCCTCAACGTCACTCATCGTGCAACGCTGGCCGCGCTTGCGCTCTCGCTGGGTTTGCTTGCGCTGATCCCATTCAGCCTGCCGGCGGTGCTCTTCTCGGCCGCACTTTTCGGTTGCGCCTACATCATGCTCACCGGTGTCTACCTGGTGTGGGGAATCCGGCTCTACGCGGACCGACCCGCCATCGGTCTTGGCCTGCCGTTTCTGATGATCGCCGTGGGCCAGATCGTCGGCTCGCCGCTGGCCGGCTATCTGATCGGCAGCCGGGGGTACGCCTTCTGCTTCATCGTCTTTGCGCTGATCGCTCTGGCGACGATGCTGGTCGGATATCGCCCGGACGAAAAGCGGGACGAGCGACAGGAGGAAGTCGTGGTTGCTCCAGGCGCTTGCCGGAAGCCCGTTTCGTCAGCAATGTCGGGCTCTCCGGTCCCTCGCTTCTACATGCCGGCCATGCCGCCGCTGGGGTTGATGGACAGGATCGGCCGCAGCGTCGGCGACTGGCTCCGTTCGGTCAGGCGCTGATGCCGTCGCGGGGAGCCCTGGGACTCCCCGAGGCGACTCACTCTCCCAGCATCGCCTCCACGACGCAGGCGTGCTGCAGCAGCGCCGCGTCGCCGCCCTGGGGGCGAGACAGCATCAGGCCGATAGGGAGTTCCGCGCCTGAAGGAAAGTAGGGCAGCGAGATCGAGGCGGCGTCGAGATAGTTGAAAACGCTGGTGTTGCGCAGCGCCAGCCGGTTCGCGCGTTGGAACGCGGCGGCGTCGTTCTCGAGATCGGCCCGCTTGGGCGGCAGCGTCGCGACGGTGGGCAGCAGTACCGCGTCGAAGCCGGCCATCTCGACTTCGAACCGGCGCTGCCAGCCCGCTCTCGGCCAGAGGCGCTGGAGATAGTCCGCGGCGCTGATGTCCCGACCGCCGTTCAGACGCTCGGCGATCAGCGGATCGTAGTCCGCCTCGGCACGCGCGAGCTGTTCGCGATGCAGCGCTGCCGCTTCCGGCACTACCAGGCCGCCCTGCTGATTGATCGCCAGCGCGCCGTCGACGGCCGCTAACGGCAGGCGCTCGACGTGGCACCCCTTGGCTTCGAGAGCAGCCACGGCGGCCTCGAAGCCATCACGGACCGCATCGTCCAGTTCGCTCAGCAGACCGCCTTCGGCGATCGCCAGCCGCAGTGGCCGAGGCGAGGCATCCAGTGGCGGCATCGGCCGGTCGGCGAGTATCGACCACAGCCGCGCGCAGCAGTCGACGCTGGGCGCGATCGGTCCGACGCAATCCAGGCTCGGCGCCAGCGGGTACGCGCCTTCGCCGGGTATACTTTCCTGACTCGGCTTGAATCCAGTCAGGCCGCAGAATGCGGCGGGGATGCGCAGCGAACCGCCAGTATCGCTGCCCAGCGTCGCCGCGGCCAGGCCGAAAGCCACCGAGGCGGCGCCGCCGGACGTCGAGCCGCCGGTGATGCGCTCGGCATCGAACGGGTTGGGCGGCGTGCCGTAATGCTGGTTGAGCCCGAGCCCCGAAAATGCGAACTCGCTCATGTTGGTGCGTCCGGTCAGTAGCGCCCCGGCGCGACGCAGACGGGCAACCGAGGGCGCGTCCCTCACGGCCGGTGCGCTGTCACCCAGCACCCGGGAAGCGGCCCTGGTCACCTCGCCACGGACATCGAACAGATCCTTGATGCTGATCGGAGCGCCGCCCAGCGATTCGCCCGGATCGACTCGCATCAGCCGGTCGCGCAGCTTGTCGGCATCGAATTCGATGAACGCAGAGGCGGTAACGTCGGCCTGCGACTGCGCCCGCTCGATCAACGCATCGAGCGCCTGGGCAGGCGTGAAATCGCCAGCATCGACTGCCGTCTGCCAGTCACTCAGGCGGCGCTGATGCGGCGGGCGAGCCCAGAACGCGCTGGCGGCACCGAGCTGGCTCATTGCGCGACCTCGAGCTCGACGACGATGTAGCTGTGGCTCAAACGACGATTCAGGACCGGATCGTTGAGCGTCATCGAGAAGCGCGGGCTGGTCCGAATGCCGCCAATGGCCGGCACCGTGCCGCACAGCAGCAGCGTATTGGGTGCCAGCGACTGCCCCTGCTTGAGCGCGTCGGGGAGTTTGGCCAGCAGCGTATCGACATCCAGCAGCTCGGCGAGCGTGCCTTGTTGATAGGTGACGGTCTGGCCGTTTTCTTCGATCTCGCTTGCCAGTTCCAGCGAATCCCAATGATCGCGGACCTCATTCAGCGGCCATGCCTGGGTGGCGACCGGTTTGGCGCAGAGCTGCTTGGATTCGGCCACGCCGACGGCTTCCAGCTTGCGATCGGTGTGATCGGACGCGAGCGTCACCCACAGGCGGCCATCGCCATCGCTGACCAGGCAGACTTCGGCTTCGCCGGAGCCTTCTCCGCCCAGCATCTCGACGTTCTCGGCCTGGGTCAGCAGCTGTGCACTGGCGCGGTAGAACAGCGGCACGCTCGACGGCGGCTTGACGCCGAGTTCGGCCAACTCCTCGATGTGGTGCTGGACGCCGGCCTGGTCGCGGCCGGCCCAGCCGGCGATCGCCAGGCGTTGTGGCGTGACGGTGAGCGTGTCTTCAGGCGTTTCGAAAGTCAGCATGAGATAGGTTTCCGGATTCGATAAATGAGGTTCACAGCGCGCGGATCATAGTGAGTCGGGCAGCCACAGCGCGATACTGGGGAAAGCCACCAGCAGGGCGGCCATCAGCAACATGGCACCGATGAACGGCAGGGTGCCGACGATCACGTCCGAGAACGGCTTGCCGCGCCGGGCGGCCTGGACGATATAGAGGTTGAGTCCCACCGGCGGCGTGATCAGCGCCATCTCGACGAACAGGATCATGACGATGCCGAACCACACCTTGTCGAAACCGGCGGCGGCGATCAGCGGCGTCACGATCGGAATGGTGATGACCATCAGCGACAGCGTCTCGATGAAGAAGCCGAGCACGATGAACAGCGCGATGACCGCCAGCAGCAGCCCGTAGGGCGAGAGGTCGTAGGTGTTCAGCAGCGTCGTCAGATTCTGTACCAGCCCCGACGAGGTCAGCGCAAAGTTCAAAAACGAGGCCGCCAGAATGATGAACAGCAGCATCGAGGTCGTCTTGACCGTACCGTCCAGCGCGGCTGTCAGCATCTGACGATTCAGGCGACGATTGGCCGCCGCCAGTCCCAGCGAGACGATGACGCCGACGGCGGCCGCTTCGGTGGGCGTGGCCCAGCCCAGGTAGATCGAGCCGACGATCACGATGAATAGAATCAGCAGCGGAGCCAGGAAGGCCAGGCTGCGCAGCCGTGCGTTCCAGCTGGCGACGTTGCGCGGGCCGCCGAGGCTCGGCTTCCACCAGCACATTACCAGTGCCACGGCCATGAACAGCAGCGAAAGGCCCAGGCCGGGCACCAGCCCCGCCATGAACAGCTTGGGAATCGACGTTTCGGTCAGGAAACCGTAGACGATCAGGTTGATCGACGGCGGAATCAGAATCCCCAGCGTGCCACCCGCGGCGATGCTGCCGCAGAAGAGGCGAGGATCGTAGTCGAGCTTGTCGCCCTGTGGCAGCGCCACGGTGGAGATCGTCGCGGCGGTGGCGACCGAGGAGCCCGAGGTGGCCGAGAACAGCGCGGCGGTAGTGATGTTGGCGTGGATCAACCCGCCGGGCAGCCACGAGAGCCAGTGATCCATGGCACGGTAGGCCTTCTCGGCAATGCCGGCGCGCACGATGATCTCGCCCATCAGCACGAACAGTGGAATCGCGATCAGCAGAAACGAGTCCGCGGCGGACCACAGGTTTTGACCCAACGCCTTGGTCAACGGGAAGAACGAGAAGAACTGGTCGATACCGAAGGCGAGCAGGAACAGCGTGACCGCCACCGGAATGCCGGCCAGCAGGAGCACCAGAATGCCGATCGAGAGAAATCCGAGCATCAGCGTGACTCCTCTGAAAGTGGCGCTTCGGAAAGTTCGCCGTTATCCATGCCGGCCAGCGCATCGAGCGTCGCCGTGTCCCGCTGGAACAGCGCGACCAGCACTCTCAGGCCCATGACGCTGGTGGTGAAGGCGAACCAGCAATAGCCCGCGGCCCACAGCAGTTGAGGAATCCACAGTGGTGTGGCCAGTGGGGTGTTGGCGGTCGAACCGTTGGCGAGGGACTTGGCCAGCACCGGATAGGCGTTCAGCGCGATCATCCAGGCCACCAGATTGAGTGCCAGCAGCGACACGATGTTGAGAGTGTGCTGCGACAATGGCGGCAACCGGCCGTGAACGACATCGATGCGGATGTGCGCCCGCTCGAGCAGCGTGTGGGAAATCCCCCAGGCCGAGAGCACGGCCAGCACGTAGCCCGAATACTCGTGGACGCCGGAGAGCGAATGGCCGGCCAGCTTGCGCAGCAGGATCTCCACACCAATGAAGATGACCACCGCCAGCAGCGCGAAGCCGATCACGCGGGCGGCGAGCCGCGACAGGCCGCGAGTGAAACGCACCAGCCCGTCCAGCCCCTGAATCAATGCAGACATGGGAAGTTCCTGTCCATCGAAGGTAACGATTCACGCACACCGGCCCGAGCGGGCCGATGCGCGAGAAAGCGGTCGTCAGGGAGTCTCGGCCTGCAGGCCGACGATCTTGCCGACACTGGCGTTCCACTGCTCGATCGTTTCGGCATCGACGCGACCGGCCCAGGCGGGAAGCACGATCTCTTCGAGAGCCTGGTGGGCACGGTCGATATCGGCCTGGGTCGGCTTGACCAGCGTCATGCTGGCCGGCTCGCCGGACGCGCACTGGCCCTGTCCCGTCAGGCAGGCAATGCCGCGCTGGGTTTCGGTCTTGGAATTCGTCCACACCGGCGCGGTGAACTGCTTGTCGACCTGCTCCTGGATCAGTTGCTGTTCGTCCGCGCTCAGACTGTTCCACTTGTCCTGGTTGACCGCGGTGATGACGTAGTCCCAGCCGCCAATGGGCAGCGGTAGCATGTGGCTCGACACGTCGTACCAGCCGGCACTGTAGCCGGACATCGAACCGGTCACGGCGCAGTCGATCACGCCGCGCTCGAGCGATCCCGGCACTTCATTGAACGCAATGTTGAGGCTCTGCGCGCCGAGCGCTTCGAGGAATTCACCGGTGGAGCGGCCGCTGCCACGTACCTTCTTGCCTTCGAGATCGGCAAGACCCGAAATCGGGGTGTTGCAGAACAGGACCTGGGCCGGGTAGGGCACGATGGCCAGCACGTGGCTGTTGAAGCGCTCATTCATCGTCTTCTCGGCGATGGGACGGAAGGCATCCGCGACCGCCCGGGCCTTGTCGGTTTCGGTCGCCATCATCGGCAGGTCGAGACCTTCGAGCTCCGGCGCATCGCTGACGGTGTAATCGCCCACCGTCATGCCGACATCGAACAGTCCGTCACCGAGATAACGGAAGACGTCGCCGCTGGCGATGCCCATCTGGTCGAAGCTGGTGACCTGGGTGGTGATATCGCCATCGCTGGCTTCCGGCAGCGTCTCGCTCCAGAACGGCTGCTCGAACTTCTGATGCAGCTCCAGGCTGCCCCAACTGCCGACGACGTTGAGCGACGTTTCCGCCGCTGCCGAGGTGGCAACGCCGGCGCTGAGTGCGGCGGCGATCACTGCAGCCGCGGTGCGGGTTCGACGGAGGGATTTTGCAGGATTGCAGATCATGGTGGTGAGCCTCGCTATTGGCATTCGTTGTTGATGTTGTGTCGCGCTATCCAGGTTGTGTCGTTCTATCGACGTTGCGTCGAGAATCGCCCGTTTGGCTCGGGCTAGCCGTACTTCCAGTTCTAGCCATACTTCAGTCGATGATTGGGGATGTCGGTGATCAGCATGTGTCCCGGACTGTGAGTGATCGCCAAGGGCAGACCTGCGGCTTCCAGGGCGGCCTGGGGTGTCACGCCGCAGGCCCAGAAAACCGCCAGCTCGTCATCGTTGACGACCGGGGCGTCGCCGAAATCCGGCCGGGCCAGATCGGCGATCCCCAGCGATGCCGGCAGACCGATATGCACCGGCGCACCGTGAACCCGTGGCATGTCGGTGGTGATCTGGATGGCACGGATGGCGTCGGCCGGCTTGAACGGACGCATCGAGACGACCAGATTGCCGCCGAACGGGCCGCTGGGTTCGAGCGGAACCTGCGTGCGGTACATCGGCACGTTGCGACCGAGCTGGATGTGGCGGACTTCGAGGCCGTCGGCGATCAGGGCGTCCTCGAACGAGAACGAGCAGCCGATCGAGAAGGTGACCAGATCGTCCTGCCATAGATCGGCGATATCCGTTCGTTCCTCGCTCAATACCCCGTCGCGGTAAAGGCGGTAGCGCGGTACGTCGTGACGCAAGTCGATATCGTCACCCAGTGATCGCGGATGTGGATCGCCGGGATCGGTAACGTCGAGCAGCGGGCAGGCGCGCGGGTTGCGCTGACAGAAGCGGAGAAAATCTTCGGCGTAACGAGCGGGCAGGATTACCAGGTTGGCCTGGGCGTAACCTGGCGCGAGCCCGCTGGTATGACGTTGCCACTGGCCTCGGCGAATGGCCTGGCGGGCGGCGAACGGTCGTGATAGATCGGTCGAGGCGGTCATGTCGATGACTCGGTTGTGGTTATGGTCTCGACAATAAAAAGCGGCCATCGATAAGGCAAATCGATTTTTTTGATGTTAACGAATAGGAATAACCTTTCATTTGCCGGGGTTGGCGCCTAGCAACGAGGATTGCTGGTCGATCCGGGCGATCTCGATCGCCAATTCCGTGACGCCCTCGGCCAGCGATTTGTCCAGATGCTGTGGCCAGGAGGCGGTGAACTCGAGTTCGGGCAATTCGATGGGCAGTTCGATCAGCTTGCCCTCGGCCAGCTCCTCCCGAACCAGGCGCGGAGGAATGGCGCCGAGCCCGAGACCATCCAGCGTCATTCGCACGATCGTCCACAGCGAACTCGAGCAGTGCAGCTTTAAGTGTTCGAGTTTCTGCTGGTGGAGCAGCGAGCCGAGCTCGCGATAGGGCCGGCTGTCGCGGGCGAAGGTGATCAGCGGCAGCCCGCGCACCCGATGAAGGGAGAAGTGAGCGGGGTCGAGCCCGAGTCGCGGGCTCGCGATCAGGCCCATGGTGTAGTGGCAGAGAAACCGGTTGAACACTTCCTGGACGTTGACCGGCCCCATCAGGAAGGCCATGTCGACATCCCGATTGTGCAGCTTGGCGGCCAGCCCCGGTGAGCTGTCCACTTCGAGCTCCAGCGTCATTTCCGGAAAACGCCGCGAGAGCTCGGCCAGAAACTCGGGCAGCCAGCTATGGGCGATCGATTCGACGACGCCCAGGCGCAGCGTGCCCTGGAAGGGAGTCGCCAGCTCCAGCATGGTCATGGCCTCCTGGCGCGCTTCCATCAGCCGCAAGGCGTGACGGTGGAACTGGCGCCCCTTCGGTGTCGGCTTGATGGGACGCTGGGTACGTTCCAGCAAGGGCTCGCCGACGATCGATTCGAGCCTGGCGATACGATCGGACACCGAGGGCTGGGTCAGGTGGAGATGGCGCGCCGCGAGGCGGAACGATCCCAGCCGTACGATCCAGACGAAGGCTTCGATTTCCTTGAAGTCGAACATGGCAGGCTCGCTCGGGTTGCGGTGGGAGACGGTGGCACAGGGCGTCCGCCAGTATTGCATAGACGATCGCGGGCAGGAGATGGGCGATTTCCGCCATGGTCGGATGTCCGTGCGCGCTTCGGGCCGCTACAATGGGTCACCCTTTTTCTGCGCAGGGCGTGGCGAGTCGCTTTATCCAAGTCGTTTCACTAGATCAGAGCCACTGCACGAGAGCCGCTTCACGAGAGCCGCCCGATGTAAGAAGCATGAAGCCCGCGCAATGTCATGTGACCGTGACACCACGACACAAGCCGACCGTCACCTTTCGCTGCATCATCCAGCCGGCCTGTGTCGCTCAACCTCTGCCCGACGTGGCAGCCAGATTGCCTTTGTGGTGAACAGACGAAAATGAGGAGCGCTCGATGAGCCAGGATTTCCCGGACGACAATTTTCCCGGCAATACGGACCACCGCCGTCGCCATTCCGCCAATGTGGTCGATGGCCCCGGCAAGGCGGCCAGCCGTGCGATGCTGCGCGCCGTCGGTTTCACCGATGAAGATTTCAAGAAGCCTCAGGTCGGTATCGCTTCGACCTGGAGCCGCGTCACTCCGTGCAACAGCCATATCAACGTGCTGGCGGAAGCGGCCAGCGACGGCGCCGATGCCGCTGGCGGCAAGGGCGTGATCTTCAACACCATCACCATTTCCGATGGCATCGCCAACGGCACCGAGGGCATGAAGTACTCCATGGCCTCGCGCGAGATCATCGCCGATTCCATCGAGGCGGTAGCCGGCTGCGAAGGATTCGACGGCGTGGTCGCCATCGGCGGCTGCGACAAGAACATGCCCGGCTGCATGATCGGCCTGGCGCGCCTCGACCGCCCCGGCATCTTCGTCTATGGCGGCACCATCCAGCCCGGCGCCGGCCACACCGATATCGTCTCGGTGTTCGAGGCGATGGGCGCCTACTCCCAGGGCAACAAGTCGCTGATCGAGGTCAAGCAGATCGAGGAGACCGCGATCCCCGGGCCAGGCTCCTGCGGTGGCATGTACACCGCCAACACCATGGCTTCGGCGATCGAGGCGATGGGAATGAGCCTGCCCAACTCCTCGGCCCAGGAAGCCGTCTCGCAGACCAAGCACGACGATTGCCGCGCCGCCGGCGAGGCCGTGCTCAAGCTGCTCGAATTGGACCTGAAGCCGTCCGACATCATGACCCGCAAGGCGTTCGAGAACGCCATCACCGTGGTCATCGCCCTCGGCGGTTCCACCAATGCCGTGCTGCACCTGCTGGCGATCGCCAATACCGTCGGTGTCGAGCTCTCCCTCGATGACTTCACCGAGATCGGCAAGCGCGTTCCGGTACTGGCGGACGTGCGCCCCAGCGGCCACTACATGATGAGCGAGCTGGTGGCGATCGGCGGTATCCAGCCGCTGATGAAGATCCTGCTCGATGCCGGCATGCTGCATGGCGACTGCATCACCGTTACCGGCAAGACGCTGGCCGAGAACCTGGCGGACGTGAAGCCGTATCCGGTCGATCAGCAGATCATCAAGCCGCTGGACAAGCCGGTCAAGGCGACCAGCCACCTGCGCATTCTCTACGGCAATCTGGCGCCGGAAGGGGCGGTGGCGAAGATCACCGGCAAGGAAGGCACCCGCTTCACCGGCCGCGCTCGGGTATTCAATTCCGAAGAGGAAGCGCAGGCGCGGATCAACGATTTGACCGTGGTCGCCGGCGATGTCGTGGTCATTCGTTACGAAGGGCCGAAGGGCGGTCCTGGCATGCGCGAGATGCTGACGCCGACCTCGGCGATCATGGGCCGCGGCCTGGGCGACAAGGTGGCGTTGATCACCGACGGTCGCTTCTCTGGCGGCAGCCACGGCTTCGTGGTCGGCCACATCACGCCGGAAGCCTTCGTCGGTGGCCCGATCGGGCTGATCGAGGATGGCGACGAGATCACCATTGACGCCGAGAACGACGTGATGACGCTGCACATCGACGACGCCGAGATGGAGCGTCGCCGCGCGGCCTGGAAGCGTCCGGCACCGCGCTACACTCGTGGCACGCTGGCCAAGTACGCCAAGACGGTCAGTTCGGCGTCCAAGGGAGCGGTCACCGACCTGCCCGAAGCGCTGGACGACTGAGCCGGTGCCGGAGGTCGATGCCGTTTCGCATCGACGCTAGCCGTACGAACGCCTCGAGGTTTCGACCTCGGGGCGTTTTTCATCGCGCGTACCGCTTTTTCTCGTCCTTTCATAAATTCATTTCTCGTCTTTTAACGAGTTCGTTTCTCGTCTTTTCATGAATCCATTTCATGGAGCCGCTGCATAACTTTCATGCCGTCATGCGCCTATCATCGCCATCGCTTGGGTATCCTTGGCGGCCTACGTTTTCGGCGGCGCTGCGTCTGCCGACCCTCTCGCCGCCTTCGAGCCGGCCAACAACGCCAAGGAAAGATCATGAAGACCAGTCGCGATCGCATCATCACCACGCATACCGGCAGCCTGCCGCGAACGCTCGAACTGTCGAAGCTGCTGGTCATGCGCGAGCAGGGGAAGCCGGTGGACACAGCGGCTTTCGATAGCGAGGTCGCGCGCTGCCTGGACGGGGTGATCGCCGCACAGCTCGACGCCGGGCTCGACAGCATCAACAACGGCGAGGCACCGCGGGTCGGCTTCTCGACCTACGTCACCGAACGCATGACCGGCTTCGGCGGGGAAGGGCGGCGCAAGCCGACGCTGGATATCCAGCGCTTCCCCGGCTACGCCGAGCACATGGCACGTCAGATCGGGGTTTCCGACGATCTCGCCAAGGTCTGGAACACGCCGCTGGCCCAGCGCGCCGTCCAGTACGACCCGACGCTGGCCGGGGTCAAGGCGGAGCTCGCCTCGTTCGATGCCGCGCTCGCCAACCGTCCTCGTCCGCTGGAAACCTTCATGACGGCGGCGTCTCCCGGCGTCGTGACCACGACCATGCTGCGGGCGGAGAACAACCCCGACTATCCCACGGATCGCGAGTACGTGCTGGCGGTGGCGCGGGAAATGAAGCAGGAGTACGAGGCCATCGTCGCGGCCGGTCACGTGCTGCAGCTCGACGCGCCGGATCTCGCCATGGAGCGGGTGATCATGTTCGGCGATGACGACCTGGGCACGTTCCTCGAACGGGTCGAGCTGCACATTGAAGCAATCAACCTGGCGCTGGAGAACATTCCCGCCGACAAGGTGCGGCTGCACGTCTGCTGGGGCAATTGGCAAGGGCCGCACCAGGACGACGTGCCGGTGGCGGACCTGCTGCCGATCCTCTACCAGGCCAAGGTCGGTGCGCTGAGCATTCCGCTGGGTAACCCCCGTCACGAGCACGAGACTGTCTCGTTCAAGACGCATCCGCTGCCGGATCACATGCTGCTGATGCCGGGCGTGATCGACGTCACCACCAACTATCTCGAGCACCCGGAGGTCGTCGCCAACCGCATCTGTGCGTCGGTGGAGGCCATCGGTGACCGCGAGCGCGTGGTGGCCGGCACGGACTGCGGCTTCGGCACCTTCGCCAGCTACGAGTTCGTCGCGCAGGACGTGGCCTGGGCCAAGCTGAAGGCGCTGAGCGAAGGGGCAGCCATCGCCACTCGTCGGCTGTGGGGCTGAGCATTCATTGCAAAACGTAACCTTGCAGGACCTGGCCTTCTCCTATACTTCGGAAGCAAACGGCACAACAGGGAGAGGTGCAATGTCGATGAAAGGGACGATGAATACCGGCCTGGGGTTGGTGCTCGGCGCGATGCTGTTCGGCGGCGTGGCTATGGCACAGGACAAGACGAGTGATCAGCCCAATCTGGACAAGCAGTCGGGAGATCAGACCAACGAGCAGGAGGATGCTCGTGAGACGGCGGTGCAGCAGAAAGGGGCTCCCAAGCTCGCGCAGGAGTGTCGCGATCTGGCCGTGCAGAAGGATGAACAATCCGAGGAGATAGATGGCAAGTCCATCTACGAGACCAACGCCAAGAACTACAAACAGGGAGAGGAGTTCGAACTGCTCGTCGATCTGCTTGGCGAGGGTAACGCCAAGTATAATCTCACCTGCAAGATCGACGCAGATGGCAACATGAGTTACGAGGGCATGGAAAAGAGTTCGACCGTCAAATCCAGCCCGGGTGGCGCTTGAGTCTATTCCGTTGGATACGCCATGGCTTCGTTGTGACGCCATGGCGCGGCTGTTTCGTCCACGTGTCTGACGGGTTCGGACCAAGGTAGCGATGGCAGAGGCGATTCCCTCGGCAACGTTCGAGACCAATGCTCCCGTCGGCGTCATTTCGGATACTCACGGGCTGCTGCGAGACGAAGCGCTGGCGCTGCTGGCTGGATGCTACCCGCTGATCCACCTGGGTGACGTAGGTGATCCGGCCATTCTTGAGCGACTGGCCGAGCTCGCGCCCGTCCATGCTGTCCGTGGCAATATCGATATCGAAGGAGAATGTGCTTCCTTGCCACTGCACTGGCGTCTGGTGATCAATGGCCGGGTTCTGCAGCTGGTTCACGATATCGCCGATATCGATGAGCGAATGGCGTTCGAGGCCGTGCTGCACGGCCACTCCCACAAGCCGCGCAACGCGTGGCGGGAGAGCGCCAGCGGACGCCAGCTGTGGTTCAACCCCGGCGCGGCGGGGAAGCGCCGTTTTCGCCTGCCGATCACGCTCGGCAAGCTATGGATCGACGAACGCGGCATTCGCGGCGCTATCGTTCACCTGCCGTCATGAACGGAATCACTCGTCTTCGGGCGTGATTCGAATCAGCGCGCCGTTGCTGGCATCCGTCAGTACCCATAGCGCGCCGTCCGGCCCTTCCGTCACGTCGCGCACGCGGCCGAGAGATTGTGCGAGACGCTGCTCGCCGCTTACCCGCTTTCCGTCGAGCGTGAGCCGAACCAGGCCGCCCGGGGAGAGCGAGGCGATGATCAGATTGCCCTGCCAGCCGGAGAAGCGTTCTCCCTGGTAGAAGGTCATGTCGCCCGGGGCGATGACCGGGTCCCAGTAGTAGATCGGCTGCTCCATGCCTTCCTTGGCGGTCAGGCCCTCGCCGATGGGCGCGCCGCTGTAGTCCTCGCCGTAAGTGATGATCGGCCAGCCGTAGTTCTTGCCGGGTCCCGGGACGTTGAGCTCGTCGCCGCCCTTCGGGCCGTGCTCGATCGTCCATAGTTTGCCGCTTTCCGGGGATAGGGCGGCGCCTTGCACATTGCGATGGCCGTAGGACCAGATCTCGGCCAGCCCGTCTTCGGTACTTGTTGCGACACTTGCGTTCTGTCTATTAGCGAACGGGTTGCTGTCGGGAATGGAGCCGTCGGCGTGGATCCTCACGATCTTGCCGAGATGGGTGTTCAGATCCTGTGCCAGTTGCCGGGATTCGGGCAGCGAGCGCTCTCCCAGGGTTACGTAGAGCCTGCCTTCGTTATCCCACTCCAGCGCGGCGCCGAAATGCTTGGTGGAGTCCCAGGCCGGCGTCTGACGGAAGATGACTTCGACGTTTTCCAGGCGGCCATGGTCGTGGCCGAGAACGCCGCGAGCGACGGCGGTGGCGTTCTTGCCATCGTCTCGAGGCTCGGCGTAGCTGAAGTAGATCCGACGGTTGTCGGCGAAGTCGGGATCGAGGCTCACGTCGAACAGCCCGCCCTGGCCGCGGGCGTCGACTTCCGGCAACCCCTCGATCGGCTCGGACAGCGTGCCGCTCTGCAAATCGACGGCGCGCAGGCGTCCGGGTCGCTCGGTCACCAACGCCAGGTCGTTGTCGACAAAAGCCAGCCCCCACGGGTGGACCAGCCCCTCGGCCACGGGCGTCATGGCCAGCGCGATGTTCGCTTCGAGCGCGGGGGCGCGGGTCTGGCGTTCGAATGCCGGCGTCTGATCCGGTGCGTTGGGCGGGCCGCTCTGTACCGGCTGCTGGGCCAGCGTCTCGCCGCAGAGCGATAGCAGCAGGGCAGTGCCGGACGAGGTCACGAGGCTTCGTAGCATGTCGATCTCCATGGGGTTGGCATCGCGCTTCCCTACTGACTGTAGCAGCCTTCCGCGCGAGCAGGGGCGGCACGGCGAGTCGCATCGTGGCGCTAAATGACAGCCGGACGCGCGAGATTGTCGACAAACCCTGCCCGGTATTAGCCAAAGTTGATATCATTAGGCTTTGTCTGAAAAGTCGTTGAGCGAAGGTCAGACAAGGCAAAAATCGGCGAAAACGGACCGGGCTGGCGTACCAGTTTACGCGGTGTAAATGAGTACTTTGAGCCGATTTTTAACGACGTATGGCCGAGCGCAGGCAGTTTTCAGACAAAGCCTAGCCTTTTACCGGAGCCCGACCTTGTCCGCTGATTCTTCTCCGCCGCGCTTTTCTCCCCCGACGTGGATGCGTTGGCTGCTGCTCGTTATCGGCTGTGTCGTGGCCAATCGCGCATTGAACGCGATCCACATGCCGGCTGGCGGCTTCATCGGGCCCATGGCGGTCTCGATCACCTACGGCGTCATGGTCGGTGGCCTGAAGCTGCCCCGCATCGGCTTCAAGTTCAGCCAGGGCGTCATCGGGGTGTTGATCGCCCAGACGCTGACCCTGTCGGTGCTGTTCAAGATTCTCGATGCCTGGCCGGTGATGCTGATCGCCACGGCGATTACCCTGCTGTTGAGCCTGATCGTGGGTATCGGGCTGGTTCGCTACGGCGGGCTTCCGGGCTCGACGGCAGCCTGGGGCACGACGCCCGGCGCCGCTGCCGCCATGGTCGCGATGGCCGAGGAAACCGACGCCGATCCCCGAATCGTGGCGGCAATGCAGTACGTGCGCGTGGTCTGCGTGGTGCTGGTGGGGGCGCTGGTCAGCCATTATCTGGGTGTGACGGATAGCGGCAACGCGGGTCATGCGGCGGCTCTTCCCATCGGTCTGGGCTATCTGGGGGACCTCGTCACGACGCTGGCGGTGGTCGCCATCGGCGTGTGGATCTTCGATCGACGGATGCCCGCCGGCGCGCTGCTGGGGCCGGTGATGGTGGGGAGCGTGCTGCATCTGACCGGGGTGATCACCATCGTGTTGCCGCAGCCGCTGCTCGAACTCGCTTACGGCGTCATCGGTACCTACGTGGGGCTGCGCTTCGACCGCGAGACGGTCCACAACATTGCCCGCGCGTTGAGCAAGATGATCTTCGCCTCGCTGATGCTGATTGCGCTATGCGCGCTTTCCGCCTGGCTGATGACCCTGCTGATGCATACCGAGTTCATCACCGCTTATCTCGGCACCAGCCCCGGTGGCCTCGACTCGATGACGATCATCGCCATCGATACTCATGCCGATGTCGGGCTGGTGGTAGCGTTGCAGACGTTGCGACTATTCACTGTCGTGCTGGTGGGGCCGGGGATGGCGAGACTGGTGGCGCGCTTTGCCAGACCTTCAACGGCGTAGAGCCCGGTGCCGATGCCCGTTTCAAGCTTTCCGAGCCGCTGACGGCTCGGCTAATCGAAGCTCCACTGCCAGCGCTTGTGGGTGCGCTTCGAGGGCTTGGCCGGGGTATGACTGCGTACCCGGCTGACCCAGGCCTGGCGCGCTTCCCAACGGATCAGGTAGACGGTCTCGCCGTCGCGTAGCGGCGGGTTGGCGGGATCGATCAACACGGCCTCGAACCAGCGCGAGAGATGATAGACCTGCAGTTTGCCGCTAACCGGGTGGGTGGCCACCTGAACGGCAACTTCCGCCCCTCGGCCGTTGGTCGGGAGCATCGATGTGGCGAGCCAGGCTGGCAGGCCCAAGCGGGAGGGACGCCGATAAACCAGTGCGAGCGAGGCAAGGCCCAGGCACAGTACTATCTCTTCCGGCGTTTGATTGAACCACTGATCCATGGGATCTCCCCTGCTTCTTGACGCGATAGCCTCTATCGATGGGCAAAATCGTTCTTTCGTGCGGTGCCTGCGTGGGCTCCCTTTCTCTCTATCAGATCGAGCAATGCCTAGCAGAATACGGATCGTCAGTACCGCTCTCCACATTAGAACGGTAAACATTTGCTGTCTTACGTAGCGATCGATAGGGATTGCTATTGCGATTCCGGCCTGGCGAAACGGGGCTTTCCGCCGTTGCTGCTAACCTGCGGTTTCAATCGCGTCACGGGGTTTACAGGACGCCGCACGCGGCGATGGTCGGCGCGGATCCAGAAACGCAAGGCCCCGATCCTGGGATCGGGGCCTTGTGCCTTGACGCGGCGAGTCTCGAGGGAGACTGATAGATCTCGCCGGAAACTATGGCGTCGTCGGGCGTGCTGAATCACGCCCGGTGGGTAGCGACGATTACTTGACCTTGGAGTACTTGTTTACTGGACCTTGAAGTACTTGTCGTAGATCTCGTCGTAGGTGCCGTTGTCCTTCAGGGTGGCGAGGGCATCGTCAAAGCGTTCGGCCAGCTCCTTGTCGCGCGGGCGGAAGGCGATACCGAAGCCTTCGCCGAAATATTTCTCCGGCTCGCTGATCATGTCGCCGACGGTGACGTAGTTGCCGTCTTCGCTATCCAACAGGGTGGACTTGCCGACCGGGAAGTCGAGGAAGGCGATGTCGACGCGTCCGGCATCCATGTCCAGCACCAGATCGTCGGCCGTGGTGTAGCGGCTGATGTCGGCATCGTCGCCGTACGTGTCGGTCACGTAGTTGTCCTGCAACGTGCCGCGCTGGACGCCGATGGTCTTGCCTTTCAGCGACTCGGGGTAGACCGTGTCGATACCGCTGTCGGCGGCGGCGAACCATGCGGAGGGTGGCTTGATGTACGGGTCGGAGAACAGCACGGTCTGGCGGCGCTCGTCGTTGATTGTCATCGACGACATGATGGCGTCGTACTTGCGCGCCAGCAGGCCGGGGATGATGCCGTCCCAAGCTTGAACGACCCATTCGCATTCGGCCTTGATCTGCGCGCACAGGGCGTTGCCGAGTTCGATGTCGAAGCCGGTCAGCTCGCCATCCGGGGTACGGTATTCCATCGGTTCGTAGGGGACGTCGACACCGATGCGCAGCTGTTCGGTATCCTGGGCCTGGGCGACACCCGCGATCAGCGCGGCGCCGAGCAGGCTGGTAGTCAGCAGTTTCTTCATGGATCGCTTCTCTCTTGTGATGCGTGAGTTCTTGTGTGTTGCGATTCGGTCCCGGTCCATTCACCGCCTTTTGAACAGTGAAGGCTTCCTGACACTCGATGGGCGACAACCGCAGCATAACCAATGCTTACACAATTGAATATCGCCGCAATCAACGCCTGATTCACGGCGCCAGCAGATAACCGCTCCGATGGCTGTGATGACCGGCGATATCGGCGACGATCATGCCGGCGGTGGCCATCCGGCGCTGGCTGCGGGCATAGAACATGCCGGCCTGGGAGGCATGAACCGGTTCGACGCGATCGCTGATCGGATCGATGATCTCGGCGATGAGCTGGCCGGCTACCACCTCGATGCCGGGTTCGGCGTGGAACACCAGCAGGCCACCGATCGGCGCATGCAGAAAGTCCATCGCCGCCAGTTCGGTGGCCGGATAGGCCAGTTCGGGCAATGCCGGCGCCTCGCCCGCGACGAGTCCCAGATGCCGCAGCCAGTCGATGATCGCCTGGGCATCGTGACCGGCGAGAGCATGATCGACATCGCACTGACCGCGCAATTCCAGCGTCACCGACTGGCAGCCGTAGTCGAGCGGGAAACGCTCGCCGAACGTCTGTCGCAGCTGTTCCCACACCAGCGTGAAACACTCGTCGAACGACTGGCCGCCGGAATCGGTGGCCAGCATGCTGGCCTTGGCGCCGAAGTATCGCGCCAGCGGCTCGAATACCGGCCAGGCCGCCGGCGTGGTGTAGAGGTGCTCGACGGCATCGAAATCGCAGTGGAGGTCGAGCACGAAGTCGGCACGGCAGGCCAGGCGCTGCAGCGTCAGCTGCATGGATTCCAGCGTGGTGGTCGGTGTGATCGACGCCAGCGCAGCCTCGAAACGATCGCGGATCACGTTGCGGTTGTGGGCGATGTCGTCGGTCAGCACCGCTTCCAGGCCGTCGGCAATGCTGTCGGCCACGTTCACATAGCGACGGTTGAAGTTGGTCAGACTCTCGAAATCGTAGCGCCCCAGCGGCGTATCCATCAGTTGCTGGTCCAGCCCCACCGGGTTGGCGACGGGTACCAGCGTCACGCGGCAGGCCAGCTGTCCCTGGGCCTCGAGCTCGGCGAGGCGCTGCTTGAGCGTCCAGGCGACCAGCATGCCCGGCAGTTCATCGGCATGCAGCGCGCCCTGCACGTACAGATGCCGCTCGGCATCCGCCGGGCCGAAATGAAAGCTGTCGATGTAGCGTTCGGTGCCCGGCACCGGGCTGATCAAAGGGTGCTTCTGGTGTTCCACGACACTTCCTCGACTCGAGAATCATGAGGCCCGGTCGCTGGCACCACGGCCAGCGTACCGGGCAGGGATGGCTGGATTAGTCGGCGCAGTCCTGCTCGCTCGGGCGTACCGACAGATCGTAGTCGAAGTACTTTTCCATCAGCTCGTCGAAGGTGCCATCGGCGTAAACCTCGCAGATCGCCTTGTCGAACTTGGCGGCCAGCGCCTTGTCACGCTGACGGAACGCCATCGCCGCGCCTTCCCCGAAGATCGAGGTGGGTGTCTTGATGCTGTCGCCGAGCTGCTTGTAGGGGCTGTCGTCCTGACGGAAATCGATGGCGTCGTTGGCGATCGGGAAATCCTCGAAGGTCAGATCGAGACGGCCGGACTTGAGGTCGTTGACCACATCCTGGGAGGAGCCGTAGCGGTGGATGTCGAGAACGTCGCCGTACTCCTGGGTGACATAGACATCGCGGATGGTGCCGCGCTGCACACCCACGGAGAGCCCCTCCAGGGATTCCTTGTCATCGATGTCGATATCGCGATCGCTTGCGGTGATCCAGACGCTGGGCGTGTTGTAGTAGGGCAGCGAGAACAGCACCTGACGCTCGCGCTCCGGGGTGATCGCCATCGAGGAGAGGATGGCGTCGTACTTGCGCGCCAGCAGGCCGGGGATGATGCCGTCCCAACCCTGTTCTACCCAACTGCACTCGAGGTTGGCACGAGCGCACAGCTCGTTGCCGAGGTCGATCTCGAAGCCTTCGAGATCGCCGTCCGCGTTACGCACGACGAAGGGTTCGTAGGGCACATCGATACCCAGGCGAATGGCATCCTGACTTTCCTGGGCCATGGCCTGACTGAATGCCTGACCCGATACGAGGGCGCCCGCGATAAGCGCGCCGGTGATCCACTTGTTCATGAGTAGTTCTCTTTGTGTGTGGTGATGATGACAGATGACGCCGAACGATGACCTGGTCTGCGCTCAAGCGCCGCGCGGACGCAGGTGCGCCAGTAACCGCTTTTCCAGCTTTCGAAACACGAACATGATGCCGAAGGTCAGGCAGAGATAGATCAGCGCGACGAAGATGAAGGCATCGAACGGCGCGTAGAAACGGGCGTAGACATAATAGGCCGCGCCGGTCAGGTCCATGATCGTCACCACGCTGGCCACGGCGCTGGCGTGCAGCATGAAGATCACCTCGTTGCCGTAAGCCGGCAGGGCACGGCGAAAGGCGCTGGGCAGAATGATGCGCCGCATCATCAATTTGCGTGACATGCCGTAGGCGCGGGCCGCTTCGATCTCGCCCTTGGCGGTGTTCTTGATCGCACCGTGGAAGATCTCGGTGGTGTAGGCCGCCGTGTTGAGCGTGAACGCGATCAGTGCCGGGAAGAACGCCTGCTTGAACACTACCCAGAAGATGCTGTCCTGAATGCCTTCGAAGAAGACCACGCCGTAGTAGACCAGATAGAGCTGGATCAGCAGCGGCGTACCCCGAAAGACGTAGGTGTAGGCGTAGATCGGAAGCTTGATCCAGCGGCGCTTCGAACCGCGGCCGATGGCCAGCGGCACCGCCAGGATCATGCCGATCACCAGCGACAGGAAGACCAGCTGTACCGTGGTGACGAAGCCGCCCCAGTAGAAGCCCAGCGTATTGGCGGTGAAGATCGTGTTGTCGGACAACAGGTCGGTGAACCAGCCGTTCAATTGTTCCATTCGCTGGACTCCCCAAAGCCGGTGTTGTAGCGCTTGGTCAACTTGGCGAAGCCCCACTCGGACAGCGTGGCGATCAGCAGATAGATCATCGCCACCGGGATCATGAACAGAAACGGCTCATGGGTTGCCTTGGTGGCTTCGGCAGCGACACGGACCATGTCGGTCAGGCCGATGATCGAGACCAGCGCGGTAGTCTTGAGCAGCACCATCCAGTTGTTGCCGATCCCCGGCAGGGCATGACGCATCATCAGCGGAAAGCGAACGCGTCTGAAGGCGAGTAGCGGGCTCATGCCGTAGGCGCGCGCGGCTTCCATCTGGCCTTCTTCCACCGCCTGGAAGGCCCCGCGGAAGGTTTCGCCCATGTAGGCCCCGAAGATTAATCCGATGGTGATGACGCCCGCGACGAAAGCGTTGATGTTGATGAAGATATCGATATCGAAGGCGTAATAGAGCTGGTCGGTGAGCATGTTGATGCCGATCTGACCGCCGTAGAACAGCAGCATCATCAGCACCAGATCCGGCACGCCGCGCACCAGCGTGGTGTAGAGCGTGCCGATACCGTGGATCAGCCGATTGCGCGATAGCTTGGCGCTGGCGGTCAACAATCCCAGGATGACTGCCAGTATCAGCGATAGCACGGCCAGTTCGATGGTGACCATGGCCCCCTCGAGCAGCCGCGGGCCGTAGCCTTGCAGGTCGATCATGATGGAGTCCGCCTCAGTGCTTGGGCGCCAGGAACTGGCGCAGGCGCTCGGAGCGCGGGTTGTCGAGGACATCGGCCGGCGCGCCGGACTCTTCGACCACGCCCTGGTGCAGGTAGATCACCTGGCTGGAAACGTCCCGGGCAAAGGCGATCTCGTGGGTCACCAGGATCATGGTGCGACCTTCGTCAGCGAGGCCGCGCATGACCTGGAGCACATCGCCGACCAGTTCCGGATCGAGCGCCGAGGTCGGTTCGTCGAACAGCATCACTTCCGGATCCATCGCCAGGGCGCGGGCGATGGCACCGCGCTGTTGCTGGCCACCGGACATCTGGGTTGGAAAGTAGTCGGCACGATCGAGCAGGCCGACCCGATCGAGCAGGGCGCGGGCTTCGTCGATCGCCTGTTTTCTGGGCTTGCCGAGTACGTGAACCGGCGCTTCGATGACGTTCTCGAGCAGCGTCATGTGCGACCAGAGATTGAAGTTCTGGAAGACCATCGACAGCTTGGCGCGAATCCGCTCGACCTGTTTCCAGTCGGCCGGCTCGCGGCCGTGTTTGGTCGCGCGAAAGTCGATCGTTTCGTTGTGAACGATCAGCTCGCCTTCGTCGGGCTGTTCCAGCAGGTTCATGCAGCGAAGAAAGGTACTCTTCCCGGAACCGGAAGCACCGATCAGGGTGATGACGTCACCCTTGTGTGCCTGGAGAGAGATCCCCTTGAGCACCTCATGATCGCCGAAGCGCTTCTTGATGCCCTTCGCTTCCAGGGGGATGGGGGTCGCGGCCATGATGTTGTCCACCGAGTGGGTTGGCTGGCGGGAAGCGGTACGGCGTTAGATGGCCCGTCTTGCTGTCGATCGTGCCATCGTCGGATGGCATGGGCGACGCCGACTCCCCAGCGAAAAATCCGGCGATTCTAGCAGTTTCGCCGTTAGGTTCCAGACAACGCCTGATCGGAGCGAGGGCGCGATGCGGCAAAAACCGGGTAAGCGAACGGTAACTCATTGTTCATTTTGGGAAACTCCTGGCAAGCATTGTCATTGTTGGTCGACTTAAAAGCCGTTGCGGATGAAACCGGTTCGCCGATGGCCGCTAGGGCTGGATCGGGGGCGCGCAAGGTCGGACCAGCAACGCCGCGCGCGCATTCAATTCCACCTGGGCGTTGGGAAAGACTACCGAGAGCGGTGCTTCTTGCACGGTAAAGGCCCCGGTCGCGTCGTCCTCGGTCAGCGTCTCGCCGACCGCGAATTCGGTGAAGTTGGCGACGTCTTCGGCAAAGGTGAGCCGGAAGGATTCGCTCGTGCGCATCAGCTCGAAAGCGACCTGGAAGAAGCGCAGGCCATCCAGACTGTCGGCCGAAAACGGACGGCCTTCCGCGAGGGCGGCGAGCCAGGCCCGCATGCCGCCGAGGGCGTCGAGATCGTTTTCACCGAAGGGGCGCACCTTGCCGAGCTCCAGCGTATAGGCTTCGGCCGCGTGATAGTGACGCGAATAGTGGGAAAAGGTCCAGCTGTGCTGATGCTGCAGCAGCACGGCCTGCATGCCGGCCGCGGCCAGTCCCGGCCAACGCGACTCGGGCTGTGTCTCCGTATAGGGGACGACGGCGAAGCGCGGGTAACGACTGTCGCGAATGGCGGTATGCAGATCGAGATGCAGCGGTTGGTCGGGATGTTTCACGAAGAACTCATCGACCGCGCGCATCAGCTCGCGCGCTCGCTGGGGCTCGTCGCCCGTCTGATCGAGATCGCGCTTGAACAGGCGGTTGAGATTGGTGGTGACGAAGCGGGTCCGGGCGCGAATCGAGGGAATGTTGCCGAGAATGACCAGCAGCGGCGCGCCCAGCGTGAGGCGGCCGACCTCGAGCGCCGCAAGCAGTTCGCCGACCAGCTCGATCGGCGCCGTCTCGTTGCCGTGAATGCCGGCGGAAATCACCACGCCACGAGCGTCCGGCGCGACGACATCCGGTGTCAGCTCGAGGATGCCCTCGCCGAGGATCCGATAGCGTCCGCCGGGCAGGCGGCCCTGTTCTGCTGCGTTGCGGTCGGTGTCATCCGAGGCGCCGTCGCTCGGCGTCGATGCCTCATCCAGTGTCGCCGAGAGCCACTTATCCAGCATGGCGCGATAGTCCAGCATGGCGCGCTCGCCACGGCGGAAGCATTAGAAGGGTGTCGGGCAGGGCGGGTATCGAGATCGGCACGGACATGGGCAGGATAGGCTCTCGCCAGCTTCGGCTGTTACGGAGAGATCAGCTTACCCCGTTCGTGGTCTCCGGCAAGCCGCCGCGTCGATACGCTGAAAAAACGCGGCTCGATCATGAAAGCGCATTCTCGACAGTCTCGGCTGGAAAGTCCTCGCTCTCGCCTTCGCGCTGTACACTCTCCTGGCAAGGGATCCGGAAGGCCCGCTCGCCGCGTGGCGTTCCGGATTCGTGTTCTGCTCTGCCAGGCTGCGCCCGGATTCACGCCAGGCGCCGGTCAGGTCTTATACCAGCCCTCGGGTTCCGGTGTAGAGGGTGTAAATCGAACGGCTGGCGGTCATCAACAGCCGATTGCGATGCTCGCCGACGAAGCAGAGATTGGCGCACACCTCCGGCAGCAGAATCCGGCCGATTCGGTCTCCGTTCGGGGCGAAGATCGATACGCCGTCATGCCCTTTGCCGCCGGAGACCGCTGCCCACAGGTTGTCGTCCTGATCCAGGGTGATGCCATCGTAGGTTTCCGTATCCTGGCTCGACACCACGGTTTCGCGGCCGCTGAGCGACTGGCCGTCCTGGGAGAGCGTCCAGCGCGATACCGTTGCCGGCCGGTCAGGGAAGTGGGAGGGCGCGGTGTCGCTGATGTAAAGCCGGCGCTTGTCGCCGGACAGGGCGATGCCGTTGGGTTTGCCCAGCTCGTCGGTCAGCAGCCTGGGCGTGTCCATGGTGTCGTCGATGTAGTAGACCGCCGGCTTGAGCGCCAGCGGACGCTTCTCGCCTTCATAATCGACGTGGGCGCCGTAGCCGGGATCGGTGAAGATCACGCCATCGTTGTCCAGGATCACCAGGTCGTTGGGGGCATTCAGCGGCTTGCCCTGAAAGCGGCTGGCCAGCACCGTAGTGGTGCCATCCCACTCGTAACGCACGACCCGCGCCGGTGAATGCTCGCAGGCGACGAGGCGACCCTGATGGTCGAAGGCGTTGCCGTTGGAGTGGCCGACGCCTTCGCGTAGCACGCTGACCTGGCCGGTCACTTCATCCCAGCGCATCTGCCGGGCGCGGGGAATATCGCTGAACACGGCATAACGCCCCACCGCGTTCCAGGCCGGGCCTTCCAGCCACAGCCCGTCCGACCAGTGGCGTTCGAGCGGCGTGTTGAAGACGTAGTACGGCTTGAAGCGATCGTCCAGCACCTGCCACGCTTCGTCCGGGTAGCGGGCGGGCGGCGCGCCGGCCGTCTTGGCCAGCAGGCTGGGCGAGAACGCGAGGGAAGCGCCAAGCAGCGCCGAGTTGCGCAACAGCTGACGACGATCGAGGGTCATGGCAGGCTCCAGGTCGGAAGGATGACTTCCACTATAGGACGTTAGCCGGATGGGGCGAGAAAGAGACCTTCGACGTCGACCAAAGCATGAGCTTCAAGACGGGTGCGTCTCGAGGCGGCGGCTTCGGAACGGATCAACCGGGCGCTTCGCCGACATCCTCGGTTCGCTGGCAGGCTTCTGGATCCTGGGAGACCTGGATCAGCTCGTCGACCGGGAACTCCAGCTCACGCGCCCGGGATACCAGGGCGGTGTAGGTGGGGGCGTCCAGGGTCGGGTCCCGCGAAAGTATCCACAAGTAGTCTCGGTCCGGGCCGGCGACGAGGGCATGTTGATAACTGTCGTCCAGCGCCAGCACGCTGTAGCCGGCATAGAACGGGCCGAAGAAACTGACCTTGAGATGGCCGACATCGGGGTCGCCGACGAAACTGGCCCGACCCTCGGCGCTTTCCCAGCGCTGTTCGGCCGGATCGTAGCCGCGGTTGATGACCCGAATATCGCCATCGTCACGGCGGCTGTACTCCGCCGTGACGCATTCTAGCCCTTCCTCGAAGCCGTGATCGAGTCGAGCGATCTCGTACCACTGGCCCAGGTAGTGATCGATCCGGAAGTCGCTGACCGGCTGGGTGCCTTCGGGCACGCCCGTGCAACCGGCCAGCAACGTGAACGGCGCCAGCCAGGTCAGGCGCGGGTAATGCGGGAGTCTCGACGGCAACAACATGAAGGTCCTTCCTTTTTCGGCTGTTGCTGAGAGTTTCCCGATGAGAAAAAGTTGCATTTGCTGTCGATGTGACAGCGTCACGGCTTTCAAGTCTTGTCACGCGGTGGCGTCGGTCGAATCAGGATCTCGTTGACATCGACGCGCTCCGGCTGGCTTAGCGCATAGATCACGGCGTTGGCGATATCCTGATCTTCCAGCGCCTGCTCGGGCGGCGAGTCGAAGAACGGGGTGTCCACCATGCCGGGTTCGATCAGGGTGACGCGAATCCCCGAACCGCGCAGTTCCTCTCTGAGATTGTGGCCGATGCCGGTGACCGCCCACTTGGTGGCGCTGTACATCGAGCCGGCGATGGTGGTGCGGCCAGCGGCCGAGCCCGTCAGCAGCACATGGCCCTGGCTCTCGCGCAGGGCCGGCAGCGCTGCCTGGATCGACAGGCCGACGCCGTAGACGTTGGTCAGTATCATCGACTTCCATACCTCCGCATCGGCCCCGCTGAAGCCTCCCGGCGTGCCGCCCATGCCGGCATTGGCGAACAGCCCGTCGAGACGGCCGAAACGGGCAAGGGTCTGTTCGACGGCCCGGTGCTGATCCTCGGCTGAAGTGACGTCGCAGCTCAGCGCCAGGGCGCGCTCCTCCCCGAGAGAAGCCACCAGGGCCTCGAGCTTGTCCGTGCTACGCGCTGCCAGCGCAACGCGATATCCCGCCTCGACCGCCAGCCTGGCGGTCGCCGCGCCGATACCGCTCGAGGCGCCCGTGATCAAAATGACCTTGTCGTGAGACATCGTCGAATCCTTTCGTCCTGATCGAAGATGACCGCCCACCGATGGCCGCGGGCGGTCGCGTGAGGTTGGTTGAGACAGAGTGATTGAGACAGAGTGATTGAGACAGAGTGATTGAGACAGGTTGGCTGAAACAGATTGGTCGAAATAGGGTAGTCGAGCCAGGCCGGTCGAGATAGGCTGATCGAGACCGACCGGTCGCGCCGTCAGCTGGCTTCGCGGCTTTCCATTTCCTGGCGATAGGTCTTGGCCAGGGAGGCCTTTTCCGAATCCCCCAGGGCGCGCCCCGCCAACTGGAAGACTTCCTGCTCTTCCTCGTCGAGATGATGCGTGACCAGGTGCTGCAGCTTCTTGGCGCTGGCCAGCCAGCCGGGAGAGTCGTACTCGGTCGCTTCCAGCGTTTCCAGCAGCTCGTCGATCTCGTGATGCTCGGCCACGCTATGGCGCGCTTTCTCCTGCGTCATGTCGTGTTCCATCATCGGAATGTAGAGCGCGCGCTCTTCCGCAGCAGCGTGATTCTCCAGCTCGGCACGCAGACGTATGTAAAGCTCGTCGCGGCCTTCACTGTCGCCATGGGTCTTGACCAGCAGGTCGAGCAGACGGCGCTGCTTGTCATGGCTTGCACGCAGGTCTTCGAAAAGCGTCATGGTTCTCATCCTTGTGTCACGATCCTGTTAGCGTGGGCGAATGAACGTTGCATTAGCCTGGGTAAAGGTTAGGCGATATAGCGGCGTCTGCTAGGCTTTGTCTGAAAACTGCCTGCGCTCGGCCATACGGCGTTAAAAACCGGCTCAAAGTACTCATTTACACCGCGTAAACTCCGTCTTTTCGCCGATTTTTGCCTTGTCTGACCTTCGCTCGACGACTTTTCAGACAAAACCTAAATCCGTCCGCAGGTAGCCGGCTTGCTTTCAAGTGGCCGAGCGACGAGAGCCTGCGGCTTAAGTCGGATGTCATTGCTTCGTCAACTGTGGTTACTTACGTCGATAATATTATCAATAATTATGGCGACGAGGATGACATGGCTAACGACTCTCATGACGGCAACCGGCACGGCAATCAACCCGACAATCGAAACGAAGGGCCGGACGACGAACGGCAGACGGGACTCAATCAGGGGCTAGTGAACTACGGCGATGCCGGCTTCTCGTTGTTTCTGCGTAAGGCGTTCATCAAGGGCGCGGGCTACAGCGACGATGCGCTCAATCGCACCATCGTCGGTATCGTCAATACCGGCAGCGGTTACAACCCCTGCCACGGCAACGCGCCGCAACTGATCGAGGCGGTCAAGCGCGGGGTGATGCTGGAAGGCGGGTTGCCGATCGAGTTCCCCACCATCTCGATCGCCGAGAGCTTCTCCACCCCGACGAGCATGTACCTGCGCAACCTGATGTCGATGGATACGGAGGAGATGATCCGTGCCCAGCCGATGGACTCGGTGGTGCTCATCGGCGGATGCGACAAGACCGTTCCCGCCCAGCTGATGGGCGCGGCCTCCGCCAATCTGCCCATGCTCGAGCTGGTGACCGGCGCCATGCTGACCAGCGGCCACCGTGGCGTCAGGGTGGGGGCGTGTACCGACTGCCGTCGCTACTGGGGCATGTATCGCGGCCAGGAGATCGACGATCAGGAGATCGAGGAGGTCAACGCCAAGCTGGTGGGCAGCGTCGGTACCTGTTCGGTGATGGGGACGGCCAGCACCATGGCGTGTATCAGCGAGGCGCTGGGTATCGCGTTGCCGGGCAGCGCCTCGCCGCCGGCGGTGACCGCGGACCGCATGCGCGTCGCCGAGGCGACGGGGCGGCAGGCCGTGATCAACGCGCGGGCTGGCGTGACCCCGGACAAGATCCTGACCGAGAAGGCGTTCGAGAATGCCTTGCGGGTGCTGCTGGCGATCGGCGGTTCGACCAACGGCATCATCCACCTGACCGCCATCGCCGGGCGCATGGGCATCGATATCGATCTGGCCGCCTTCGACCGCATGAGCCGCGAGACGCCGGTGCTGGTCGATCTCAAGCCTTCGGGTCAGCACTACATGGAAGACCTGCATCGTGCCGGCGGGCTGCCGACGGTGCTGCGCGAGCTGAAGCCGTTGCTGCACCTGGATGCCATGACCGTGACCGGACGCACCCTGGGGGAAGAGATCGACGCGGTGCCGGTGTTCGAGCAGCAGGTCGTGCATCGCTTCGATACGCCGCTCTATCACGCCGGCGGGATCGCGTTCGTGCGCGGCAACCTGGCCCCCGACGGCGCGATCATCAAGCAGTCGGCCGCGGACGCCCGCCTGATGGAGCACGAAGGGCGTGCCGTCGTGTTCGAGGACGCCGAAGACATGGCGGCACGGATCGACGACCCGGAGCTGGACGTGACGGCAGAGGACGTCCTGGTGCTCAAGCGGATCGGCCCCGTCGGCGCACCGGGGATGCCCGAGGCGGGCTACCTGCCGATCCCGCGCAAGCTGGCGCGGCAAGGGGTGCGCGACATGCTGCGGATCTCCGACGGCCGCATGAGCGGCACGGCGGCGGGCTCCATCGTGCTGCACGTGACGCCGGAAGCCGCCCTCGGCGGGCCGCTGGCGCTGGTCGAGAACGGCGACCGGATTCGCCTGAGCGTGAGCGAGCGCCGGCTGGAGCTGCTGGTCGACGACGAAGAACTCGCCCGGCGCCGGGAAGGCTGGCGACCGGTGGCGCTGACCGCCGAGCGGGGGTATCGCAAGCTGTTTCTCGAGCAGATTACCCAGGCGGATCAGGGTTGCGACTTCACCTTCCTGCGGCCGCCGAACATTCAGCGGCGTGTGCCGAAGTGACACCGGGCCGCTTCGCGGTCGTCAGGTCGATGAAAAATCCTTTTGCCAAGACAACGTATTCCTGCAAGGAGAGCGTACAACTGTTGAGATCCTGACTGATCTATTGCTGGTCATGACGAGGGGGCTTAACGCTCGCCCCCTCGCCGCTCCCCCTCTTTTCGCGCCACAAGACCGTGAAACCCTGGCCGATCAATCGCTGCGCTTAGGGTCGGCATGCAAGGACATCCCTGTCCCGGCATGCCTCTTGCGACATCCCTGTCGCAAGACCCAGCTTGGCGATTATCGTCCAGTACGGTCTTGAGAGGCGCTTGGGGTGGCTCTGGCGACGCACGGGGCTTTTCAGCCTCTAAGGCTGACTACCTGCATCAGCCGCCTTCCCGGAGGCGGTAGAGGTGGAGGTAGCGCTCCTTCGAGGGCTGGAGATGCTGGTAGCAGAGGCGATGTAGTTCGGCGCGGTCTTGCCGTTCGAGCGCGTCGATCATGGCGAGATGCTCGTCGCGGGCCAGCCGGATGGACTGGCGGTCGGTGGTGCCGATGAAGCGGATGGCATGTGCCTTCTGGGCGAATTCGTTGATGGTGTCGGCGAGATACTCGTTGCCGCAGGCGGCGAACAGCGTGCGGTGAAACGCGATGTTTTGATGAAACACCGCGCGCAGGTCGCCGCTCTCCACGGCCGCGCTGTGTCGCGACTGGATGGCGGTCAACGCCTCGATCAGCGAGGGCGGCGCCGGCATCGGTATGCGATCCGCGGCGGCCTCCTCCAACAGTTCGCGCATGACGTAGATCCCTTCCACCTCTTCCGGCGTATAGGATTTGACGAAAGCGCCGCGATTCTTGATGCGCTCCACCAGGCCGGCATTCTCGAGCTGAAACAGCGCCTGGCGCACCACGTGGCGCTTGCCGGCGAAGCGCTGCATCAGGTCTTCCTCGACCAGCCGCTCCTTCGGATGCACGCGATTGAGCACGATGTCTTCTTCTATGGCCGACACGATATCGGTCACGCTGGCCGCTTCGGCGACCGTCGCGGCTTGCTCGTCGACGAGGTATCGGCCCGTGTCGGTGCTGCTCGGTTTGGCGTTGTCCCGTTTTGGCATGAATGTGTTCCCGTCACGATGTATTCCCGTCACCCGGTTGGCCATTGTCTTCAGCAGGGCAGGCAAGGAGCAAGCGCCGCCGCTGGTCAGTCCGCCGGTTGCAGAATCGATTCTGCCACGGCCGTTCGCCGAATGATGGCGATTTCGCGCCCTTTAGGACCATTTTGTACGCCGTTACTGCTTTAGTCTCTATTGGCGGCAATATTATTGACAATCTGATCGATAAATTAATACGTTCTCTTTGGCACGACAAGAGTAGGTAAGACAAGAGTAGGCAAGACAAGGCTAGGTAAGACAACGACAAACAGACTCCGTCAGAGAGGAATCGATCATGCACGCCAAAGCCCTTCGCCACTGGCTGACGGCCACCGCCGTCGCCATCAGCCTGTCTCCCCTGGCGCAAGCCGCCGATTACGTGGGAGGCGATGAAGTCACCGTTCTGCAAGGATTCAAGCCGGGAGGCGGGAGTGATGCCCTGGCTCAGCTGGTCCAGCCGCGCCTGAGCGAAATTCTCGGCGTCGATTTCGTCAACGAATACATGCCCGGCGCCACCGGGGCCGTCGCCTGGACGAGGCTGGCCAAGCAGTCGCCCAACGATGGCAGCACCATCAGCATCACCAACACGCCGATGCTGATGACCAACTACATCATGAACGATGCCATCACCTACAAGACCGACGAGATGACGCCGATCGCCAACGTGGTGACCGATCCGGGCATCGTCGTCGTCAGTGCCGATAGCCCCTACCAGACCATCGAGGGTCTCTTCGAGGCCGCCGAGCAGAGCCCGGGTACGGTGACCATCGGCAATTCCGGCGTCGGCGGCGACGACTTCTTCACCACCATCCTGCTCGAGCAGGCCAAGGGGCTCTCCTTCAAGAAGGTGCCGTTCCAGGGCGACGGCCCGTCCGCGACGGCAGCCATGGGCGGCAAGATCGATGCCAGCTTCAACAACGTGGGCAACGTCTACGGGCAGATCGAGTCCGGCAACCTTCGGGCGCTGGCGGTGTTCGCCGAGAAGCGGCTGTCCAGCCTGCCGGACGTGCCCACCATGAAGGAGAAAGGGGTGGACGTGGTGGCGGGCTCCTCGCGGGGCTACAGCGCGCCGGCGGATATCCCGGAAGAGGCTCGGCAACAGCTGATCGAGGCGTTCGAGACGCTGGCGCAGGAGCCCGACTTCCAGGCCCAGGCGGAAAAGCGAGCCATGAATCTCGATGTCGTCACTGGCGATGACTACCGCGCCATGATCGACCAGATGGAGAGCGATTACCGCGGCATCTGGGAATCGGTCAAGGACGAGGTCGGTCGCTGAGTGGCCGATCGATACCCGACGAGGAGGACGCCATGAACGTCAGTCGTTTGCTGCTGGGAGTGTTTGGCATCGTCGTGGCCGGCGTCTTCTTCTTCGATGCCAGCGATTACCCCCGCGCCGCCGCCCAGATGCCGATGATCTACGCAGTCGCCGTCGGGCTGCTGTCGCTGGCGATGGTGGCCAGCGAACTGCGGCTACAGCGTCGCGCGCCGGCCACTGGCGGCAGCGCCGCCGAGCCAGCCGACCGGGAAGCGGACGAGGCACCACCGGCGCCCAAGCGCTGGGCGGCGGTCGTCACCATCTTCCTGCTGGCGGTGGGGTATGTCGCGTCGATGACGACGCTCGGTTACGTGCTGGCCACGGCGCTATTCATGACCCTGGCGCTGGCGATTCTGCGCACCGTGAAGTGGTCCTTCGCGCTGATCGCCGGTGCGGTGCTGATCGCCATGGTGTGCCTGGTGTTCGTGCAGTTCCTGGGTCTGCCGATCCCGCTGCTGCCGAGCTTTCTTTGAGTCTTCGCCAGCACTGGTAAGCCCTCGCCAGCACTGGCGGCCACGACGCTCGGTTCGAGCGCAGGAGAGTAGACGCGCATGGATTCCTCTTTGGTGATGATCGGGCTGACCAACGTGCTCAGCTTCAACAACATTGCCTGCATCCTCGGCGGTACGCTGCTGGGGCTGTTCGTCGGGGCGATGCCGGGGCTGTCGGCGACGATGGCGCTGGCCCTGCTGTTGCCGCTGACGTTCAGCTTCGACCCGGCGACCGGGCTGAGCATGCTGGCTTCGCTCTACGTTGGGGCGTCCTACGGCGGCTCCATCGCCGCGATTCTGCTGCGTACCCCCGGCACGCCCTCGGCGGCGGCGACCGTGCTCGACGGCTTCCCGCTCTCGCAGCAGGGCAAGGCGGGCCAGGCGCTGGGGATCTCGCTGTTCGCCTCGTTCTTCGGCGGGCTGATGAGCGGCATCGCGCTGCTGACGGCGGCACCGCTGCTCGGCACGCTGGTGCTCGAGTTCGGCCCGGTCGAGCTGTTCGCGATTGCCGTACTGGGCATCACCATCATCGGTTCGCTGGCGCAGGGGTCGGTGATCAGCGGCCTGCTTTCGGGCGGGCTGGGCCTGCTGCTCAGCACGGTGGGGATGGACCTGACGACCGGTACGCCACGCATGACCTTCGATCAGATCAACCTGTTCGCCGGGATCGATTTCACGGTGGCATTGATCGGGCTGTTCTCGGTGCCCCAGGCGCTGACGCTGATCGAGAACTCCCACCGGGGCAACAAGGTAGCGAGCCGTATCACCGACCGCTTGATGCCACGCTGGAGCACCATCAAGCAGCTGATGCCCAACATCCTGCGCTCCAGCGGCATCGGTATCGTCGTGGGGCTGATTCCCGGCACTGGTGGTGATACCGCCAGCTGGTTCGCCTACAACGAGGCCAAGCGCTTCGCCAAGGACAAGAGCCGCTTCGGCAAGGGAGAGATTGCCGGCGTCGCCGCGCCGGAGGCCGCCAATAATGCGGTCGTTGGCGGTGCGCTGATTCCTACCATCGCCCTCGGGATCCCGGGGAGCTCTTCCACCGCGATCCTGCTCGGTGCGCTGATGGTGCAGGGCATCCTGCCCGGCCCCAATCTGCTCACCGATTACGGCGACGTCACCTACACCCTGATCTGGGCGGTGATTCTCGCCAACATCGCGCTGCTGGTGGTGGGGCTGGCGTTCACCAAGATGAGCGTCTCGGTGACCAAGATTCCTGACGGCTTCATTGCCTGCGCGATTCTGACGCTGTGCATCATCGGTGCCTTCGCGATCAACAACAGCCTGTTCGATGTCGGGCTGATGCTGGGCTTCGGGTTGTTCGGCTACTGGATGAGCAAGGCGGGAGTGTCGCCGGCGCCGATGGTGATCGGCCTGATCCTGGGGCCAGTGATGGAGACCAGCTTCCAGCAGTCGATGCTGATCGGCAACGACAGCTTCGGCGTGTTCCTGGAAAGCCCCATCGCCACCGTGCTGCTGATTCTGGCGCTGCTCTCGATCCTGCAGGCGACACCGTTCTTCCGCTGGCTGCGTCTGCCGCTCAAGCGCCGCCTGAAACAGAGTTGATTCATGAGCCTGGATTCAAGACGCGTGGATTCATCACGCCCGGGTTAACCCCTATTCTGGAGAGATGACCGATGACGAGAATTACCGATGTGCAGGCGCGAACGGTCAACGTCGCGCTGGATAATCCGACCAGCTTTTCCAACCGGCAGGTGCTCAAGCGCGACTACGCGCTGGTCAAGGTGACCGGCGACGACGGCATCAGCGGTATCGGCTTCTGCTACGGCGGCAACAACGCCGGCCATCTGGTGACGCAGGCGGTACGCGACCTGCTCAAGCCGGTGCTGATAGGGCAGGACGCGCATCGCGTCGAGGGGCTGTGGCAGGAGATGTACCAGGAAGGGCTGCTGCACGGCCGCACCGGCTCGGTGATGCGGGCGCTGAGCATCCTCGACGTGGCGCTGTGGGACCGCAACGCCCGCGCCGCCAACCTGCCGCTCTACAAGTTTCTCGGCGCCAGCGACGAGCACAGCGTGGCGGCCTACGCCAGCGGCGGCTATTACCTCGACGGCAAGACGCCGGCCAGGCTGGCGGAAGAGATGACCGGCTATGTCGAGAAGGGCTTCAAGGCGGTCAAGATGAAGGTGGGGCGCGAAGATCTGGCTGGTGAAGAAGCGCGGCTGGCGGCGGTTCGCGAGGCGATCGGCCCCGACGTTCTGCTGATGATGGATGCGAACAATGCCTGGCGCGATCTTCCTTCGGCCCTGGCCTTCGCGCGCATGGCCGAGCCCTATTCGCCCTACTGGATCGAGGAGCCGTTCAGCCCGGACGACATCGACAACCATCGCCGCCTGGCCGAGCGCACGCCGATCCCGGTGGCAACCGGCGAGATCGAAGCCGGTCGCTGGCGCTTCAAGGAACTGTTGGACAAGGAGGCGGCGATGATCCTGCAGACCGATGCGGCAGTCTGTGGCGGGGTGACGGAGTTCCGTCGCATCGCGGCCACGGCGGCCAGCTACGGCGTGGAGATCTGCCCGCACTGGTTCCACGATCTACACGTGCATCTGGTCGGTTCAACGCCGAATGCGCCTTTCGTCGAATTTTTCGCCGACGATCAGGTGCTTAACTTCCGTAGGCTGATCGATACGCAGTTGACCTTCAACGACGGACGGCTGAATCTACCCCAGACGCCGGGATTGGGATTCGACTTCGACGAGGAGGCGCTGTCGCGCTACGCCGTCGAGCCCTGGTCCTGAAGCTCGATAGCCGCGGGGTCATGACCGATCCCATCACCATTCTCTATTAAGAGGTCTGTGTTCATGTCGTCGAATGCGCCCTGCGGTACCGTACTCTCTCCGGTCATCACGCCGTTTGGCGATGATCTCTCTCCCGATGCCGCGCGCTTCGTCGAGCACTGCCGCTGGCTGATGGCCAACGATGTCGGGCTGGCCATCTTCGGCACCAACTCCGAGGCCAACTCGCTGTCGGTGCAGGAGCGCCTCGACCTGCTCGATCATCTGGTCGCGGCGGGGCTCGACACGAGCCGTCTGATGCCGGGTACCGGCTGCTGTTCGATACCCGATAGCGTGACCCTGACACGCCATGCCGTGAGCCAGGGCGTGGGTGGCGTGCTGATGCTGCCGCCGTTCTACTACAAGGGCGTCTCGGAGGAGGGGCTGTTCCGGTTCTACAGCGAGGTGATCGAGCGGGTCGGCGACGAGCGGCTGCGGCTCTACCTCTACCATATTCCGCCGGTGGCGCAGGTGCCGATCGGGCTGGGGCTGATCGAGCGGCTGCTGAAGCGCTACCCCGAGGTCGTGGCAGGAATCAAGGACAGCTCCGGCGACTGGGCCAACACCCAGTCCGTGATCGACGCCTTCGGCCAGCAAGGATTTCGCGTCTACGCGGGCAGCGAACGCTTCCTGCTGCCCACACTGCGAGCCGGCGGCGCCGGTTGCATCAGCGCCACGGCCAACGTCAATCCCCGCGCGATCTCGGCGCTGGGCGCCAGTTGGCGCGAGGAAGACGCCGATGCGCGCCAGCAGGCGTTGAACGAGATTCGCGATATCTTCGAGAGCGTGCCGATGATTCCGGCGCTCAAGGCCGCCACCGCGCATTTCAGCGGTGATCCCGCCTGGGACCGCCTGCGGCCGCCGCTGGTCTCGCTCGACGACGGCCAGCGCGACAGGCTGCTGACAACGCTGGCAGGGGTCGACTTCGCGATGCCGGGGCTGAAGGGATGACGGCTTGCCGGCATCGCTCGCCGACTTTTCGTACAAAGCCTGACATCGCCTATGTATAACCGATCTCCCTTTTCCACGCGTAAGGATCATTCGTGACGCGCCAACAACGCCGCCTGTCCCGTATTCGCAACTTCCTGGATCTCGAACGCGCCGGCAAGCGCCATCTTCCCCGGCCGATCTACGGATACGTCGCCAACGCGGCGGAAGAGGGCAAGAGCCTGGCCGCCAACCGCGCGGCCTTCGATGACTACTGCTTCGTGCCGCGGGCGCTAAGGAATGTCTCCCGCGTCTCGCTCGAGACCGAACTGCTGGGCACGCGTTATGCCGCACCGTTCGGCATCGCCCCGATGGGGATCAGCGCGCTGTCGGCCTATCGCGGCGATCTGGCGCTGGCTCGCGCGGCGTCGCGGGCCGAGGTGCCGATGATCATGAGCGGGTCGTCGCTGATCCCGATGGAAGAAGTGGCGAAGATCGACGGCAGCGACTGGTTCCAGGCCTATCTGCCGGGGGATCGGCCCGGTATCGAAGCGCTGATCGAGCGCATCGAGCGAGCGGGATTTCGTAACCTGGTCATCACCGTCGACTACGCCGTGCCGCCCAACCCCGACAACAACCGGCGCAGCGGCTTCTCGTCGCCGATTCGTCCCAGTGCCCGCCTGGCACTGGATGGGTTGCTCAAGCCCCGCTGGCTCTACGGCACCTTCTACAAGACGCTTCGCCACCAAGGCATTCCCCACTTCGAGAACAATCACGCGACCCGAGGCATTCCGGTCATCTCCCGGAACGTCAATCGCGACTTCTCGGGACGCACCCACCTCGACTGGGACTATCTCGCACTGGTACGGGAACGCTGGCCGGGCAATCTGGTCGTCAAGGGCATCCTGCACCCCGAAGATGCGAAACGTGCCAGAGATCACGGCGCCGATGGCATCATCGTCTCCAATCACGGCGGCAGGCAGCTGGATGGCACGATCGCCCCGTTACGGGCACTGCCCGATATCGTCGAGGCTGTCGGCGACTATCCCGTCATGATCGACAGCGGCTTCCGGCGCGGTACCGATGTGCTGAAGGCGCTCGCGCTGGGTGCGCGATTCGTCTTCTTCGGCAGGCCTTTCAACTACGCGGCCGCCTATGCCGGGGAAGCCGGCGTCGAGCATGCGATTCGTCTGATGCGGGAGGAAATTGCGCGGGATATGGCCCTTCTCGGCATCACGGAAATCCAGCAGATGGATAAGAGCCGGCTGCGGGAAGTTCGCTAGGCGGCAATTGAAACTTGCCGCCTTGAATTACCTGTCGTTACAAATAAAATCCAAGCCATTACTGTGCGGTAAACTCTCTCCATTGGCCGGTTTTGACGTTATCTGACCTTTATTCGCCGATTTAACAGGCAAATCCCGAGATTTTCCTGGGTTCCCTATCTTTTTGGCGGGCCTCAGTAAATATCATCGATTAACATGATCGAGGGGTAAATTGTGGCATTATGCTACGTTGAAAAATACATTTATCCGATATGGCGATACGTGGATGAGGCAATACTCGTCTATTACGGGGACGGGTACTATTGGCAGTGGTGCGGGTGCCATGATATTGAAATCGAAAACTATCAGCCTATTAGTAAAGATCAGGGATCGCTCTTGATGCGATTATCGACATTACAGACTTTCCAATCTGCCACGCAGGGCGCTGAATCGAAGTTTTGTCGTTCGGTATTTCCGAGACTGAGTCGATTTCGGGTCGGAGATCATCCTTGAAAACCGCAACGACACCAGCAGAGTCAGGGAGTCATGACGCATGCGGAGGGGGCTGACCGGATGTCTGTTGCTCATGCTCGTTCTCGTCTCTCTCTGCAGCCTCGCAGATGAGCCCGCGACGCTCGTCATCGCCAACCGAACCGTGCACCAGTCCGCTTTGCCGCTAGAGACGCTCAGAGCCATATTCGCGATGCGGCAGAGAACGCTGCCAGACGGACAAGCGGTGCATGTCTATGTCTTGCTCGACGATAATCCGGTCCACGAAGACTTTTCCAAAAAGATACTGGGAGTCTACCCGCACCAGCTCCGTCTGGCCTGGGACCGCGCAGTATTTTCCGGGACCGGGCAGGCCCCCAACGAAGTCGACGATGAAACCGAGATGCTCGAGGCTATCGTCTCCACACCTGGCAGCATCGGCTATATCCAACAATCAAGCCTGAATGATCAGGTTCGGGTGCTCGATATTGAATAGATTGAAGCGTGTCTTGATCGCCGCTCAGGCTGTAGTCACCACGATAGGGGCCGCTGGCGCTCATGCGATGAACGTGGCGGACACCTTTCAGGTTCATGGCTTCATGAGCCAGGCGCTCATCGTGACCGATCACAACGACTTCTTCGGTCCCAGCAGTGACGATGGCGGCAGCCTGGAATATACCGAACTGGGGCTCAACGCCTCTTTTCGTCCTTTTAGCCATGTCCTGGTCGCCGGTCAGGTGTTGAGCCGGAAAGCCGGCAATTACGGAGACGCCTGGCAGCCTGAACTGGATTACGGTGTCGTGGATTATCAGTTGATCGCCGATGAAGAAAGGGCATTCGGAATACAGCTGGGAAGATTCAAGAATCCGTTTGGCTTCTATAACCAGACACGTGATGCCCCGTCGACACGCCCCAGCATCCTGCTTCCCCAATCCATCTACTTCGATAGAAGCCGCTCTTTAGGGCTGGCTTCGGACGGGCTGAGTATTTACGACGAGGAGCGGTTCTCCAACGGTACCCTCTATATCCAGGGCGGTGTCGGCATGCCTCAGGTCAATAGTGACGCCGAAATCTCCCTGTCTCCCGATAATCCTTCGCTGGACGGCAAGCTCTCTTCGATCGGACAAGTGCTCTACGCCCATGATGGCGGTCGGATCAACGTGGCACTGAGCATGGCTCGGGTGAGGGCCGATTATCAGTCCAGGCAGGAGCGGCAGGAGAAAGGCGAGTTCATTTTCCAGCCAATGATTCTGTCTTTCCAGTACAACGCGGAAAACTGGAGCCTGACGACGGAGTACGAATATCAGCGCAAGGAACTGAAGGACTCCCCAGTCTCTTCCTACAATGGAAGAGTGAATGGAGAAAGTGTCTATGTTCAGTACTTGTACCGGCTATCCAGCCGCTGGCAATGGTTGTTGAGATACGATTATGCCGTTAGCGACAGAAACGACCGGGATGGCGAGCGCTTCGAGGCGTCCGGTAAAGGACAGGACTATTCGCGATTTGCCAAGGACGTGACGGCGGGCGTGCACTGGCGAGTGACTCCCAGCTGGAATATTCAAGCGGAAGTTCATCATGTCGATGGTACGGCCTGGCTGCCGAGGCAGGACAATGACGACGACAATACCGAACAGCACTGGAACATGCTGTTGCTGCAGACCTCGTTCAGTTTCTGATGTCACATCATAATTCTCGTCCCTATCGACTCAGCCTGAAATGGCGGGCTTTCGCGCTGACCAGCCTGATACTGCTCGGGCTGGCAGTCCTCATCACGTGGATCAGCTACAAGAGTCTGACGGAGCAGTTTCAGACCCATCAGCAGGCCAACCAGCGAGAGCAGCGCCACCAGATCGAGACATCTCTGCAGAGCGCCGCCAACGAGCTGAAGCAGTTGGCTGCTGTCGCGGCTTCTTCCGAATCGCTCAATGACGCCCTGCTGTCGCTGAACCAGACCGCGATTTCGGAATCTCTCCGGAACCAGTGGCCTACGCTGCAGCTGGATGCGGGGATCGACGAGCTGGTCATCTTCAGCCTGGAAGGCGAACCCGTAGCCGCCTATGGAGAAGACAACGACGGTAACGATAAACGGCCGTCCCGGGCGTGGCTGTCGAAAGTCGTCGAGTCCGAACAGCCGCAGGATCTCCTGCTGTGTGCCAACTCCTGCCTTCAGTTTGCGGCGGTGCCCATTCTCGTCCAGGGGGAAAATGCCGGCGTATTGATGTTGTCCCGATCGCTCGTGGATGTGATGAGCTATTTCCAGAAAAGTTCGGGAGACGACATCGCACTGCTCAGTCGACAAGAAGGCGGGGATATTCTCGGAAATTCCGAGCGCGTCATACCGGCATGGAGCGCCTATTCGCTGGCGCTGACGCATCAGGACATCGTGCTGCCGGTCCTCAAGGAGGTTTCGCGCCGGATGTCGATCGACGCCCTGATCGCCAGCCCGGAAGATATCGAGTACGGCGGGCGCCAGTACGAGACGAGCGTCATTCCCCTCGAGAGCGGAGAAGAGGCCGGCGCCAGCCGGTCAGGCTATTTCGTATCCGTCGAGGACGTCACCGCGCAGTTGAAGGGTATCCAGGAAACTACCGGAATGGTGTTCTTCGTTGCCCTGGCAGGGTGGTTGTGTTCCGAGGCTTTCCTGCTCTTCCTTTTATGGAAACCCACGCTTCGAATACGAACGCTGAGTCAGGCCCTCCCCGGGCTGGCGAGAGGAAAATTCGCGGAACTGAGATCGCAGGTATCGCGTCATTCCGAAGGAAAGCCCAAGGATGAAATCGATGTCCTCGCGGATACTGCCGTCGAGCTCTCCTACCAGCTGGAGCGGCTGAAAGGCGAAGTCACTGCCCGCGGAGAGTTGCTCGAGCAGCAGGTCGTGGAGCTGGAGCGTGAACGGGATCTCGTCAGCGGCTTGATGAATACCGCCCAGGTTCTGGTCGTCGTCCATGGTGGCGACGAGATATTGATGGCGAATCGCTACGCCGCGGACATGCTCGATGCGTCCGAATCCAGACTGGTAGGCGGCTCCTTTGCGAAGACGTTTCAGCCCTTCGCAAGAGAGTTTCATAGTGGGCAGCAGGAGAGTGACCTGGTCACCCTGAAAGGAACGCGTCGAACGATTGCCTGGCACCATACGCCGCTGAATACCTGGGCCGATGGCAAACCCGCAACGATATCCGTAGGGCTGGACATTACCGACCGAAAAAGTGCGGCGCAGAGAATTTCCTGGCTGGCGAATCGAGACCCTCTTACAGCGCTCTACAATCGAAGCTATTTCGAGGGCGTACTGGCGCATGCCGTCGTTCGTGACATGCATGGTGCCATGCTCTACATGGATCTGGATCGCTTCAAGGAAATCAATGAACTGGGCGGTCATCAGGCGGGAGACGATCTATTGGTGCTCGTTTCCGAGATGTTCCAGAGACAACTCAGTCATGCCGGCACGATTGCCCGGTTAGGCGGCGATGAATTTGCCATTTTGATGGAAAATGCCTCCGCCGAGCAGGCCGTCATATTGGCAAATATCATTACCCAGAGTCTGGAAAAAATCAGTCTCGATGTGGATGGACATAAGCACAGGGCCGTTGCGAGTATAGGTATCGCTTTGTATCCGGATCACGGCGCCACGCCCAAGGAATTGATGGCGAGTGCCGATTTCGCCATGTATCGGGCCAAGGAAGATCCGGTGCAGCGCTGGCATCTCCTGTCGGCACAGACGGACAAAGAGGTACTTCAGGAGCGGGTCTACTGGGAAGAGCGCATTCGCCACGCGCTGGAGCACGATGGCTTCGAACTCTGGGGCCAGCCCATCGCGAGCGTCAACGGTCTGAAGGTGAAGCATCACGAGGTCCTGTTGCGCATGCGTCCCTCCGATACGGGCGAGGTCGTTTCGCCGGGATCGTTCATACCGGTTGCAGAGCGAAGTGGCCAGATAGTCGGCATCGATCGCTGGGTCATCTCGGAAAGTCTGAAGATGATGGGAGCCTGGGATGACGCCGATCGCCGGCTGGCCGTCAACGTGTCGGGCCAGTCATTGCACGACGAAGCGCTGACGGGGTTCCTCGAAAATGCGCTGAAGATGAACGGCGTCTCTGCTCATCGACTGGTCATCGAAGTCACGGAAACCGCTGCGGTCACCGACTTCGCCACGGCTCGCTGCATCCTGCAGAACATTCGGGACCTGGGATGTGCAATAGCCCTGGATGACTTTGGCGTCGGTTTCAGTAGTTTCTACTATCTGGACCAGCTGCCTATTGATTACATCAAGATCGACGGTTCCTTTATTCGGGACCTGCCGGAAAATAAACGTAGTCAAATGATCGTCAAGGCCATCGTCGAGATCGCGAAAGGATTCGGCAAACAGACCGTCGCGGAGTTCGTCGATCGGGAACCTGTTTATGACATTCTGAAAGAGTACGGCGTGGATTATATACAGGGATACTGGCTGGGTAAGCCCCGACCTTTTAGCGAAAGCCTTGATGACTGACGACGCTATCTTGACCACGGGACATTGGCTTGAATACGGGACATTGGGATGAGTCTGTACGATCAGTTTCATCAGCAGTTCGAATTCGTATTGGCAACCTCGGAAGCCGATAAACGGTACGTCTATCGCTTGCGCTATCAGGTCTATACGTCCGAGTTCGGTCATGTCATGCCGGGAGAGCCCGAGCGGCAGCTGGAATATGACGAATTCGATCGCTCGGCGCTGCACTGCTTCATCCGCCACCGTGCAACGCAGGAACCCGTCGCCTGCATCCGCGTCATCTATCCCGGCTCCGGTCACGGTCTTCATGAACTGCCGATCGAATCGAACTCGCGCGGCGAATTCTGTCATGCCGAACTGAACCCGGATCTCCTTCCCCGGGACCTGACCTGCGAGGTCTCGCGCGTCGCCATTCTGGGGCGTTACCGAAAGCGGCAGCCGATGCCGGAACCCGTACCCGAGAACGAAGGGCCGATCTACCCGCGCACCGACCATGACTACAAGGTGGCTTCCCTGCTGGGCGTTTCCGTCTATCTGGCCTCGACCGTGATGATCGGCCTGATGGAGCGCCGCCATGCGCTGGCGCTGATGGAGCCGAGGCTGGCCAGGCTGCTGGGTCGCTTCGGGCTGGCATTTCTGCGAGTCGGCAACATTCAGCAGTTCAACGGCGTCCGCGCGGCTTACTACATCGACCAGCACCAGGCGGAAGGGGCGCTGAAGCCGGAGCTGCAGGCATTCTATCGCGACATCGTCGGCTCGCTGTCGGCGCAGTTCGACGAGCCGGTACAGGGCGCCGTCCAGGGCCGTTCTCCCGTGGCCGAGTACGCCGGCTCCTGAACGCGACCCGAGCCACGGGGGCGGGCCTCCAACCCCGGCCGGCATGACGCTTGTGTCACGGCGACGACGATGTAGATCGCCGTCGCCGTTTCGTTTCAGCCGATGGCCTCGGCGATCTTCTCGCCCAGGCTGCGGGTGGTTCCCTTGCCCTTCAGATCCGGTGTCAGCGCGGACTTGTCGTCGCCTGCCAGCACTGCCTCGATGGCGCTGACCATCGCGTCGCCGGCTTCCTTGTAGCCGAGATGTTCGAGCATCATCGCGCCGCACCAGATCTGGCCGATGGGGTTGGCGATACCCTTGCCGGCGATGTCCGGGGCACTGCCGTGGACGGGCTCGAACAGGCTCGGGAACTTGCCTTCCGGGTTGATGTTGGCCGACGGCGCGACACCGATGGTGCCGGTACAGGCCGGGCCGAGATCGGAAAGAATGTCGCCGAACAGGTTGCTGGCGACGACCACATCGAACCAGTCCGGATGCAGCACGAAGTTGGCGGTCAGGATGTCGATATGGAACTGGTCGACGCTGACGTCCGGATAGCTTTTCGCCATCGCTTTCACGCGCTCGTCCCAATACGGCATGGTGATCGAGATGCCGTTGGATTTGGTCGCCGAGGTCAGCTTCTTGCGCGGCCGGCCCTGGGCCAGCTCGAAGGCGTATTTCAGCACCCGGTCGACCCCGGTGCGGGTCATCACCGTCTCCTGCATCACCGTCTCGCGGTCGGTGCCTTCGAAGATCTTGCCGCCGATGCTCGAATACTCGCCCTCGGTGTTCTCGCGTACCACATAGAAGTCGATATCGCCGGGCTCGCGGTCGGCCAGCGGGCTCTTGATCCCCGGCATCAGGCGGCACGGCCGCAGGTTGATGTACTGGTCGAAGTGACGCCGGAACTGCAAAAGCGAGCCCCACAGCGAGACATGATCCGGCACCTTCTCCGGCCAGCCCACCGCGCCGTAGAAGATCGCATCGAAGCGCGAAAGTGTCTCGAACCAGTCGTCCGGTAGCATCTTGCCGTGTTCCAGATAGTAGTCGCAGCTACCGAACTCGAAATGCTCGAACTCGAGATCGATATCGAAACGTTTGGCGGCAGCCTCCAGCGCGCGCAGACCTTCCGGTACCACCTCGGTACCGATGCCGTCGCCGGGGATGACGGCGATCCTGTGAGTCTTGTTCTGGGCCATGGGTGACTTACCTCATGAAGTCGATGATTTGTTGGAAGACCGCATCCGGCGCTTCCTCGGGAAGGTAGTGGCCGCAGGGCAGGGTGCCACCCTCGACACTGTCCTGGGAGACTGCTTGCCATTCGGCGAGAGCGTCGAAGCAGCGTTCGATGGTGCCGAATTCACCCCACCACACAGCCAGTGGCACCCGAAGATGCCGGCCGGCATCGCGGTCGGCGCGATCATGCTCCAGGTCGATGGTGCGTGAAGCGCGGTAATCCTCGCAGAGCCCGTGCGCCGCACCGGGTAACGTCAGGCAGCGCTGGTACTCGGCAATGGCTTGTGGGTCGAAAGGCCCCAGTCCGGCGTGACGGCTACCCATGATGCGGGTGACGTAATCCCCCGGTGCGGCTTCGATCCATGACTCTGGCAGCGGCTTGGGCTGAATCAGGAAGAACCAGTGCCAGTAGGCGGTCGCGAAAGCGAGATCGGTGCCTTCGTACATCGCCAGGGTCGGCGCGATATCCAGCACCATCAATTTTTCGACCCGTTCTGCATGGTCCAGTGCCAACCGGTGCGCGACACGTCCGCCGCGATCGTGGCCACAGAGGAAAAAGCGCTCGAACCCCAACGCCTGCATGACCGCGACCTGATCCTGCGCCATCCGCCGTTTGCTGTAGTTGAGATGCTGCTCGTCGCCCTCGGGCTTGCTGGAATCGCCGTATCCGCGCAGATCGGTCGCGATCACGGTGTAGCGTTCGGCGAGACGCTGCGCGATGCGATGCCAGATGACATGCGTCTGAGGATGCCCGTGAAGTAGCAGCAACGGTGGGCCTTCACCACCGACTACGCCATGAATGGCGATGCCGTCCTCTACATCGATATCGAATTCGCGAAATCCATCGAACATTGGCTTGGCCTCGGTGAATGGGCTTCTGGCTAGCTTTAGCGTCAGTGTAGCCACTGACTGGCGCGGGATAATCCGGGTAAAATCGAATCGACTATTGCCTTGAAGTGGAGAATCCGATGGCTTCGATCGACGATCTCGCTTTCTTCCAGCGCATCGCCCAGGCCGGCAGCCTGACGGGCGCCGCCCGGGAACTCGGGCTTTCCCTGTCGGCGGTGAGCAAGCGGCTGCAGCAGCTGGAGGCGCGGCTGGGCGTATCGCTGGCGGCGAGGACGACGCGGCGTCTGGCGCTGACGGCGGAAGGGGAGCGCTACCTGCGGCGTGGGGCGATGATCCTCGACGATCTGGGCGATCTGGAAAACTCGCTGGGAGACCAGGACGCCATGCTCTCGGGTCGGCTGCGAATCAACGCCACGTTCGGCTTCGGACGCCGACACGTGGCGCCGCTGATCTCGCGCTTCGCCGAGCGCCACCCGCGGCTGGAACTGCTGCTGGAGCTGACCAGCTTTCCGGTGGGGCTCGACGAGCAGGGCTTCGATATCAACATCCGCGTTGGCGACCCGCCGGATTCCCGCTGGATCGCCCGGCGGCTGCTCGCCAATCGCCGGATACTCTGCGCCGCGCCCGGTTATCTGGCACAGGCGCCCCGGCTCGAACGGCTGGAAGACATGGCCCGCCACCGCTGTTTGATCGTGCGGGAAAACGATACCGACTATTCGCTGTGGCGGTTCGAGGCCACCGATGGCACGCGACTCCAGCGCGCCATTCGAGTCCAGGGCCGGCTTGCCAGCAATGATGCCGAAGCCATGACGCGAATGGCGCTGGACGGCCACGGCGTGCTGCTGCGCTCCTGGTGGGATGTCCACGAGCATCTGGCGAGCGGCGAGCTGGTGGCTCTGCTGCCCCAGTGGCGAGGAATCCGTGCGGACTTCCATCTGCTCTACAGCGAACGGGCCCGCGAAAGTGCGCGGATCCGGCAATTCGTTGACTTCATGACCGCGGAGATGGCCGGCCGCGTGCCTGCGCTGCCCTGAAGGCGGCTACCGGAAGGGCTGGTCGACAGGGAAGAGGCAAGCGACAGCAACGAGTAGCCAGGGCGAGCAAATCGCGGACAAAAAAATGGTTCATCGCGCTTTACCGGGAAACGCGGCTTTGATCTTCAGAAAGAAGTAAGCGTTATCCCGGTAACCGTAGGCCATTCGCTTGATGACCTTGATCCGGTTGTTCATGCCTTCTAGTACGCTGGTATTGAGTCGATACGTGGCACTGGCAATGATGCCCTCCGCATAGGGCTTCAGAATGCGGGCAAATCGCACCAGGGGAGCCAGCCCGCTTGCCTGTGCCAGGTTGAACCAACGCGTCCAGCGCCAGCGGGCGGCTCGCTCGTTGCGGGCATACCAGAGCTCCTTGAGCTGGGCTTTCAGTAGATAAGCCACCATCAGTGGCTGGTTGAGTTCCAGCAGCGCCTTCAACTCGTTTGCCTGTTCCTCGCCCAGGTTCTCGGGGTTGCGCAGCAGCAACCAACGAGAGCGCTTCACCGCGCGCCGAGCCGGTTTGTCTTCTCGCAGCCGGTTGGCTTGATCCACGCGTACGCGATCGATGACTTCGCGTCCAAACTTGGCAATGACATGAAACAAGTCATAAACCACGCGTGCTCTGGGGCAATTGGCCTGTACCTCCAGATCCATCGCCGTGTTCATGTCCATGGCGACGGCTTCGATCTGCTGGCAACCCTTCGGTCCCAACCACTCGAAGAAAGGGCGTACTGCCGCACGGCTGCGACCTTCTCCGATCCATAGCACCTGCTGCGTATCGGCGCAGATCGCCACCGTGGCGTAGCGATGGCCCTTGAATAGCGCGAACTCGTCCATGATCAGGCGACGCACCCGACTCAGGTCGACAGGCCGCACCTCGCGTTGCAGACGTCGATAGTCGATCGCCTTGACGGTATGCCAGTGCAGTCCCAACAGTTCAGCCACGTGTTTGACCGGCATCAGACGAACCAACGCTTCACCCAGTTCACCATGGCGCACGTCAGCGACTGGCGACCGATCAACCAATCGATACGTTCGCGACGCGGGCCGCACTGGCGACAACGCACCCGGCGGACGGGTACGTCCAACCAGACTCGATATTGGAACAGATCGCGCTCACGAACGCGGCGGCGATGCGTGTCGTGGATGAGCGTAGACGCCTGTCCGCAGCGGTGACAGCGAGGAGACCGGGCGGGGTCTGGTTTAAGGGTAACAAGCAGGCTGTGGGTATCGAGCAGTTCATATCGATCCAGCTCGAAGCCTTCCCAGAAGAGGGCAAGCAAACTAGCATCCATGGTGACGGCAGCGGTTGGGTGTGGGCTATGTTTTGGCGAACACAACCTTAACCTTTCTGGCTGCCGTCTCCTCCCTCTTTCACGCTAGTCTGCGATGAACCAAAAAAATGCCCACCAGGGGATGGTGGGCAAGTAAGGGATCATTCAAGGGAACACCTACTCAGAGTGCCGGGTGTTCCGTTAGTTCCGAGAGACGGCAAAAAAATCGGCATGAATTTGTAACGGTTTTTTGCTAGCGCCGTCTCGCGTCTCGATGCCGGCGCCTGGATTCTGAAGGAGCCAGTCTTCTCGACTTCAGAAGGAGAAAGACTTCTCGACTTCGGGCCATGCGGGATCGCCGCCCTGGGTCTTCACGCCTTCCAACATCTTTTCCACGCGCTCGGGATGCTGCTCGATCCACGCCTTGGCGACCTCTTCCATCGGCTTCTCTTCCTGTCCGTACTGCTTGATCATCCAGCTCTGCTCCTCGGCAGAGAACGAGAGCTGATTGAAGAAGGTCACCAGATTCGGATGAGCATCGGCATAGTCGCTCGCCATCAACGTGCGCACGTCGCTGGCGCCGTTGCCTTCGCCGAACAGGTTCTTGGAATCGCTGAGATAGCGCATGGGGAGTTCGAGGTTCATCCAGTGCGGCGTCCAGCCAACCCAGACGATGGGCTCTTCGTTGGTGATGTGGCTCTTGGCGGCGCTCAGCATGCCGACCGTACTGGTATCGACCAGCGTCCAGTCGCTCAGCCCCCAGGCGTCTTCATCGATCGCCTTGTTGAGGATTTCGCTGGCGGCGGAACCGGCGCCGAAGCCGTAGATCTCGCCCCGGAACTCGTCGCGATGGGCATCGAGATCGGCGAAGGAGGTGATGCCGCTATCGTAGACGTAGTCCGGCACGGCCAGCGTCATCTGCGCGCCGGTCACGTTGGTCGCCAGGCGGGTAATGCTGCCGTCGGCTTCCAGCGGCTCCAGCATCGGGTTCTGCGCCGGCAGCCAGGCACCCAGGAAGACATCCACATCGCCGGTATCGAGCCCCTGATAGATCACCTGCAGGCCGATGTCCTGCGTCTTGCCCTCATAACCCAGCGGCGCCAGCAGTTGCCGGGCGATCTCGGTCTTCACCGTGATGCCGGGCCAGGACGGCACGCCGAAGTTGACCTGCTGGTCCGCTGCCATCGCGGCGCTCGTGCCCATCAGGGCGAAACCGGTTCCTGCGATCAAGCCGGTGGTCAGCGTCAGGGCGGAAATCGTCATCGGTCTTTTCATTTGTTGTCTCCTGTCGTTCCCTCAATTGGCGTATCCCGTTCCACAAAGGCGGATAGCCTGGCGGAAATGCACCGGGATACACGCAGAAAAGCCGCCCGGTCATGAAGTTCACGACTTCGGGCGGCTCGTATCAACGTCGTGCCGCGCGTCGGTTCACCGCGACAGCACTCGTAGATGTGATTGCAACATGTCCAGATCGAGATAGGTACCCTGGAGATGGCGCTTGCCGGTGTTAGGGTCGAAGGCGTTGCGGCCGTGCAGCACGCGGCGGTTGTCGAAGGCGACCATCTGGCCGGGCGCCAGCGTCAGCTCCACGCGTCCCTCCGGGCGGCGCAGAATCTGCCAGAAGGCGCGGTAGGCGTCGTACCAGGCCTCGATCCGATCCAGTGGCAGGCTCAGCGTGTCGCGAATCCAGTTGTTGAAGCGGATCTCTCGGGGACGGCCTTCGGCATCGAGATCGATGACCGGCTCGCGCACGGCGATATCGTGGCCGTCGTCCTGGAAACGGAAGTCGATGGGCGTCTCGGACAGCACCCGGAAAGCATCCGGGTTCTCGGCGCGCAGGGTCTCGGCGGCCGCGAAGCCATCGGCAAAGCTGGATTCGCCGCCCTCTGCATCGTTCTCGAGGCAGTAGAGCAACTGGATGTCCGGCGGTTGCCGCCAGTTGGGCAGGTCGGTGTGCAGCTCGAGCCCGATCGCCGTGTAGGCCGCGTTGTTGGGGTTGGGGACCGAGCGCACGTCGAACCGGCCACCGAAGTTGGTCGAACGCATCGGGCCGATGCTCTCGGCGATGCGCGAGACCTCTTCCCGCTCGCACGGGCCCTGGTCGAGCATGACCAGGCCGTCGCGCAGCAGGGCGCTGACCCAGCGGCTGCGGCCCTCGCTGCCGCCGACGAAATCGGCATGTTCGACGTGCTCGGGGGCGAAGCCTTCACGCCACGGCGTCGGGGTGGGCAGCAGCGTCGCCAGCTCCTCGCCGGGGCAGCGCTGATAGAGCCAGCCGGCATCGAAGCGCGATACGTGGCCGTCCTGCCAGATCAGCGTCAGGGAGCGTGCATCGAACTCGAAGGACGCCAGCGCCTCGTCTGCCTCGAAGCGCTCCCACAGCGGGTCGTCGAGCAGCTTGTAGAGGCGTTCGCGCGTCATCGGGTGGCGGCACTGGTCACAGGCGCAGTGATCGCGCAGCCACATCAGCGGAAACTGGCCGGACCGACCATCCGACCAGGTCAGCGTCACTCGACGCGCCTGCTCGACGGCGCTCTCGAGCTCGGCGGCCGGCGCGCCGGCGCCCGGGCGGTAGCGGCGCAGTTCGGCCATGTCGATGGGTTGATCACCGCGATGGGCATGGGTCTCGTTAAAGGCGTTTCCGGATGACAAAAGGCACTTCCTCGATGGCTGACAGCGCCACCTTGTTAACAACATGTGTAGATGAGTGTCACAAGGATGCGGATTGCGCCGAGACATGACAAACGATTAATCTGACCGCAAAGGCCAAGCTGAGCTAATGACCGGCTTTGGCTATTAGACTAACGAGCCATCCAGCCCATGAACCATCCAGCCCATGAGCCATTAAACCCACGAACCGTTTGACCAAAGAGCCATTAGGTCAAAGAGCATTCCTGAAGAGGGCGCCGACGAAAATCATGTCCGAACTCCCCCCGGTATTGTGGCTGCAGGCGTTCGAAGCGGCGGCGAGAACGCTGAGCTTCACCGAGGCCGGCCGAGAACTCGGCGTCACCCAGTCGGCGATCAGCCAGCGCATCCGGCTGCTTGAAGATCGCGTCGGCCAGTCGCTGTTCGTGCGCTATCCGCGCAGCCTGGCGCTGACGCCGGCGGGGCAGGCCTGGTTGCCCAGCGTTCAGGGTGCGTTCACCCGTCTGGCCGAGGGCACGTCGGAAGTCTTCGGCCCCAGCCCCGGCGCGCCAGTGACGCTGCGGGCGACACCGGCGATGCAGCAGACCTGGCTGGCGCCGAGATTGATGCGATTCCAGCAGATGCACCCAGAGATCACCCTGCGGCTGGTCAGCGCGATCTGGGCGGACGACTTCGGGGCGGAAGGGGCCGATCTGGAGATTCGCTACGGAGACGGCGAGTGGAACGACGTTACCGCGGAATGCCTGGGGGAAGAGCGGCTGTTGCCGGTCTGCTCCGCCGCGCTGGCGGCGGAACTGCATACGCCGGAAGATCTGGCGGGCAGGACGCTGCTGCATGCCGCGGGGTTCGCTGCCGGCTGGCCGCGCTGGCTGGCCGAGGCGGGCGTCGCCGGGCTCGAGCATCGCTGCCAGGCGATGATCTGCGACACCCACGTGACGACGCTGGCGCTGGCCTCCTACGGCGGCGGCGTCGCGCTTTCCCATCGCCGCCTGCTCGAAGCCAGCCGCGATCTGGTCGCGCCGTTCGAGCTCGACATGGCGACGGACGAAGCGTTCTGGCTGGTCCGGCCCAGCCGCCGCCAGTTGCGCCCGGCAGCCGCCGCGCTGTGGGAGTGGCTCTCTCGGACCCGCGAATCCGCACCCTGAACGCATCACGTATCCCGCGGCGAGCGCTACACTATGTCCATGGAATATGTCCATGGAACGTCATGCCCGGCTGACGCCGGGCGCAGGCAGCATTCCCGTAGGTGAGATACCCACCCGGAGGTGGATCATGCGCATCTCTATCATGCCCGTCAGCCGTCGCCGCACACTGGCCGTCACTTGTCTCGCGCTGGCGATTGCCGGCACGGCGCTGGGCAGCGCGCCCGCCGTTGCCGATGGCGTCACGGTGGTCGATCCCCAGACCGGCCACCGCGTGAGACTGCCGGACAACGACCGCGATGGCCGTGCCGACTACGTGCCCAGGCACATGGACATCAATGTCAGCCCCAACCTGATCTACCCACGGGAAACCCGCGAGCGGCTGCCCAGCGGCGGGGGTTCGATCTGCCGGGGCAACGATGGCGGTTCGACCATTTCCACCGCCCGCCGTACCTGCGATCCGAATGCGCCCGCCGGCGACGGCGGCCCCCAGGCGGCGCCGAACGCGGCACCGAACCCGGGCGCTTCCTCGACGCCGACCCGGCCGAACAATTCTTCATCCACCCGGCTCGACTGAGCCGGGCGGTCAGGCGGTGAAGTACTCGTCGAAAGCGGCGACGACGCGATCGATGTCGTCCATCGACACATCGCGATGGGTGACGAAGCGCGGGGCGTAGAGCGCACCGACGAGGATGTCGCGCTCTTCCAGCCACTCATGCAGCCGAGCCGGGTCGAATGCCGGGCGCGTGAACTCGACGAACACCATGTTGGTGGCCTGCGAGGTCACCGTAATGCCGTCGATACCGGCAAGACCTTCGGCCAGGCGCTCGGCCTTGGCGTGATCTTCCGTCAATTGCGGCAGGTGATGCTCCAGGGCGTATTCGCAGGCGGCCGCCAGCATACCGACCTGGCGCATGCCGCCACCGACCACCTTGCGCCAGCGCCGTGCCGTCTCGATGAACGCCGCCGGCCCCACCAGCACCGAACCGGCCGGCGCGCCCAATCCTTTCGAGCAGCAGATCGAGATCGTATCGAAGGGGCTGCAGAGCGCCTCCAGGCTGGCCCCGGTAGCCGCCGCAGCGTTGCCGATCCGCGCGCCATCCAGATGAGTCGCCAGGCCGTGACGTCGTGCCAGCGCAGTAGCCGCCTCGACATAATCGGCATTCAGCACCTGTCCGTGGAAGGTGTTTTCCAGCGTCAGCAGGCGCGTGCGGGCAAAGTGCGGATCGATCGGTTTCACTGCCGACTCGATCTTCGCCAGCGGCAGCGTGCCGTCCGCTTCATTCTCGATCGGCTGCGGCTGGATCCCGCCCAGCACCGCCGCGCCGCCGCCTTCCATGCGATAGGTGTGCGCCTGCTGGCCGACGATGTACTCGTCGCCGCGCTGGCAGTGGCTCAACAGCGCCACCAGGTTGCTCTGCGTGCCGGAAGGGAAGAACAGCGCCGCCGCCTTGCCGGTGCGCTCGGCGATATAGGTTTCCAGATGCGCCACGCTGGGATCGTCGCCCCACACGTCGTCGCCCACTGGCGCATCGAACATCACCTGACGCATCGTTTTGCTCGGGCGGGTGACGGTATCGCTGCGGAGATCGATCATGGAATGTGGCCTTTGGGTGATGTTGGAGTTGGAAGGAGATTGTAGCGGCAATGATGGCGCGTCGCGGAATGGAGAGAGTGTACCGTCACGATCGATTTGTCTCGTCGGCAGCGCTGACGCATGATGCGAATCACCTTCGATGAGGCATGAACGACAGGAGTACCGCATGAAACAGTACGCCGTAGTGGCCTATGACTACACGGATGATGAAGCGCTCGAGCGCCGGCTGGCCCATCGCGACACGCATCTGGCAGGCGTTCGTGAGCTCGCCAGGCAGGGGAAGTTTCTCAGTGGCGGCGCGATCCTGAACGATGACGGCAAGATGATCGGCTCCAACGTTCACTTCCGCTTTGCCGACCGGCGGGAACTGGACGCCTGGCTCGAGACCGAGCCCTACATGACCGGGCGGGTGTGGGAGCGAATCGACATTCGCGAAGTGAAGCTCTTCGATCCGAACGCCTGAGAATCATGACCGACGCCCAATCCCTCCCCGCCCAGGTTCGTCATCTTCTCGAGACAGCGCCTCGCGAGACTCTGCCGCTGACCTACCAGCAACTCGCCGAGGCGTTGGGATTGCGACCGCCGCGCACCATCCAGCGCGTCGCCCAGGCACTGGAGAGCACGATGCGCGAGGATGCTCAGCAAGACCGGCCCTTCATCGCCGCAATGGTCGTCAGCCGCCGTGGGGAAGGGCTGCCGGCGCAAGGCTTCTTCGATCTCGCGGTGGAACTCGGGCGATTTCCCGCTGATTCGGCGCAATATGCCAAGGCCTGGCGGCAGGAGTTCGAGCGTGTGTTGGCGGCGATGAAGTAGAGAACTGCGGCAAACACTCCTGCCCCAGCCGAGGCGCGGGTCAGTCGTCCTTGGCGCCGATCGCCGGCAATTCCATCAATAGCGGCCCACCGGCCAGCGCCTGCTGCAGGCGAGTGGCGAGGAGTTCCAGGATGGCATCGTTCTCGCCCACCAGCCGAGTCGTCACGACGTTCAGGCCAGGGGCGCGAGACATCGCCTGGGCGCAGATCTCGGCAATATCGCCACCTTCACCGGCGTGACGGCCCGGGGAAAGAAACAGCATGGACAAAATCACGTCGCCTTCGGCCAGGGCCGGCGAAGCCAGCAGCGTCTCCAGTAGTGGCTCGTTGAAGCGGTAGGCATCGCCCTCGCGGCGCTCCATGGAAGCGAAGGTGACGCACTCGACCTCATCGGCCAGCAGCGCGCTCAGTTGCCCGGCGAGATAGTTGCGCACCGCCGTGACCTCCGGAATCGGGCTGCCGTGATCGACCAGCACGACCTTTGGCCGCGACAGGTTGGCCATGCGCTCGCGCACGTTCTCCGCCAGCAGCCTGGCCAGACGCAGATCCGGCGCCAGCAGCGTGTCGACCAGCGGCGGGGCGACCTTCACCGAGAGCTGCGGGTAGCTGGCCTGCACCTCGGCCAACCGCTCCGGCAGGTAGCGGGTCAACGCCTGGCTGGGCCCGAAGAAGAAGGGCAGGATCAGCAGCTCGGTCACGCCCTCGGCCGCATATCGTTCGGCCAGCGGCCCCACCGAGACGGCCTTCTGCCCGCCGAGCTGCTCGGGCGGAATCTTGAAGGAGTGCAGCAGGGAAGCAGCCTCGACCGCCTCGCCCGTGTCCTGACTCAAGGCATCGGCAAGACGACGCAGATTGAGCGTCGCCTGGGGGCGCAGGGAACCGTTGTCGACGAGCAGTATCTTTCGCATGGGGCCTCAAAGCTGGCGCAGGTAGATGGCGAGTCAAGCCTTTCACGGCAAGACGAGTCGATACGAAGCCAGCATAAGCGACTTTTCCTGATAGGGAAAAATAGCTAAGAAATGGGCTGATGGCGCTCTGATTTTCCCTATCGGGAAAGTGGGCATCCTTTGGAACGGGGGATCAGGCGAGGTGAATATAATGCCACTGAGCACGCGCGGCTGCGTCATAATTGCGAAACCGCAATGCCGTTGCCGTGACTGGCCTTGTTAGGGCTTTTCAGACGGCATAGCATAACTTTATCGCTACTCGTGGAGGCGTCATGACTACCGAAACGCTGGATCACCTACGCTCCCAGATTTCGACTCTCTCCGAGTCGGAACGTGCGGCGTTGGCTCGCGAACTCATCATGAGCCTGGATGGCCCCCGTGACGACTCCGTTGAGCAGGCCTGGAGCGAGGAAATCGTTCGCCGTGCATCCAAGGCCAAAAGCGGCAAGGGCACAATGTTGAGTCGCGAAGAATTCCGAACCAAGATGCGGACGAGACTGGGCCAGTAAGTGCGAACGGTAAGAATACTTGAAGAAGCCTCGCATGAAGCGATAGAGGCAGCAGTCTGGTACGAATATGAGCAACCTGGACTCGGAGCAGAGTTTTTCATTGCCGTTGAAGCTGCTATCGACGTCATTGAAGAAAACTTCATTCCTTTATCCCCTCTCTCGGGAGAAGCTGGCGAAACCGGTGCAAAGCGGCTGATCCTGGAGCGCTTCCCGTTTGACGTTGTTGCGATTGAGTTGCCGGAAGAAACCGTCGTTATCGCCTTTGCCCATCATTCCCGAAAACCTGGCTATTGGCTGGGACGCAGTAGGTCCTAACTGACATGAGACCGCACATGGCGAATCAATCGGTCCAGCGGCTTCATGGATGGGCGTCGCGTGTGATGGCGGCACGATGTGAGCCTTACGCGCACCATCCAGCGCACCGCCCAAGCACTGGAGAACCTGATGCGCGAGGATGCCCAACAGCACCGGCCCTTCATCGCTGCGCTGGTCGTCAGCCGGCACGGGGAAGGGCTACCGACGCCAGGCTCTTCTATCTCGCGGTAGAGCTGGGGTGGTTTCCCGCCGCCCCGGCGCAGTATGTCGAGGCCTGGCAGTTTTCACGATTAATCTTCAATGAAAAAATCAGTATCCACTTTCTTGACTTCGTATGTCTCGGCAGAACTCACACCTACACCATGATCAATCATAAGTTGTACAAGGTCAGTGCCATCTAGAAGAACCACCTTCGGATCAATCTGGCCGACATAATCCAGCGCCTCTTCCGAGAAACGGCTGGTGGTAATAAACACGCCTTTCTTAGCTCGCTGTCCATGAAGAGCACCAACAAATTTTTGAATCTCCGGTCGGCCAACTACCGCTTCCCAGCGTTTAGCTTGAAGATATATTGTCTCCAGCCCGAGACGGTCTTCTTTGATAATGCCATCAATTCCTTCATCTGCCGTTTTTCGCGTAGCTTTCCCTGCTTCTTTTACGGAACCGCCATACCCCATCGAAACAATGAGGTGGATGACGAGCTTCTCAAAAAACTCTGGCGTATTAGCTTTAATTAAATGAAGAAGCTCATTCGCTACTTCGTCCCGAAGTTGTTGATATGCTTGCTCAAGCGTTTCTTCAGGCGTGGTAGAAGAAGTATCGTGGTCGCCCACGTGAGTCACTTTTTGAGTGCGATTCTTGCTGCTCGCCTGCCGAAACTCTTGAAACTCTTCGAACTGTTCCAAATACTTGATACTGATCCGATCAGGGGCTTCAATAAGGATCTGCTTGCCACGATTAGAGATATTAAATTTACCCCGTTTGGGAGATTCCAAAATCCCCGCTTGGGTCAGATAAACCTTTGCCCAAGCCACACGATTTGCGAACGTATATTGCCGGCCGCTCGGCAGTCTTTTTTCAAGATCCTCTTGGGAGAGCCTCATGACTTCTGCCAGCCCTTCTCGGGCTTCCTGCATCGAATGTTCTTCGCCGTCAGCGGAGAATTTTAGTAATGGCAGCATTAATGATTGAAAGTCAGGTACGGCCAAGTGGTACTCCCGTTTTCAACTATAACATTTGTTAGGTGGCGGGCTCGTTATACTCTTTTTAACGAGTATGCGTATTCAACATTTTTATGCAGCATCCTTATTTGTATGACTTTTCCAATTTTTAGTTGAGTCCATCCTATAACACCAAACATCGCGTCGGCTGCAAACTCTATTATATTGAACGACCTATCATTCCTGCCAATGTAAAACAATATTTGTCCCGAGTAACGTTGTGAGACCATTTCTCTAGTCAGGATTGGCTTAGGTGTTTTGGCCATTGGGGCCGATATGCGGCTACAGGGCAACGAGGGTCGATTCTATGAGCCATCATCCTCATCTTTCCGCCGCTGAAATCTCACCAACGGCTCCTGACGAAAGTAGCGGTTCAGCAGGTCGAGCAGGTCGGGGTAGACGGCGGCGAGTTGATCCGGGGCGCTGAAGAAGAGTTCGCAGCAGACGGCGAAGCATTCGCCGGGGTGGGTGGCGGCGTAGTCGTCGATGGGGGTGGGCTCGTCGTGGGCGATGTGGGCCTGCAGGTCGTCCCAGACGGCGGTGAAGACGCGGTGCCATTCTTTCGATGTGACATCGCTCGCGGCGGCGAGCGGCGGGAAGCCGTCGACATCCTGCGAGTTGCCCAGGTCGAGCTTGTGGGCGAATTCGTGAATGATGACGTTATAGCCGGTGTAGTCGCCGCTCTCGGCGACATCGGGAATCGCCAGCACCACCGGGCCGCGCCAGGAGGTTTCCCCGGCGCGCTCGTCCACGTATTCGTGCATCACGCCAAAGTCGTCCATCTCCTCGACGTGTCGATGAAAGGCGTCGGGCAGCAGGATGATCTCGGTGACGTTGTCGAAGGCGGCGCTGGCGTCGCGATCCGACCAGCCGAGGGTGAGCAACTGGGCCTGGGCGGCGATGGCGAGCAGGGCGGCATCGTCGAGCTCGACGCCGTCACCGGCGACCCAGCGCTTGCCGTGCAGCAGTTGCCAGGCGCGCGGGCCGAGACGTTCGGCATCAACGTCGTCGAGATCGGCCAGCAGCGGCAGGCCGTGGCGGATCGGCCGCCACGCCTCGGGGTCGAACGGGGGGCGCGAGCGTTGCCGGGCGTTGTGCCGGTTGCCTTTCCGATCCTGCCGCCAGGCTTTCCACCAGTCCTGCCACCTGCTCTTCCCCCCGCCTTTCAACAAGCTCATGTCCCGCTCAGCTCTCTTCCTGACGCGCCCCGGATTTCCACGACCAGTCGCGCAGGCGCAGGTCGAACAGGTCCAGACGGCGGTCCTTGAGGTTGGTCACCGCGCCTTCGGAACGCACCAGCTTGAGCTTGGTCAGGTCGAGATCCGAGAACATCACCATTTCGGTGTTGGGCGTGGTCTCCGACAGCACGGCATCGTGGGGGAAGGCAAAGTCCGACGGCGAGAATACCGAGGACTGGGCGTACTGGATATCCAGGTTCTCGATCGAAGGTACGTTGCCGACGCTGCCGCAGACGACCACGTAGCATTCGTTCTCGATGGCGCGGGCCTGGGCGCAGTGGCGCACGCGCAGGTAGCTGTTCTTGGTGTCGGTCCAGAACGGCACGATCAGGATGTCCATGTCCTGCTCGGCGAGCAGGCGCGGCAGTTCCGGGAATTCGACGTCGTAGCAGATCAGGATGCCGACGCGGCCGGCATCGGTCTCGAACACCTGCAGTTCGTCGCCGCCTTCGACCACCCAGTCGCGCCGCTCCTGCGGGGTGATGTGCAGCTTGGCCTGGCGGTCGATCTCGCCGTCGCGGTGGCAGAGGTAGGAGACGTTGTAGAGCTTGCCATCTTCGCCCAGCTCGACCATCGAACCGGCGACGATGTTGATGTTGTAGGAGACCGCCATGCGCGAGATTTCGGTCTTGAAGCGCTCGGTGAACCCGGCCAGGAACTGGATTGCGGCGACCTGGTCGGTCTGGTCGGTCAGCCCCATCAGCGGGGTGTTGAACAGCTCCGGGAAGACGGCGAAATCGCTCTGGTAGTCGGAGATGGCGTCGACATAGAACTCCACCTGCTGGAGTACGGTTTCCACCGAGTCGAACTCGCGCATCTGCCACTGCACGGCGCCCACGCGAACCTGGGTCCGGCGGGTCTCGATGATCCGGCTGGCCGGCTCGTAGAGAATGTTGTTCCACTCGAGCAGGGTGGCGTAGCCCATCGATTTCTCGTCTTCGGGCAGATACTTGGTCAGCAGGCGCTTGACCAGGAAGTCGTTGGCCAGCTGGAACGAGAGGATCGGATCGTAGAACTCCTTGCGCGCCACCCGATCGATGTACTCCGCGGGCGACATCTCGTCGGCGTGCTGGTGGTAGTTCGGGATCCGCCCGCCGGCGAGAATCGCCCGCAGGTTCATCGAGCGGCACAGGTCCTTGCGCGCTTCGTAGAGACGCCGGCCGAGACGGTAGCCGCGATAGGCCGGGTCGATCAGCACGTCGAGCCCGTAGAGCGCGTCGCCGTTGGCATCGTTGAGGATGATCTCGCGATGGCCGATCAGCTCGTCGTACTTGTGCGGGTTGGAGAAGTGGTCGTAGTCGACCAGCACCGTCAACGCCACGCCGACGATCTTGCCATCGTCCTCGACGATGATCTGGCCGTCGGCGAACTCGCCGATCAGCTTGTCGATCGTCAGCTTCGACCAGGCGCCACCGATGTCGTCATAGACGGCATCCATCAGCCGTTTGAGCTGCGGGTAGTCCTCGGGGGTGAGGTTGCGCAGGTTGAGGTGCAGTTCTTCCAAAGACATTGAGCGCCGGACTCCATGAGAAAAATAGGAGGGAGATAGGGACAAAGTCTAACACGGGGCGACCTTCGCACTCTGGATGACGAGGAATCGGGCCGCGGGACAGGTGCTAATCGGCCCTTCAGGAAAGCGGGCAATCAGCCGGCAATGCTCAATGCTCCTAACTTTCTATGCGACGACGAGGTTGTCAGCGTGGCCGTCGGAGATGCTGAATGAAACGATTACTGCCGGTCTGTCTGGCGTTGGCCATGGCGGCGATAGGCTGGGCGGCCGAGGCCGGCCATTGACCGAAGACGAACGGCAGAGGTTCAGCGGCTTCGGGCAGGCAGTGCAGTTCTCCGACATGGCGATGTATGCGGCCAAGCGGGCAAGGCGCAATACCTGGCGCTTCTACGAGCCTTCAAACCGGATCTAGCGGCGCGCTTCAGCCGGGACGAGACATCTTGAAGTTCTGGTCCGGGCTGATTTCGAAGTAGTCGGCCGGGCCGCCGCCACGCAGAATCGGCCGGGCGGCGGCGGTCTGGTAGATGCCGTCCTCGAGCAGCGCCGAGTCGATATGCACGCCGACGACTTCGCCCAACACCAGCCAGTTGTCGATCTCCTCGCCCGCGGCCGATTGCAGCCGAAGGGTTTGCGTCAGCCGGCACTCGAACACGACCTGCGCTTCCTTGACGTGGGGAACGCCGACGACGCGGGATTCTTGCGGCGTCAGGCCCGCCAGTTCGAACTCGTCGACCTCGGCCGCTACCGACGCCGAACTCTGGTTCATCGCCTCGGCGAGTGCATGCGTCGACAGCTGCCAGCAGAACTCGCCGGTCGCCTCGATGTTGCGCACGCTGTCCTTATAGCCTGAGCTTGAGAAGCCAATGATGGGCGGCGTGTCGGCAAAAGCGTTGAAGAAACTGTAGGGCGCCAGATTCAGTCGGCCTTCGCGATCCCGCGAGGAGATCCAGCCGATCGGCCGCGGCCCGACGATCGCCTTGAAAGGGTTATGCGGTAGCTCGTGACCGCGACTCGGTTCATAGAAATGCGCGTTGCTCGGCATGCCGGTTGATCCTGGAGGGAGTGTCGGAAGCGAAAGAATGTCCTGCGGACTGGCGAAGGGTATATCGACTGAAAAGAGAAGAGAAGCGGGCCTCCGGCTCGGCGGACGGGCCGCCGGGCCGGGGCAATCGGTGATAGCGCTACTTGCGCACGACGCGATAGATGATCAGCAGCACGATCGCACCGAGGACGGCGATCAGGAAACTGCCGATATTGAAGCCGGATACGTCACCAAACCCTAGCGCGGTCCCGATCCAGCCGCCGACGACGGCCCCGAGAACCCCGATGATGATGGTGACGATGAAGCCACCCGGATCCTTGCCTGGCATGACCATCTTGGCGATGGCGCCAGCGATCAGGCCGAAGATGATCCACGCAATAATTCCCATGGCGTCTGTCCCTGTTTGGTTCATGCTGAACTTTCACAACAAGTGCATGCCTTCCTGCATGCCCTTTGGACACTAGTCGCAGATCGGGAATACGACAAGCGCGGATCGGGGCTATCATCGTGCCTTGCGCCTTGTTTCCGGGCGTCATGATTCGTGACGCGGCCCGGACAACGCATCCCGATGTATTGGTCGAATGTTCAAGGAGGGGTCATGTCTGCTGGCGGAGCCGAACAGGCGATCGTTGGGCGCGTGTTGGCACCGAATCGGCTGTCGATCGGATTGACGCTGCCGCTGATGCCAGGCGGTCAGGAAGTGGTCGATGTTACCGAGCAGCGGCGTCTGGCGACACTCGCCGACAGGGGCGGGTTTCGCGCTCTGTGGATTCGGGACGTGCCGCTCAACAGCCGCGACTATCCCGATCCGGTAGGCCATCTGGATCCTTGGAGCTGGCTGGGCGCTCTGGCAGCGGAAACGCGGCAGATCGCGCTGATCAGCGGCGCCATCGTGCTCACCCTGCGCCACCCGCTGCATATCGCCAAGGCGGCGGCATCGGTCGCCACGCTCTCGGAAGGTCGTTTCATCCTCGGGCTGGGGTCCGGCGACCGGCCGCCTGAATTTGCCGCTTTTGGTGAGGATGTCGCCGAACGGCGGCGCCTGTTCGCGGATCACTGGCAGGTGGTGGCAAAGGCGTTGGGTACGCCGCAGGAGGTCGTGCCGGATCGGCATGATACGGATTCGCCGGATTTCCAGCTTCGGCCGCTAGCCCCGGAGCCCGTGCCGCTGCTGGCGGTCGGTTCGGGAGGGCAGAGCGTCAACTGGATTGCCCGCCACGCGATCGGCTGGATGACCTATCACCGCGAGCAGGCGCAGCAGCGCGATCGTTATCGCATGTGGCGGGCCGCCGTCGAACAGAGCGTACCCGGCGAGTTCCGCGGCTTCGGCGAGGCGATGCGCCTTGATCTTGCCGCCGATCCGGGGGCCCCGGCGACGCCCATCGACCTGGGCTATCGTGCCGGCCGTGATGCCCTCATCGACGTGCTCGAGGCGCTCAGAGAGATGGGCGTTCATCACGTTTCCCTGAATCTGCGTCTCGAGGAGCGGCCAGCCGATGCCATCATCGAAGAGCTGGCCGCCCACGTCCTGCCGCATTTTCATCGGCCCTGATTCATCAACCCTGACCGTTCAAGACTCGCGCCGAAACGTTTCAGCCGTTCCGACACGAGCTCGACTCGTTCCTCACTCGGAGTGGCTGGCCAGGAACGTCAGCGTACGGCCGTGCGCCAGCGCGGAAGCATGCTGGTTGTAGCTCGCCCGTGCCCAGCAGTTGAAGCCGTGTTCCGCTCCACCGTAGAGATGCACTTCGACATCCTTGTTGCCGGCAAAGGCCTGGCGGGTCTGTTCGACCTGCTCGAGCGGGATGTGGTCATCCTCGGCGCCGAAGTGGAACTGAACGGGCACCTTGAGCTCGTTGGCGCGCGGCAGGTATTCGGTCACGCCGCCGGCGTAGTAGCAGATCGCGGCGTCGACACCGGCATCCAGGGCGCAGAGGTAGGAAAAGACGCCGCCCATGCAGTAGCCCACGGAAGCGATGGGGCCGTCGCAGACGGGGCTTGCCCGCAGCGCCTTGGTCGCGGCACGCAGGTCGCTGACCGCCGTCGGATAATCGAGCGCCTTCTTGTGGGCGACCGCCGCTTTCCAGTCGTCGCCGTCATAGCCGAGTTCGACGCCCGGCTCATCGCGCCAGAACATGTCGGGCACGATGACGCTATAGCCATCCATCGCATACTGTTCGGCGACGCCACGCATGTGGCCGTTGACGCCGAAAATCTCCTGGATCAGCAGGATGCCGGGCCCTTTGCCCTTGTGCGGCAGCGCCTGGTAGGCCTTGAACGTCTTGCCGTCCTCGGCGGTGATCTCGATCCATTCGGTCCTGATGTTCGTCTGGGAATCGCTCTGAGACATGGTCTCTCCTTGTGGGCGGTTGACTGAACTTGAGTAAAGCGCTTTGAGACAAACGCCTTGAGGTAAACGGTGAAGCCCGAGACGGGAAGTTTAGCAGGCAATGGAAAAGACGAGAGTGCCGCGCTTCCCGAATCGTCAGGTGGCAGTAAAACCCGCGGCGAATGCCGGTTGTCGGCGCGCCGAGGCGGCTTTCAGCGATCGGGCGATCGGCCGCGCCCCTTGGTTTCCCCCAGAATCCTCGCGCTATCCCGGGCGGGAGGCAGCCCGAATACCCGAGCGTAATCGCGGCTGAACTGTGTCGCGCTTTCATAGCCGACCTCGAAGGCGGCGCTGGTGACGCTTCTGCCGCTGGCTACCATGAGTGTGCGCGCCTGGAGCAGTCGAACCCGTTTCTGGTACTGCAACGGGCTCAGCGTGGTCACCGCCTTGAAGTGGCGGTGAAACGCGGACACGCTCATCGCCGCCTTCCGGGCGAGTGTTTCCACTCTGATCGGCCTGGCGAAGTCCTGCCGGATCCACTGAATCGCGAGACTGACCCGGGCCATGGCGGTATCCGGCGCCGCGATTTCTCGCAGCATCCAGCCATGGGGCCCTTGCAGCACGCGGTAGAGAATCTCCCGTTCGTACACCGGGGCGAGGGCCGCGATCTCTTCCGGGCTGTCCATCAATCGCAGCATGCGTAGCCACGCGTCCATCAACTTCGGCGTGACCGCAGCCACCGAAAATCCTGCGTTGTTGTCGTTCTCGCTTTCGTAACGCCCGGCAGGCGTAGGCAGGTCGGTCAGCAGCGTCGAGAGCACGGCGGGGTCGAGCGTCAGGCTCAACGCGAGGTAGGGCTCCCCCGAAGCCGCCGGATGCACCGTGCCCACCGCCGGCAGCTCGATGGACATGACGAAATAGGTCGCCGGGTCATAGCGCAGCGTGCGGTCACCGACGGTCATCGTCTTGCTGCCCTGCAGGATCAGATTGACCATCGGCTCGTAGACGGCGGCCAGCATGTGTTCCGGAATTTCGCCCTGGACCATGGCCACACGCGGAATGCCCGTCTCCGTACGGCGATTCTCGGCCTTGGCAGCCAGGGAGCGAAGCTCGAGCAGTTGATCGTTCATGGCAGGCGGCTGGTCGTTCATGGCGAGCGGTTGGGGCGGTTATGAAGAGATATGCTGATCCCGGGGGCGCGCCCGCGCAAGCAAAAAGCAGAAACGGGCAGGTTTCGGGCAGGAACGGCTGAGCCCGCGATGAGGGTAATGGTTAGGGTGAATATCTATCCCATCGACACCGGAGCAGCCCATGGGCGTTATCGTCATCACCGGAGGCAGCCGTGGCATTGGTGCCAGCGCTGCCGAGCACTGTGCCCAGAAAGGCATGGGCGTCATCCTCACCTACAACAGCAACGCCGACGCCGCGCAGTCGGTCGTTCAGCGTATCGAGTCCGCCGGCGGCAAGGCCGTCGCACTGAAACTGGATGTCGCTGACATCAGCGGTTTCGAGGCATTTCGCGAAACGCTGAAGCTGACGTTACAGACGAACTGGGGCGTCAACACCTTGAGCGGTCTAGTCAACAACGCCGGCTACGGCTTGTTCAACCCGCTCGAGTCTGTCACCGAGTCCCAGTTCGATGGTCTGCTGAACGTTCACCTCAAAGGCCCGTTTTTCCTCACCCAGGCTTTGCTCCCGTTGATGGAGGAAGGCGCCAGCATCGTCAATCTGACCAGTGCTACCACCCGCGTGGCGACGGCCGGCGTGGCGCCTTACGCCGCTCTCAAGGGCGGGCTGGAAGTGCTCACCCGTTACATGGCCAAGGAGTTCGGCGACCGCCGCATACGGGCCAATGCCGTCTCGCCGGGAGCGATTCGCACCGAGCTGGGCGGTGGCCTGAACGACGAGTTCGAGGCTTTGCTGGCCTCCCAGACGGCGCTCGGTCGCGTCGGCGAGCCGCAGGACGTCGCTCGCATCATCGCCATGTTGCTGTCCGATGAAAGCGACTGGATCAACGGACAGACCATCGAAGTCGCTGGCGGCTACTGCATCTAACTCTGCTTCTGTATTGGCATCTGCGTCCAGGAGGACACCGCATGCTTGATCATCTCTTTTTATCCGTCAGCGACATCGCACGCTCGATTCGCTTCTATGAGGCCGCACTCGCCCCGTTGGGGATCACGGCCCGGCTCGATTACGACGGCAAAGACGGCCCGCCGGGCCACCCGGATCTCAAGGGTTTCGGTGCCAATGGCCGGATGTTCTTCTGGCTACGCGAGGGCGTGGTGGAAGGAAAAGCCGTTCACGTCGGTTTCGTGGCGAGCAGCAAGGCGGAGGTCGAAGCGGCCTACGCCGCGGCCATGGCGAGCGGCGCTGTCGACAACGGCGCGCCTGGAGCGCGGCTGCATTACGACCCCGACTACTACGCCGCCAACGTTCTGGACCCCGACGGCTACAGTCTCGAATTCGTCTATAAGAACTGGCAGCACGCCCGATGAAAACACTCCTGATCTACGGCGCGACCGGCTATACCGGCCGCATGGTGGCAGCGCATGCCAAAACGTTGGGGCTCGATTTCGAGATCGCTGGGCGCAATCGGCAAACGCTGGCCTCTCTCGCCGAGGCGTTGGCGGTTCCCTTTCGGGTATTTGAGGCCGATGCCGATGCAGCGCAGTCCCTGGCCGGTATCGATGTGCTGCTGAACTTCGCAGGCCCTTTCGCGCAAACGGCGGAGCCACTGATGCGGGCGTGCCTCGAGGCCGGCGTCGATTACCTGGACATCACCGCCGAGATCAATGTCTACCGGCTGGCGGAACGACTGGGCGCCGAAGCGGCCGAGGCCGGCGTCATGCTGCTCCCCGGCGTCGGCTGGGATGTGGTGCCGACCGATTGCCTGGCGGTGCACGTCGCGCAGCGTGTGCAGGAGCCGCGGTCGCTGAGGGTGGCGCTTCAGGTTCCCGGTTCCATGTCGCGGGGCTCCGCCATGAGCGTCAGCGAGATCATCGGCGCGGGCCTGATGGCGAGGGTCGACGGCCATCTCGTTCCGACCCCCGATGCGCAGCCACGCCACTTCGATTTCGGTGAGGGGCCGGTGCCGTGCTCGCCGCTGTCGTTCGGCGATCTGGTCACCGGTTGGTATTCCACCGGAATCCCCGATATCGCCATGTTCGTGCATGTCAGTGGAGAGGCGTTCCCCGAAGGCGATTTATCGCTGCTGCCTGATGGCCCGACCGAAGAACAACGCGATGCTCATCGAGCCCGCGCGGTGGCCGAGGTAACGGCGGCTGACGGCACGGTCGTCCGATCGATGATCGAAACCGTCAACGGCTACTCCTACACGCCGTTGGCGGCCGTCGAGGCCGCGAGTCGAGTTCTCGAGGGTGAACATCGGCCGGGTTTCGAAACCCCGGCGCGAATATTCGGTAAGGGGTTCGCCGAGACCATCGCCGGCACGACGATCACGGATTGCTAGAGACCGAAGCCGCTGTGGACTCCTCGGACTCCACTTCCAGTTCATGCGCGAGAAATCGGCCAGCGGCCCTTGCGACTTCGGTGAGGCGTTGGGGTGACATGCCGTTGCAAGACGAGGCCGAGAGTCCGCGCAAAGTAACCACCACGTAGTCGGCCAGCGTCTGCGCGTCTTGCGGGCGAACCTGATCGAGGTAAGCCCGAATCGCCTGGAGTCCACTGTTGGCGAGGTTCTCGGCCATCTGACGGGCGACCCGGTCATCCGCTCGCAAGCCCTCCGTAATCATGCAGCCGCGCAGCATGCTGTCTTGTCCATACTGTTCGGCGGCAGCGAGCAGCAGGGCGGGAAGCGCCTCGGCGGGAGGGCGGTCTGGGGCCAGAAGATCTCCTATCGGTAGGGCATTTTCCCGCGCATAGCGCAGCATTGCCCGTTCGAACAGCGCTGCCTTGCTGCCGTAAGCGGCGTAAAAACTGGGCGGCTTGATGTCCATGGCTTGGGTCAGATCAGCAAGGCTGACCGCGTCATAGCCCCGCTCGTGAAACAGCGCCTGGGCAATGGCGACTCCTGCTTCGCGATCGAAAGCCGGGCGGCGTTGTCGGGTCTTCGTATTCATGATGGCCTCGCTGGGTGAGGGAGGGAGTGTAGCGGCCGCTATACCCGGAGACAAAGGCGCTGCCATATTTATATAGTAATCGATAAATATAGTGCGTGACGTGCACGTTGTATGTAGTGTTCACTACATAGGCTTTCCCATAACGCTTTCCTTGCTCAGGTAAATCTCATGTCATTCGAAGATAAGGTCGTGCTGGTCACCGGTGGGTCATCTGGTTTGGGGCTCGCGATTGCGCGGGAGTTCGTTGAACAGGGCGCTCGCGTGGTCATTACCGGGCGCCGACAGGAGCAACTGGACCAGGCCCTGGCCGGCCTGGGTGACAAGGCGGTCGCCATGACGGCCGATGTGTCGAACGCCACCGATCTGGCAGGGCTCTTCAGCCGTATCGAGTCGCTTCATGGCCGTATCGATGTCCTGGTTGCCAACGCCGGGATGGGGGAGATCGCGCCACTGGGTGAGATCACCGAAGCAAGCTTCGATCGGATTTTCAGTACCAACGTGAAAGGGGTGACGTTTACCGTTCAGGGGGCGTTGCCTCTCATGGCCCAAGGCTCCAGCATCGTCATCATCGGCTCCACTGCCTCGATGAATCCCGGTCCCGGCCTGAGTGTCTACGGCGCCACCAAGGCCGCTCTGCGTGCCATGGTCAGAAGCTGGATTCTGGACATCAAGGGTTCCGGCATTCGGATCAATCTACTCAGCCCTGGCCCTGTCGATACGCAATCTCTGCGAAGCATGCTGGCCGATGACGCGGAGCAGATCATTCAAGCGTTCAGTGAAAAAAGCACGCTGGGACGGATAGGCGAGGCGCAGGAGATCGGCAAGGCCGTGGCGTTCCTGGCAAGTGATGCCTCGAGTTACATCAACGGCGTCGAGCTGTTCGCCGATGGTGGCGCGTCCCAGGTGTGATCAGCCTTCGAGCCGTTCATCCATACCACTTGAGCTGAAGCGTGCAACCATGACCATTCTCGACCACATCGAATTTGCCGTGCGCGACGCTGAGGTGTCGCGACGGTTTTACGAACTGGCCCTCGCGCCGCTGGATATCGTCCGGGTCATCACGGTCGGGCCCGAGCGCACCCGCACCGGGGGCACACGCCACGGTTTCGGCAGGGACGGCTATCCCAGTCTCTGGATCCATGACAACGAACCCCCGGGCGCCGGCACGCACATTGCCTTCGCGACACGGAACCGTGCCATCGTCGATGCCTTTCACCAGGCTGCGCTGGGGGCTGGTGGTACCGACAACGGACCGCCTGGCGTCCGAACGCACTACCACGAGCACTACTATGCGGCGTACGTGCTGGACCCCGACGGCATTAATGTGGAAGTGGTGTGCCAGGACTCTATCAATCGCCCATGACGGTAGGAGAGCTTTCCGTGCCCAGGCAGGCCGTGCAACCGCCGCGATGAAATAGACATATCCTTCATTGGCGCGTGCAGCGTTGATGATCGTATCCGATCATCTGGCAGGTAGTCAGATGTCGGCCACGGACTTTACGTTGCCTTGCCCTTTTGATGCTGATGCTTCGGTCGCGGTCCGAAACGTCTAAGCTGGAGAGCTTACAAGCCAATCCTGCTCAGACATTGGGAGCTGCATGGACGCCTACAACATGACCTGGATCGCCGCCCAACTGGTCGGGCTCGTCGCTCTCGGCTTCATCATGATCGCTTTCGCCAGCCGCCAGGACGACCGGCTGCTGGTCTATCTGATCTTCGCCAATATCGCGTTCGCCGCCCACTTCGCGCTCTTCGGGCAGTGGACGGCGGCCGGGATCTCGCTGCTGGTCATCGCCCGCATCCTGCTGGCGCGGCGCTTCAAGGAGCGCTGGAGCGTCATGCTGTGCGTGCTGGCGGTCAACGTCGTCGTTGCGCTGGCGACGGCGGGCCAGGCTGCCGATCTGTGGCCACTGGCGGCGGGCGTATTCGGCACCATCGGCATGTTCATGCTCCATGGCATCCCCATGCGGATTCTGCTGGCCGCCGCCGCCGTTGCCTGGTTGATCAACAACCTGTTGATCGGCTCGGTCGGCGGCATCATTGCCGAGCTCATCGCGCTGGGCACCAACCTGCTCACCATGTGGCGCATCCAGCGGGCGAAGCGGCGGCTTCAGGCTGGCTGACGGCGATCGGCAAGCACGCGCCGGTCACGAATGCAGTCGATCTCGTGGGGTTCGTCGATCCACGGCTCGGCGATGCCCTGTTCGATCCATTCCGCGACTGCCGGATGCGCGAGCAGGCGTTCGGCGTAGGCCATGGCGGCCGTGCCGAGTTCGATGCCGTAGCCGCGAAGGCGTACCGCGACCGGAGCGAACATGGCATCCACAGCGGTGAAAGCGTCGCCCGCGAGCCAGGGGCCGCCGAAAGTCTCCAGCCCTTCCTGCCACAGGGCATCGAGCCGAATCAGCTCCTTCTCTAGCGACTCGCTCGGGGTGTCCAGGTCGATGACCAGCGAGCAGTTCATCGAACACTCGTCGCGCAGCGCGGCAAACCCGGAATGCATTTCGGCGCTGGCGCAGCGTGCCCAGCTGCGGGCGGCCCGATCGGCAGGCCAGACAGCCGGATGGTCCTCGGCGACGTATTCCAGAATCGCCAGCGAATCCCACACCACCTGATCGCCATCATGCAGGCAGGGAACCTTGGCGGTGGGCGAAAAGTGCGTGAACGCCTGTTGCTGGCCGGCGCCCTCGAACGGCGTCAGTACCTCTTCGAACGGAATTTCCAGCGCACGCAGCAGCACCCAGGGCCGCATCGACCAGGAAGAGTAGTTCTTGTTGGCGATGAAAAGTCGATAGGTCATGGCAGCCTCCGCTGTCGGGGGAAAGCCCGAGTATGCGATTTCGGACTTGGTACGCAAAGCCCTGAGTACTCGATCGAATAAGGACATTGCCGATCGGACTTTTTGATTCGTTGGCCCTGCCCTAACACTCTACGGGTAACCGGCTAAGCTTTAGGGAAAACATTGCATAAATGTCTGCGCAGGCGAATCGCTGCGTTGCGCGGTGCGTGGAATCCTCACCTATAACGCATAGGCTCCGGTTCCTTTGCTCCGTGCGCCTTGCGCTTCATCCTGCTCGCCGATTTATTCAGCGTTTTCCGAACCGATTGCTCTTCAGAGCGTGCTTTTTCTTTTGTAACTATTCAGGTCACGCTGCCTGATCCAGGCCGTCCCGACGCATGAATTCGGGCACTTCACCGGCAAACAACTGTTCCAGTGCGGTGTGCGCTGCCAGGCCCTGCTTGACCGCCGTCGAGAGGAAGCTGCGCATCCGGCAGAAGATCTCGGCACCTTCCCAGGAGCGGAAACAGCCTGAAATCTTCTGCTGGACCTTGGTCATCCGCAGGTCACGCTCCCCTTGGTTATTGGTGAAGGGCGCGGCGGGGTCGTCGAGGAAACGCAGCACGTCGTCCTCGTACGCCTGGAGACGTTCGAGCAG
>NZ_JAXOVV010000003.1:0-230191 GCF_036663415.1 Salinicola sp. 4072 | reverse complement strand
TGGTGGCCAGTCGGTCGGCCATCAGCTTGACCAGCAGCATCAGCACGTCGATGGCAGCACGCAAGGAAGGCGAGACCGTGTGGTCTTCCTTGAGCTGCTGCCGGACCCGTTCCAGGGCCTCGTCGACGTTGATATCGCTGATGGTCATGTCACCGCATAGACGTGCCGAAGGATCAGGCACACTATGCCAAAAAAATCAGGTGGTTGGCGACATGCCATCCGCAGCCACCTGAATAGTTACAATTCATGTTGATACCGACGTCCTGTCTTGTATTCGCGACAGCGCTCGTCTTTTGTCCAGGACGGCCTTTCAATTCAGGACAACCTTTCAATTCAGGACGACCTTTCAATTCAGGACGGCCTTTCATCCAGAGCAACCTATCATTCCGAAAACCATTGCGGAGCATGCATGAGCGACGAGATCGAACTCAAACTGGCACTGTCGCCCGAGGGTCCTGCCCGCCTGATCGATCACCCCCTGTTGCGGACGATGGTCTCGCGCATGGTCTCTCTGGGCAATCAGTATTACGACACCGCCGAGGCGATATTGCAGTCGCGCCGGGTCGCGCTGCGGGTCCGTCGTCAGGGAGAGCAACGCCTGCAGACTCTCAAGAGTGCCGCAGAGAGCCGCGGTGGGCTGTCGAGCCGGGGCGAATGGGAGTGGTCGATTGATGAGGCCGAGTGCAATGCCGCGGGCCTGGACGCGAACGGGCTGCGCGCCCTCGAGCATCCCGCCCTCGCCGATCTGGACCTCGCGACGCTGCGTCCGGTCTTCACTACCGATTTCGAGCGTCGGCTCTGGCGTTACCAGGCCGAGGGCAGCGATATCGAGATAGCGCTGGACCAGGGCGCCATTCATGCGGGCGACGCCAGTTTGCCGATCTGCGAGCTCGAGCTCGAACTCAAGAGCGGCCACCCCGAGCAGCTCTGGGCATTGGCGCAGGCCCTGTGCGAACCGGCAACCCCGGAGACAACGCCGCTACCGGCGCGTCCGGCCAACCACAGCAAGGCCAGCCGAGCCGCCTGCCTGGGCAGCGGATGGCCCGAGCCTTCTTCGCATCGAGAGGTTTCCGTGGATACGCTGATCGACGCGATCGACAACTGGCAGGACAGCCAGGATGGCGCCTGGCTCGCCAGCGCCGAAGCACAGTGCGAACGGCTCGTTCACCCGTGGCGGGAATCCCCTCTTCGACATGGCGAACGCATTCCGGCGATCGAGCGAATTCAAGCCGCCCTGAATCAGGGAAGCGTTCCCTGGGACAGCCAGGCCTGGCTGGCTCTCAGGCGTCAGGATACCTAGTTTCCTCGACACCGGTATCAAACTCGCAGGGATCGAGTAGCGTGAAATCTTCGACCAGTCGATCCAGCGGTAGTGGTCGGGCGTAGAGATAACCCTGAATGTCGGTGACACCCCATTCACGCAGGAGATTCAGGGTCTCGCACTCCTCGACGCCTTCCACGACGATGCCGTAGTCCAGGCGCTGACAGAGCGCGATCACAGCCGACAGCACATGGCGCTTGCGCGGCAACGTGGTGACGTCCGTGACCAGTTCGCGATCGATCTTGACCGTATCCATCGGCATCGAGGTCAACTGCGCCAGAGAAGAATAGCCGCTGCCGAAATCGTCCAGCGCCACACGGATGCCGGCAGCCCGGATCCGGTCGAGAATGCGAAACGCCTTGACCGGATCGCTGAGCACCGAGGTCTCGGTGACTTCGATCTGGAGTCGATGACAGGGAACCCCGTGGTGATCCAATGCCTCGAGCAGGGTATCGAGAAGGCTCGGGTCCATCAGTTGGCGCGTCGAGAGGTTGACGCTCAACAGAAAGCGGTCGCCGAAGCGCTGACGGATGGCATCGTCCTCGAGCATCGGCAATGCCTGCTTCATCAGCGCTTCCCATAGCGGGGAGATCAACCCGGAGCGTTCCGCGACCTCGATGAAGCTGCCAGGCCCCACGATCGTGCCTCCCGGTGCCTGCAAGCGCATCAACGCCTCGAAACAGCGAACCTCGCCTTTCGAAACGTCGATGATCGGCTGCACGAAACAGCGAACCCCACGAGTCGCCAGCGCCCCACGAATCAACTGCTCGGCCTGGCTGTTCTGTCGCTCCCACTGCCGTAGCGATTCACTGTAGTAGCGCCGGGCGCCGATATCCGACTGGCGTGCATTGGCCAGGGCCAGACGCGACCGATGGCGCCATTCGTCGACACTCACCGGCTCTGACGGGCTCAATACCGCCACCCCGCTGACGTGCGACAGCCAGACCTGCTGCCCATCTATCTCCACCGGTTGCGCGAGCAGCGCCTCCAGGGGTTCGAGGACGTGATCGAGCCGTTCGGCATCACCGATCTCGAAAATCATCGCAAAGGTGTGTTCCGGCAAGGCGATCAAGGCCACCTGCAGGGGCAACTGGCGGCGCATCTGCTGGACCAGCCCCCGTAACGCAGTGATCGCATCCTCGACCGCCACACCATCGAACAGCGAGGCCACGTTGAGCAGCTGGAACTTGACCAGCGCCATCGGCGGCAGTGGCGAGCACGATAGGCGTTCTCGCAGCAGCAGATCGAGATAGTCCCCATTGGGCAGCAGCGTCAACGGATCGACGAGTCGCTGTTCGGTGGTATCGGTCTGGGTGCCGGCCATGCGAGTCGCCACACCATGATCATCGCGCTGGCACAATCCCCGGCACAGCATCATTCGCCAGCTGCCGCGAGCGTCGCGAATGCGGTATTCCACGTTGACCGACGAGGTCAACCCGTCGAGATGCTGGTACAGCGACTGCTGGACCTTGGCGCGATCGTCATCGTGAATCCGCCGTAACCATTCATCGACATCCTGCTGCCCTGCGGCATACGGCAACCCCAGCATGCTGGACCAGCGCTGCGACAACGTGATGTTGCCACTGGCGATATCCCACTCCCAGACACCGTCGTTGGTGGCGGTCAGCACCAGGTTCAGGCGTTGCGTCCGCTCCTCGACGCGGGTCTCGAGCTCGTCTCGTGAGGCCTGGAGATCCCGGATCGTGCGGCGTACCGAATCGAGGACGAAGTTGTTGAGCTGAGCCAGCTTCTGCACCGAGATTTCGTCGCTGTCGGTATGGACGTGGAACTCGAAGTTGCCGTCCACGGCCTGACATAGCTGGTTGCTGATGGAGTCGACCTCCGCCAGCAGGTGTCGCTCGCGCTCTTCCGAACCCCCAGGCCCTCTTCTCATGCCACCGCCTCCTCCGCGAACGTCATTTCGAATCGACAGCAATCGTCACCGCGATGCCGACAGCGCGTCTCGACCAGCTCGCCGGCCTGACCATACACCTCGAGCACCCGGGGGAAGATGGCGCGGTAGAGCGAACAGAGCCCATTCGGCGAGCGGTATTCGACGACCAGCCAGGACGCGCTCTGCTCGACGATCCGAAACTTGTCATTCACCCGGCTACGCAGTTTAGGGTCACGCACACCGGCGCCGAGGGACACATGGATGGCCGGCTGGCGCCCCAGCAGGGCTTGCGCCGATTCGGCCATCGAGAAGAACATGGGGTAGTGTCGGCGCGTCCATTGGATGAACAGATCGGCGTACAGCGCCATCAGCGCCTCATGATCGAGCTCGAGGTAATCGCCGACTGCAGCGAAGAACGCCAGCGTATCGGCATCGTCGTAATCCGTGTCGATACGTCGCCCGGGCGGCAGCATGCCTGCCCGCTCCGCGATCACCTGCACGGTCGTTTCGCCGTAGTTGGCCTCGACATGATCAATGAGAACGCGTTGAATCAACCCGATCATGAAAACACTACCCTCGCGTCAGTTTATGCCTGGGCATGGTACCGGTACATCGCAATGACTCGACGAACTTCGAACGAGCATGAGCTGACGGCCAATGACATCCAGCAAACCCTAAGTATCATTGGCATTATCGGTATCCACGCCGAGAACTGAAATATGCCGTAAACGAATTGCCAGGCGCGCCCTACCGCGCCACTCAACACCAGGGACGGGAACTCAATCGATGCAATCGGGCGACTCATCGCTACGCAAGTGGCTGTTCCAGATCATCTTCGAATCGGACACCCCGCAGGCCAAGGCCTTCGACATCGCGCTGATCACGCTCATTCTGGTGAGCGTGGCGACCGTCTTTCTCGACAGCGTGCCCGAGCTCCACGAGCGCTTCGGAGAGATTTTCTACGTGGTGGAGTGGGGCTTCACGCTAATCTTCACGCTGGAGCTGGTCCTCAGGCTCTACTGTCTCGAGCGGCCGTTGCGCTACCTGCGCAGCTTCTATGGCATTCTCGATCTGCTGGCGATCCTCCCCACCTGGCTCGCCCTTTTCATACCTGGCGCGCAATCGCTGCTGGTGGTGCGGGTATTGCGAGTCTTGCGGGTGTTTCGCGTGCTTCGACTCATGGAGTTCGTCGGTGAAGGCCGCATGCTGGTGGAAGCGCTGCAGCGCAGCCAGCGCAAGATCCTGCTGTTCCTGACCACCATACTGCTGATCATCACGATCTTCGGCTCGGTCATCTATATGATCGAGCCCCCGGAGGCAGGCTTCACCAGCATGCCGCGGTCGATGTACTGGGCAATCGTCACGTTGACCACGGTGGGATATGGCGATATCGCCCCCGTGACCCCGCTGGGGCAGTTCATCTCCGCTTTCATGATGATCCTGGGCTACTCGATCATCGCCGTGCCTACCGGGGTCTTCTCGGCCGAAGTGATCCGATCGATCCAGCGCGAGCGCTATTCCGAGGAAGCCTGCCCGGGCTGCGGTCGCGAGGGCCACGAGCGTGACGCCAAGTATTGCCGCTTCTGCGGCACCTGGCTCAATGAAGAGACGCCGGACCCGAATGCGCGCGATGAGGACGAGACGCCGGCCACCGACGGTAAACCGTCGCACTGACTCTGCACTGCCCCTAAGCCAGCGAAACATGACCTTTTGTCATCATTCTGTGACATGACCGCGACAGACTCCTTCGAGCCCGCCTCGAGCGGTGCATATTCATCGGGAGTCTGTCATGAAATCGTTTCGTTTCACGTTGCGGGGCGGCCTCATCGCCATGCTGCTGCTCTTCGCCCTGCTGACGTCACTGATCGGAGGCGGCAGCTACCTGGCGATGAAGCAAGCCAGGGATGCCTTCGATTCCGTCTACACACTCAATGTCGTCCAGCTCGGCACCGCGCGCGAAATCTACGCGGGACTGATGCAGACCCGCGTCCTGCTGGACAGCTACCAGACCGACTATAACCGCCTGCGCGTCAAGCCCGCCAAGAAGACCTGGGCACAGGCCGAAGCCACCTTTGCTCACGCGACACAGCGACTTGCCGACCTTTCCCCGACGGGCGACCCGTCTTCGGAGCAGAGCCGAACGAATCGCGATCTGCAAAGCCGCTTCCAGGCACTGATCGATGACGGCATACAGCCCGGTTTCGACTCGCTCAAGGCCTGGGATGTTTCGGCCTACCAGGCCAGCGTGCAGAGAGCCAACGAACTGACCGCGGCGCTGGACGCCAGTCTCGCAACGCTGACCACCGCCGCGAATGCCAACGCGGCGTCGGGCGCCGAGGCCATGTCACGCAACGTCAGCCGCCTGCAGCTGGGGCTATCGGCGACCGCAGCGGTCACCGCGTTGCTGGTCCTGCTTGCTTTCTACCTGTTTCAGCGCCATCTGCTGCGCCCGCTTGGCGAAGTCCGGAAACACTGCGCCGATATCGCCCAGGGTGATCTCGGCACGCGCCTGTCAACCCGCGGCGTGCGCGAAATGGCACTGCTCAAATCCGGCGTGGATGCCATGCAGCTCGCACTGCTGGATCTCGTCTCTCAACTGCAGCAGGGAAGCCGGGCACTACGTGACGACGCGCTGGAATTGACCGACGCCAGCCACGCCCTCAACGATCAGAGCCGACAGCAGGCCCAGGCGCTACAGCAGACCACGGCGAGCATGGAAGAGATCACCGCAACCGTCTCGCACACGGCAGAACATGCCGATCAGGGGCGGGCCCTGTCGGCGGAAAACCAGCGCCGGATCGATTCCAGCGGGGAACATGTCTCGACGGCGATCAGTGAAATGCAGGCTGCCCAGGCCCGCTCCGAAGCCTCGCTGGAAGTGATCGCCATGATCGACTCGCTGGCTTTCCAGACCAATCTGCTGGCACTCAACGCATCGGTCGAGGCCGCCCGGGCTGGCACGCAGGGGCGCGGATTCGCGGTGGTCGCCGAAGAGGTTCGCCGCCTGTCGGCTCGCTCCGCCGAGGCCGCCGGAACGATTCGCGAGCAGATCGAAGGCACGCATCGCCAAGTGCAGCAAGGCACCCACGTACTGGTCGGCGCCGGGGAAACGCTGACCACGGCCGTGGGTTCCAGCCAGCGGCTCAGCGAGCTGCTGGACGGCATCGCCCTCTCCTGCCAGCAACAGCGCGACGGCATTCGCCAGATCGATCAGGCCATCAACGCCATCGATGCCGCCACCCAGCGCAATGTCGCGCTGGCGGAGCGGACGCTCCACGCCACGCGGGATCTCGACGACCGCGCTCAGCGCCAGCAGGAACGCTGCGATGCGTTCAAGCTGGTGGCATCGTCATCCGCTGCCGCAGCCGCGACGTCCCTACCGGGTTCGCACGCCCCTGCCGCGCCCGTCGAGGCGAGCTCGGCCACGGATGACAGGCCCAACGCCGAGGCGAGGTCGATAGCCGATGCGAGACACGAGGCCCCTGAACCGTTACCGGCGTGAGCGAGATGCCGGCGCCACGGCGTCTTCCCGCGAGTGGAACCGCCGTGGCGTTGGAAAAATGACGGTGCAGTTCGAGATTTCGCCTAACGGAAGGCTTCGGAATCACCCCGCCCTTCGCGGACGATCACCGGCGGGATCTCGCGCAGATCGACCACAGTGGTCGGTTCGAGCTGACAGGCACCGCCGTCGATGATCAGATCCAGGTGCGCACCGAAGCGCTCGCGGATCTCTTCCGGATCGGTCATCGGCCAGAACTCACCCACCGGAATCAACGTCACGCTCATCAGCGGCTCGCCGAGGGCATCGAGCAGGGCGTGCGTGATCTTGTGGTCCGGCACCCGGACGCCGATCGAACGACGCTTGGGATGCAACAGCAGACGCGGCACTTCGCTGGTGGCGCTGAGAATGAAGGTGTAGGCGCCGGGCGTATGCGACTTGAGCAGGCGGAACACGCTGTTGTCGACCTTGGCGTAGGTGCCGATTTCCGACAGATCGGAGCACACCAGGGTAAAGTTGTGGCGGTCGTCGAGCTGGCGCAGCCACTTGATCTTCTCGATCGCTTTCTTTTCACCCAGCCGGCAACCCAGCGCATAGCCGGAGTCGGTGGGGTAGGCGATCACGCCGCCCTGGCGCAGGATCTCGATGGCCTGATCGATCAGGCGCTTCTGCGGATTCTGCGAATGAATCTGGAAGAATTGGGTCATTGCACGCTCTCCTGAAACCGCTTTGGAAACCCGCCACGACACGCATGACAGCGGTCGTCCGTAGGATGACCCTCGCTTTTCCGAGCGTCACCGCCTTTCAGCGTAACAGACGCCGCGTCATTCGCCGCAGGCAAAGCCTCGCAGGGACGGATGACACCACACCGGCTTGACGTGGGAACGCGGCGGCGGGCTGATCGTTCCCGGCGACAGCGCACCGCCGGGATAGTGGAAATCGCTGCCGATCGAGCCGTACAGGCCATGGAAGTCGAGCTGCCGGGCCAGATCGTGGGTCGTATCCGGATTCTGGTAGCCGCTGACCAGCTCCGCCGCCTCGCCGCCGGCCTCGATGAAGGCCGAGAACATCAGGTCGCGCTTGCGCCGGGTCATGCCGTAGCGCAGCGGATGCGCAACGACGGCGATGCCTTGGGCGTCGCGAATCCAGCCGACCACCGTCGCAAGCTCCGGCCAGTGCATCCTGACGTCGCCGCGCTTGCCGGCGCCAAGGTAGCGTTTGAACGCCGTCTTGATATCCGGCACCACGCCGGCGGAGACCAGCGCTGCCGCGAAATCCGGCCGCCCCAGCGGGCGCTCGCTTCCCGCTTCCCGCCGCGCCCTGGCGAGCCCGTCGTCCAGGCCGACCTTTTCCAGACGGTGGGCAATTTCTCGGGATCGCAGCTCGCGGGCGTGGGCCAGCGACGCCAGGCCGGCATCGAGGGCGCGGGAGGTGCCGTGGGGCAACAGCGCCACGATGTGAAGCGCGATGCCCCGCCACTGGCAGGAGAGCTCGGCGGCCGCCATCAGGTGGATGCCATGGTGACGGCATCGCTGTCGCGCTTCCTCGACGCCATCGAGCGTGTCGTGGTCGGTCAGCGCGACGTGCGTCATCCCGCGGGCATGGCACAGGTCCGCCAGTTCGGTGGGTGAAAGCTTGCCGTCGGAAGACGTGGAGTGCAGGTGCAGATCGACCCCGCGAACGCTTTCCAGCGTTTCTGGCAGCGTCAACGAACGAGTCTCGCGATCATCGGTGGGAAAAACGCTCATGGGCATGACGCCAGCCAGCGTCTTTGTCAGAATAGATCGACTATGGTGACGGGCGCGACGAGCCGGGTCAAACGTCTGCGCCGCCACCACCCGCCAGAGGCCTAGCCCGTATGAAACTGCTGTTCGACTTTCTGCCCATCGCGATCTTCTTCGCCGTGTACCACCTGAGCGGCGACATCATCATGGCGACGATGGTGCTGATTCCCGCTACCGTGGCGCAATTGGGCATCGTCTGGTGGCGTCAGCGCCGCATCGAGAAGATGCTGCTGATCACCTCGATCATCGTGATCGCCTCGGCCGGCGCCACCATCGCGTTTCGCAACCCGGCATTCATTCAGTGGAAACCCACCGTCATCAATGCACTGTTCGGCGTCGCGTTTCTGCTGTCGCCGCTGTTCGGCGGGCAGACGCTGACCCAGCGGATGATGGGCAAGGCGGTAGCGCTGCCCGCGGCCGTGTGGCGGCGGCTCAATCTGGCGTGGGTGCTGTTCTTCTTCGCCATGGCGGCGCTCAATGTCTATGTCTTCAGCTACTACGACGAGGCGACCTGGGTCGACTTCAAGCTTTTCGGCATGCTGGGACTGACGCTGCTGTTCGTGGTCGGGCAGGCCCTGTTCCTGGCCCGCCATCTTTCGCAATCACAATCGGAGGAAGGTTCCTGATGCTATACGCCATTATCAGTGACGATGTCGACGACAGCCTGGAAAAGCGGCTCTCGGTTCGCCCGGCGCACCTCGAGCGTCTGGAAGCGCTGAAGGACGAAGGCCGACTCGTGCTCGCCGGGCCTCATCCAGCAATCGACAGCGACAATCCGGGTGAGGCCGGCTTCAGCGGCAGCCTGATCGTGGCCGAGTTCGAATCGCTCGAAGCCGCGCAGCGCTGGGCCGACGCCGATCCGTACGTCGCGGCCGGCGTCTACTCCCAAGTGCAAGTCAAGCCGTTCAAGCGGGTACTGCCGTAAGCCGGATGTCCCCGTCGCCCCGTTATCCACACCCCTTGTCGCGACGGTTTTGCACAGTGGCTGTGGATAACACTGTTAAGATCCCGCGGACGTCTTTCCGTGCCGCCGACAAGCCGCCGCCTGGCGGAAAGTGTTCAATTTTTATACAGCTCTCCGCCTGGCTTTCATGAAGCGACTGACTGCCGGCGGCTGGACGTGGAAACCATGATCGGCAACTCGGTTCCTCCTCATCGCCATGCCATCCGCCACGCCGAGCTGGACTGGCGTGTCGACGACGGTGACGTCGAGGCCCCCTTCTCGACCGCTTACGACGATGTCTATTTCTCGCGTCAGGATGGCCGCGAGGAGACCCGCTTCGTTTTCATCGACAACAACGACCTGCCACGGCGTCTGGCCGCCTGGCGGGCTCGGCGTCCGTTCACGATCGGCGAGACCGGCTTCGGCACCGGGCTCAACATGCTGTGCGCCTGGGCGTGCTTCGACGAGCACGCCCAGGCGGAGGCCAGACTGCACCTCGTCTCGACCGAGAAGCATCCGCTCACCCGCGAGGCACTGGAACGCGCCTGGCGCAGCTGGCCGCAACTGGCGTCCCGGGCCGCTTCGCTGATCGACCAGTGGCCGCCGGCCGTGGCCGGTATCCACCGGCTGCAACTGGATGCCCGCGTCACTCTAGATCTTCACTTCGGCGATGCCGCGGACTGTCTGTCGCGGCTGGACGGTCAGGTCGATGCCTGGTTCCTCGATGGTTTCGCGCCGTCGAAGAATCCCGACATGTGGCGGCCCGAGCTGTTCGAGGCCATGGCCGCCGCCAGCCGGCCGGGAACGACCTTTGCTACCTTCACCTGCGCGGGATTCGTTCGCCGCGGCCTGGCCGCGGCCGGCTTCCGCTGGCGCAAGGTGCCGGGCTTTGGCCGCAAGCGCGAGATGCTGCGCGGCGAGCGGGACGAATCGGCGCGGCCTGCGTCCGAGGCCATTTCCGCCCGAGCGGCGACACCCTGGTTTCAGCCGCCGCCCGCCCGGCCGGCGGCGCACGTGGCCGTGATCGGCGCCGGTATCGCCGGCACCAGCGTGGCGGCGGCACTGGCGCGCCGAGGCAGTCGGGTGACGCTGGTGGATCGTACCGGCATCGCGGCCGGGGCCTCCGGCAATCCTCAGGCCGCGCTCTACGTCAAACTGGCGATCGAACCCAACCTACAGAGCCGCTTCTATCTCGCCGCGCTGCTCTACACGCAGCGCTGGCTGGCGCGCCTCGATCCCCAGCGCCGCTGGTGGTCGGACTGCGGGCTGCTGCAACTGACCGGGGATGCGCGTGGCATCGAACGCCAGCGCCGGTTCCTGAACCTCTACGACCTGCCGTCGACCGTCGTCTCCGCCAGTGAGGCCGCCGACGCCACGTCGCTCGCCGGCATCGATCTGGACCAGGCTGCTCTCTATTATCCGCAGGCGGGCTGGGTGGATCCGGTGGCGCTGTGTCATCACCTCGCGGCGACGCCCGGCGTCGAAACACACCAGGCCGAACTCCGTTCACTGCGGGAGACGGAAAGCGGCTGGCAGTTGCAGCTGGGCCAGAGCCCGCTGCGCGTCGATCAGGTCGTGTTCGCCACCGGCCACGCCAGCCACGACTGGCTCGACGGTCTGCCGCTGCAATCGGTTCGCGGCCAGGTATCCACCCTGGCGCTACCGCAGCAGACCGAGTCCGGCAACGGTCCGACCCTGGAGCGCGTGCTCTGCGCCGAGGGCTACGTAATGCCGGCCCGGGACGGAATGCTCACCTTCGGCGCGACCTTTTCGCCCAACGATGCCGATACGACGCTGCGCGAATCGGATCATCGCCGCAACCTCGACGAGCTGGCGCGAACGGCTCCGGCGCTGGCCCGCCAGTTTGCCGGAATCAATCCCGCCAGCTGCGGCGGCCGCGCCAGCGTTCGTGCCGCCAGCCCGGACAAGACGCCCTACGCCGGGCCGCTGCCGGACGTCGCGCGCTGGCGCAGCAATTACGCCGCGCTGGGCAAGGATGCCAAGCGTCGCTTCGACTGCCCCGGCAGCCACTATCCGGGATTGTGGATAACGACCGCGCACGGTTCCCGCGGCATGGTCAGTGCCCCGCTGTGTGCCGAACTGATCGCCTCGCGGCTATACGATGAACCGATGCCGCTGGAGCGCGAGCTGGTGGATCACCTCCACCCCGGTCGACGCCTCATCGCCGACCTGATTCGCGGGCGCTGATACGGCCCCTGCGGGCGCTGATACGACACCTGCGGTCCGGGGAGCCTCCGATTGACGCCGTGTTGCCCAGCGGAATCGTCAATCGGGTTTCCTCGCCTCACGAGCCCGGCGTGCCGGTCTCTCCCAGATGCGCCAGCGTCTCGCCATCGAGGCAACGGTAGGTAAAGGAAGGACGGCCGATCTGGCCGTAATGGAAGGACTCCTCGAGCACGCCGCGATCCACCAGATGCTTGAGGTACTTGCGCACCGACACCCGCGACATGCCGGTGTTCTCGCTCAGCGCCTCGGTGGTGAAAGGCGCCCCGTCCTGTTCGGCGGCGGCTCTCGCCACCTGAGCGAGCGAATTGGCCGTCAGCCCCTTGGGCAAATCGCCGGGGCGGGCCGGCTGGGCGGCAATCGACTCGCGGCGGAACAGCGCATCCAGATCGCGCTGGTGCGCGCGCGCCGGCAGCCGCGACAGCCGCCGGTGCGTATCCAGACAGCGCGTCAGGGCCTCCTTGAAGCGCTCGAACTCGAAGGGCTTGACCAGATAGTCGCTGACGCCGAGATGCTTGGCTTCACGCACGGTTTCCATTTCCGAGGCCGCCGTGATCAGCACGATCTGGATATCCCTGGCCTGGCGGCGCAGGTCGCGTACCAGCGACAGGCCGTTGTGCTCGCGGAGATAGACATCGAGCAGCAGCAGGTCCACCGGCTCCCGCGCCAGCAAGTCCCTGGCCGCCGGCAAGTCTTCGCATTGCGCCACCAGATCGATGCCGTCGATACGATTGAGAAACTCGACATTGAGCCGCATCACCATCGGATCATCTTCTACTACCAGTACGCGCATGGATCACGTCACTCCGTCGGTTACCCGCGTTACCGCCATGGCATAGGGTACTGTCACCTCGACCAGCGTGCCACGCCCCAGCGTCGAATAGAGGGCCAGCGAGCCACCGAGCGATTCCACGTGCGTCTTGACCATGGCCAGCCCATAGCCTCGCCCTTCGCCCTTGGAGGAGACTCCCTGCTTCATGGCCAGCCGCTGCTGATCTTCGGCCATGCCTTTACCGTTGTCCGATACATGCAGCGAGAGCGCGCCGGCATCGACGCCCAGTGTCAGGCTCACCTGAGGCGCCTCGCGCCCGGCCACCGCCTCGAACGCGTTCTCCACCAGATTGCCGATGATCGATACCAGAAGATGGATGATCTCGCTTTCGTCGGGTGCGGGTATCTCGCTTTCCAGATCGATCTCGAACGCCACTCGCCGCTCTCTGGCCTCGCTGCCCTTGGCCAGAAGAAAGCCGGCCAGGATCGGGTCCCTGACCCCGGCAATCCGGGCCGCCGCCGGCGCGATCAGGGTGTCGTCGAGCTCGCGCAGGTAACGCTCCAGGCGCCCCAGATCGCGCAGCTGCACGAGCCCCAGGATCACGTGCAGCCGGTTCTTGAATTCATGGGTGGAGGCGCGCAGCGCCTGGGCGTATCGGCTGACGCCGGTCAGCTCTTCGGCGAGCCGATTCACTTCGCTGCGATCCCGCAGCGTCACCACGCTTCCGTCGGCACCGCGTTCGCCGCGAATGGGCACGCGATTGACGATCAGCGCTCGCCCGTTCAGCGTCAGCCGGCGGTCGAGCGAGGGAATGCCGCTGTCGAACAGCTCCTTCAGCGTCGCGGCCGGAATCCCCGAACCGTCGGCCGCCGCCGAGGAGCCCAGCAATTGGCAAGCCGCCGGATTGACCAGCGTGATCTCTCCCTCGCCATTGATCGCCAGCACCCCTTCGTGCAGCGAGGAGAGCATCGCCTGACGCTCCCGAACCCACTGGGATATCTGGTGCGGCTCGAACCCCAGCAGGATCCGCTTGATATAGCGCGCCAGGCACCAGGCGCCCGAGGCGCCGATCAGCATCAGCAGTGCGATACCCAGCAGCAGACCCTGGCGGCGTTCGGCCAGCAACAGGCCGACACGGTTGAGCGTGACCCCGGTCGAGACGGCGCCGATGACCGTACCGCCGGCATCGAGCACCGGCGAGAATCCGCGAATGCTGACGCCCAGCGTGCCCTCCGAGCGAGAGACGTAGGATTCCCCGGCCAGCGAGGGGTCTTCGTCGCCACCCCGGAAATGCCGCCCGACCTCGTCGGGATCGGGATGCGTCAGGCGCAGATGATCGAGATCCATGACGGTGATGAAATCCACCCCCAGCCGCTCGCGCAGTCTCTCGATCTGCTGGCGCAAGGCGGAATCGGGATCGTGGACAATGGGGCGGGCGGAGAGCGCCGTCTTGACGTCACTGCGATCGGCCAGCACCGCCGCCAGCCCCATCACCCTCTCGCCCTGGGTGTCCTCGAGATTGGCGCGCAGCTGGTAGTTGAACAGCAACAGCGCCACGCCCAGCGTCAGCACGATCATGCTGGCGACCAGGATGAATATCTGGGCACTCAGACGTAGCCGTTTCACGCCACGTTCCCACCAGCCGGGCGCGTGGGCCCGATCTCGCCAGACCTGCCGCCGCGTCGAGCCAATCCGAACATCTTCCGCCACTCCTTTTCACAATGCCGGCCGCAACAGCCGCCCTCGAGGTAACCGGTCGGTAACCGCCATGGCTTTAGACCATGGTGGTATACCCTCCAGGCCGTGTGTATGCAGCTCTCGAGCGCGTTTCTTTCAATAGTTTATAAAGGCTTTAATAATTTCCTAAAGCTTGGTCGACACCGTGAGGTCTCTATCCTCGGCACCGTACCGCCCGCCGGGCAAGAATACCGCTTATCGCCCTTTGGGCGAGAATCCATGGGGAGCCAACCATGACTTCAACCGTGACGCAAACTGCACACGCCGATTCCGGCCGTCGAGACAGCTGGCTGTCGACGCCGATCTTCGGCATTCCCCTACCGCTTTTCGCCATCGCCACCCTCGTTCTGATCATCTCCATGGCGACGGACACGATCCCGACCGGGATGATCGGCGCCCTGCTGGTGATGATGATCCTGGGCGAACTCATGGGCTTCATCGGTGATCGGCTGCCGATCGTCAAGAGCTATCTTGGCGGCGGCGCGATCCTGGCCATCTTCGGCGCCGCAGCGCTGGTCTACGTCCAGTGGCTGCCGACCAGCGTCGTCGACAACGTGACCCAGTTCATGAAGGGCGGCGGCTTCCTCAACTTCTACATCGCCGCGCTGATCACCGGCAGCATTCTGGGCATGGACTCCCGCGTGCTGGTCAAGGTCGGCTCGCGCTACGCTCTGCCGTTGATCTGCGCCGTGCTATTCGCCGCCCTGTTCGCGATCGCCGTCGGCTGGATGATGGGCTTCTCGCCGCAGGACGCTGTCGTCGTCATCGCCCTGCCGATCATGGGCGGCGGCATGGGCGCCGGCGCCGTACCGATGAGCCAGATCTACGAGCAGCTGCTGGGCCAGCCGGCGAGCTACTACATTTCCATCCTGGTGCCGGCGCTGGCCCTGGGTAACGTCTTCGCCATCATCATCGCCGGCCTGCTCAACGGCCTGGCCAACCGCATGCCGAGCCTGACTGGCAACGGCCAGATGATGCCGGGCGTGGAAATCGAAGAGCGCGAGAGCAAGCTGGAGCTCTCCAAGCTGGGCATCGGCGTCGTCGCCGCACTCACCTTCTTCGTCGGCGGCGAGATTCTGGGCGGGTTCATTCCGCTGCATCCGTACGCGCTGATGATCATTCTGGTCGCCGTTCTCAAGATCGCCAACGTCGTGCCGGAATCGATCAACGACGCCGCGGCGCAGTGGTTCCAGTTCGTTGCCAAGAACTGGACCTTCGCCCTGCTGTTCGGGATCGGCATTGCCTACACCGATCTCGCCCAGGTGATCGACGCCATCTCCATCACCTACGTGTTGATCGTGTTCGCTGTCGTCGCCGGTGCAGCCTTCGGCGCCGGCCTGGTCGGCAAGCTGGTCGGCTTCTATCCGATCGAGTCCGCGATCACCGCCGGGCTGTGCATGGCCAATATGGGCGGCACCGGGGACGTGGCCGTGCTCTCCGCTGCCAAGCGCATGCAGTTGATGCCGTTCGCCCAGATCTCCTCACGCTTGGGTGGCGCGCTGATCCTGCTGATCTCCAGTATCGTGGTGCCGCTATTCTTTACTTGATGGCGACCTTCACCTGATAGTGGCCTTCACCTGACAACGGCTGTTCTTCATCGAGAAAGGTGACAAAGCAAAACGGCGCCCCTGTTCTTAATGACGGGGCGCCGTTTTGGTTTGCTGATAAACCGATACGCTTGAATTCCCCACCCGATGACGCCTTCCAGAACGGCGCTGAACGACGATCGCCGCGTCGGGTCTCGCGTCATGGATGACGCGAGAGGCGCGTTGGGCAGGATGCCCTTTCGCGCCGACCCGAGCGCGGGCGGTTGGCGTTCAGGGTTTCGCCGTCTGGGGCGTCAAGAAAGGGGAGCGCGAGGGGCTTGCCCCTCGCAATAATGAGCAAAAGGGCGGTTGATGCTCGGTCAGTGGTAAGCAAATGCTGCTCGAATTAGTCATCTGGCAAAACGGACGCACCGTTTAGCCTTCCTCCTCGTCATCGGCCAGATCCCGCCCGAAGCTGCGCCACTGGGCCAGGGTCATCACCTCGGTGCTCTCGGTCTGCAGGTCGTGAACGATCAGCAACTCGCTCCGCTCGAGTTGCCGCTTGAGATCCCGCACCCAGTCATGCATGTCCGTCGCGACATCGGTGGTGTCGTACCCCTGCCGCGTGACGAACGTCTCCAGCAGCGCATCCAGCGTTTCCGCGGGCAGCATGCGGTGCGGGATTTCGATGAAGCGTCCACTCATGTTCCTGCCTCCCATGCGTTCAGCCGTTCGATGAACGTGGCTTCGTCGATCACCTCGACGCCCAGCTCTTCGGCCTTGGTCAGCTTGCTGCCGGCACCGGGCCCGGCGACGACGGTAGCGGTCTTCTTCGAGACGCTGCCGGCGACCTTGGCGCCGAGCGCCTGCAGGCGCGCCTTGCCTTCGTCACGAGTCATGCCCTCCAGGCTGCCGGTCAACACCCAGGTCTGCCCTGCCAGCGGCTGCGGCCGTTCGCCGATAGCCTCCTCTTCCCAGGTCACGCCCACCTTCAGCAGGTCGTCCAGCGTTTCCTGGTTGTGTGTCTGACGGAAGAAAGTATGGATATGGTGGGCCACCACGGGGCCGACATCGTCGACAGCCTTCAAGGCCTCCAGCGAGGCTTCGCGCAGCGCCTGGAGCGTACCGAAGTGGCGCGCCAGGCTGGCCGCCGTGGCTTCGCCCACTTCACGGATGCCGATGGCGTAGACGAAACGCGCCAGCGTGGTGTGCTTGGCCGCCTCGAGCGAATGGACGAGGTTGTTCGCGGATTTTTCCGCCAGCCGGGGCAGTTCGGCGAGTCGTTCGGCTCTCAATCGGAACAGATCGGCCGGCGTCTTGACCCACTCGCGTTCGACCAGCAGATCGATCAGCTTCTCGCCGAGACCGTCGATATCCAGCGCGCGCCGGCTGGCGAAGTGCTTCAACGCCTCCTTGCGCTGCGCCGGGCAGTAAAGGCCACCGGAACAGCGCGCCGCGACCTCGCCTTCCAGCCGCTCGATCTGCGAGCCGCAGACCGGGCAGGCCGTCGGCATCTCGATGGCACGCGCCCCCTCCGGGCGCTGCGACTCGACGACACCGACGATCTGCGGAATGACGTCGCCGGCTCGCCGCACGATCACGGTATCGCCGATGCGAACACCGAGCCGCTCGACCTCGTCCATGTTGTGCAGCGTGGCGTTGGAGACCGTCACGCCAGCGACCTGCACCGGCTCCAGCTTGGCCACCGGCGTCAGCGTACCGACGCGACCGACCTGAAACGCCACGTCGTTGAGCGTCGTGGTCTGCTCCTGGGCCGGGTATTTGTAGGCGATGGCCCAGCGCGGCGCGCGGGAGACGAAGCCCAGCTCGCGCTGATCGCGCAGGCTGTCGACCTTCAGCACGGCGCCGTCGATGTCGTAATCGAGCGTCTCGCGCTGCTCGCCCAGCGTCTGGCAGAACGAGACGACGCCGCTCGCGCCCTCGACGACATCGAGCAGCGGGCTGGTACGGAAACCCAGCTCGCGCAATCGCTTCAGATAGTCGGAATGGGATTGCGCGCTGTCGTCCCCCTCGAGCCGGGCGACCTGATAGGCACAGAACTCCAATGGCCGTTTGGCGGCGATCGAGGAATCCAGCTGCCGGAGGCTGCCGGCAGCGGCATTGCGCGGGTTGGCGAAGACCTTGTCGCCGTTCTCCCGCGCACGCTCGTTCATCGCCTCGAAGCCTGAGTGGCGCATATAGACTTCGCCGCGCACCTCGATCAGCGGCGGCACCGACTTGCCCCGCAGCTTGAGGGGGATGGAGTGGAGCGTACGCAGGTTGAGCGTGACGTCTTCGCCGGTCCGCCCGTCGCCACGCGTTGCGCCCTGGACCAGCCGGCCGTTCTCGTAGACCAGCGACACCGCCAGCCCGTCGAGCTTGGGTTCGCAGCAGAACCTCAGCGTCTCCGAGTCACTCTCGAGCTTGTCGGCGACACGTTTGACGAATGCCTCGAGTTCTTCCGTGCTGAACGCATTATCGAGCGACAGCATCGGCACGGCATGCGTCACTTCCCGAAAGCGTTCGGCCGGCGAAGCCCCGACACGCTGCGTCGGTGAATCCGGCGTCACCAGGTCGGGATGATCGGCTTCCAGCGACTGCAGCTCGCGCAGCAGCTTGTCGTACTCGATATCCGGAATCTGCGGCTGATCTTCGACGTAATAGTGATAGTTGGCATCGTCCAACTGCTGGCGCAGGGCATCGGCCCGCTCGAGGACCGCTTGGGGGATCTGGCTCATGACGCTCGATTCGATCGCTGCACAAAGTGACCCGCATTGTAGCGGAAGCCGATCACGGCTGCCGTAACGCGGAGCCCCGACTCAGGCCGAACGAGGAAACGAAACGACGACGGGGCCCCGAAAGGCCCCGTCGTCAAGTCCGGCTCATTTCGAGCCTTTGCCAACTCAATTGGCTTGATAGCGATGCAACCGATGGCGGCGCTCGAACTCCTGCACCCGTTGACGCGCGAACTCGATCGTCTGGGCGGTCATCACGCTGTGGTTCTCGTCCTTGAGCTCGCCACCGAGATTGCGCACCAGCACCATCGCGGTTTCCAGCATCGCCTCGAAGGCGGCCGAGGTGTCGTTGGCGCCCGGCAGCGGCATCAGGAAGGTCACCCCCGGCGTCACGATCTCCTGCATGTTGTCGAGATCGAAGACGCCCGGCTTGACCACGTTGACCATCGAGAATTGCAGCTCGCTGTCGTCCGCTTCGGTCTCGTAGCGATGGAAAATGCCCATCTCGCTGAAACGCAGGCCGCAGGCCAGCATCAGGTTGAGCAGATCGGCACCGTCGAACCCATCTTCGGTTCTCGCCAGCACACTGATGACGATGATCTCCTCGGAATGCGCCAGGGTTTCGCGGGCACGAGCGGCACTCACGTGATGACGCTTGGCACGCTCCACCGCCGGATGCTGCGTCACGACGTCGTTTCGTGGCGATACGTCGGCATCCTCGGCTGGCGCGACGGACCCTTCTGCCGTCTCCGGTTCGACACGGCGTTCCGAGAGGGTGGGCTCGGGCTGATCGGCCGAGTGCGCCTCGCTGGCCACACGGTCACCGTCATACGAAATCGACGCGCCCTCGGGCGGCACCAGCGTCGTGATCTGCAGCTGGCTCGATGGTTCGGCGACGTCGGTTTCCCGAGATGCCAGACTCGGCTCCTGGTGGCGCTCCGTCGTCTTCTGAACCCGTGTTTCTTCCGCGTCGCGCTTGTGGCTCAGGCGATGAGCCGATTCGCTGACGCGTTTGGCACCCGCGCGAACGGCGCTCTTGACGTTGTGCTGCATGTCGGCGAACGAGGAGCGCGTTCGGCGATCGACGATGCTGCGCTGCAGTTCCTCTTTCGGAATTCGTTCCTGGCGCTTGGGTTCGGAAGGCCTGATCGGTTCCGAACCATTGCCACTGCGTTCAAACGTCGCCGGACGTACGACACGTGCCCCTCCATTGGGCAATTCCCAGTTGACCTCGGCCTCGCGGGCCGCCTGTTCCGGATCCACGTCGGATCCGGCGTCGGATTCGCTGTCTCCGATCGCCTGATCTAGGCGTGGAACCCGACGTTGGCGCTGAAGACGACGGAAACCATCGATCACGATGGTCGCCACCAAAACCAGCCCCAGGATGATCAGCCACTCTCTTAGTTCCATGGGTCGTCTTGCCTGTTCGCGGTGCCACTATGCTGGAAGAGGACAACATGCCTATGGCATGTTCGCACTAGCATAGCGTGATTTGTCAAAAATGGGCTACTTTTTCTTTGTCAAGCGAAGTTTTGCCCATCAGCAATCACCCTTCAATTCCATCCCATGCGAGACATCCTATTACGTCATTAGCCGGTTTGGCTATTTTCGCCAGTATCAGGACGTATCCGCCATCGACGCCGCTTCTTCCACCCCCACCGATACCAGGCGTGACACGCCCGGCTCCTGCATGGTCACGCCCATCAATCGCTCGGCCGCTTCCATTGCGATCTTGTTGTGCGTGATGAAGATGAACTGCACGCTTTCCGACATTTCCTTGACCAGTTTTGCATAGCGTCCCACATTCGCGTCGTCCAGTGGCGCGTCGACTTCGTCGAGCATGCAAAAAGGTGCCGGATTGAGCTGGAAGATGGCGAATACCAGCGACAGTGCCGTCAGTGCTTTCTCTCCCCCGGAAAGCAGGTGAATGGTGCTGTTTTTCTTGCCCGGGGGGCGGGCCATAATGGCCACGCCCGTCTCCAGCAAATCCTCTCCCGTGAGCGTCAACCATGCGGTCCCACCGCCGAAGACTCGGGGAAAAAGTGCCATCAGGCCCTGGTTCACTTCTTCGAAAGTCTGCTTGAAACGGGTGCGCGTCTCCTGGTCGATACGCTTGATCGCACGCTCCAGGGTGTCGATCGCTTCGCTCAGCTCGGCGTGCTGGGCTTCGAGGTAATCACGGCGCTCGGCCTGCTGCTCGTACTCCTCGATCGCAGCCAGGTTGATGGCGCCGAGCCGCCGAATGCGCTCACCGGTCTCTTCCAGCCGAGTCTGCCAGGCGGATTCCGTGGCATTGGGATCGAGATTTTCCTGTAGGCTCCGGGCGTCCTGCTGCTGTTCCGCCAGCGCCTCCTGCTGCGCATCCGCCTTGAGCGTCAACGCCTGAACCTGCATCCGCGCTTCCTGCAACCGCTGGCGGAGCCCTTCCAGATTGCGTTCGTGCTGCTGGCGTTCGATCTCGGTCTGGCGCAACGTCTCGCCGATCTGATTGGCGCGATCCCGGCAACGGTTGAGCGTGGCCTCCTGCTGGGATCGCGTTTCGAGTCGTTGCGCCAGGCGTTCACGCTGATCGTCGTCGGGTTCGCGCAAGGTTTCCAGCTGTTCCTGCAGCAGTTCGACACGTTCGTCGAGTCGCGACAGCTGCTCCCGACTGCGCTCGGCCTGCTGCCGAAGCTCGCCGCGCTGGGCCTCGAGACGCTGACGTTCGAGCGCCAGTTGCTGCTGGGTCTGCCGGGTCTGCTGCTGTTGCTGGCGCAGCTCCGCGAGCCGGGACTGGCTCTGTTCGCGGGCCGCTTGCAGCGCGTCGCGCTCGGCGCTGTTGGCCTCGACCTGATCGAGCGCCTGCTGCCAGCGCTCCCGCACGCTTTCCAGTTCCAGTGCCTGCTCCGCGTGTCGCTCCTGCCCCTGCGCCTGTTCGGCATCGAACTCCCGCAGCCGCGAAATGACATGCTCGAGACGACTCTCCAGCGTCGCCAGCCGGGTCGCCTGCGTCTGACGCTGCTGGGCGAGCCCGCGTTCGTCCTGCCCCAGCGTTTCCAGTGCCGCTTCGCTGGCCTCGACTTCGGACTGCCAGTGTGCGATCCGTGTTTCATGCTCGGCCAGCGTGGCGTCGAGCGTCGCGATCTCCTCGATCAGCGCATCGCGGCGCTGTCGCTGCAGCAGGACGCTGTCCGCATTGGCGTCGTCCCGACCGAGACGCCGGGCCCAGCCCCGCCCCAGCCACAGGCCATCCTGCGTGATCACGCTCTGCCCCGCGGGAAGGTCGGCGACCATCTGCCAGGCCGCCTCCGGGTCATCGACGCAATGAATCGCCGACAGCCACATCGACAGCGCACCGGCGCCCTCGACCCGGGCGCCCAGCGACCGGGGAGGTGCGGCCTCCGGCGACTGGTCCGAGACCACCGGCAGCTCACCGCTGACCAGCGACGCCAGCGGCACGCGGGCGGCTTCCGGATCCGCCAGGCGCGCCTTCAACCACGGCGCGAGCACCCAGGCCACGGTGCGCTCCCAGCCGGCCGCCACCTGGAGACGCTCGGCGACTCGCGGGGCACTACCCAGCGGGTGATCGCCGAGCTGTTCGGCCAGGCTGGCGTCGTCATCGTTGAGGGCCGCGTCGATCAGTGCCTCCAGCGAGGCGATCTCTCCCTGGCAGCGATGCCGACGCTCACGTTCGCTGTCTCTGGCCGCCTGCGCTTCAGCCTGGCTTTGCCGAGCCCGCTCGCGGGACTGCTGATGCGTTTCGCGACGAATCTCCAGCGCCTGCTGCCGTTCGTCCAGCATTGCCAAGTCTTCCCGGAGCGCGTCTCTTTCCGCCTCCAGATCACTGACATCCGGCAGTTCGGACCGCTGCTGCCGTCGACGTTCCAGTTCACGGGCCGCCTCTTCGAGCTGGCGTTCGAGACGCCGGATCGTCTCCTGCTCGCGTTCGGCCCGGTGACGGGCATCCCGGTCGCGTTCGCTGAACGCTTCCCACTGTTGCCGGTGCTCGTCTGCCAGGGCCTCGGCCTCTTCTAGCTGCAGCTCCAGCGTCAGCAGCGATTCGTCCGCGATCTCGGCTTCGGGCAACAGCGTCTCGAGTCGGGTATCGAGCTCCGCGCGGCGCGTCTCGTCCTGCTCGACCAGTTGCGCCAGCGCATCCCGCTCGCGTCGGGCGCTCTCCTGATCGTCGGCGAGCTGCTGCTCACGCTGCCGGGCATGTTCCAGCGACTGCTCCAGCCGGGCGATATCGGCGCCGGTCTGGTAGAACGCGGCCTGGTGCGTTTCCAGCTCCGCGGCCACCGCATCGTGGGCCTCCCGGCCTTCCGCCAATCGGGTTTCGCACTGGCGCTGGCCGAGAATCTCGCGTTCGACCTGGATCTCGCAGTCGCGCACGCGCGCCTCTTCTTCGCGCTGCTGGCTGCGCAGGGCGCGTTCCCGCAGCACCGCGAGCTCGCCGCGCAGGCGATGTTCTTCCTCTTTCAGGGTGCGATAGCGTTTGGCCGCTTCGGCCTGACGCTTGAGCCGTTCGAGCTGCTTGTCGAGCTCTTCGCGGATGTCGTCGAGCCGTTCGAGGTTCTCCTGGGTGCGCCGCAGGCGATTTTCGGTCTCCCGCCGACGCTCCTTGTACTTGGAGATTCCCGCCGCCTCTTCCAGTGTGTTGCGCAACTCTTCCGGCCGCGCCTCGACCAGCCGGGAAATCATGCCCTGGCCAATGATCGCGTAGGAACGCGGCCCGAGCCCGGTGCCCAGGAAGATGTCGGCGATATCGCGGCGACGGCATTTCTGGCCATTGAGGAAATAGCTGGACTGGGCCTCGCGGGTGACCAGGCGCTTGACCGCGATCTCGTTGTAGCCGGCATAGGCGCCGCCGAGATCGCCGTCGCGATTGTCGAAGATCAGCTCGATGGAGGCCTGGCCGACGGGAGAACGGCCGGTGGAACCGTTGAAGATGACGTCTGTCATCGACTCGCCGCGCAGGGTCTTGGCGGAGGATTCCCCCATCACCCAGCGCACAGCGTCGATGACGTTGGACTTGCCGCAGCCGTTGGGTCCGACGATGGCGGTCATGTTGCTGTCGAACGGCACCGTCACCGGATCGACGAACGACTTGAAGCCGGCCAGCTTGATGGACTTGAGACGCATGCGGGGAATCGAGCTCCTGAACCGATATGGCGATGGCGAACTACCCGGTCGGCAACCCGCCATCGCCGGTTTCGGCAGAGCCTAAGGCACCGTGTGATCGATATCCAGCGTCAATGTCCTGGCGCCAGCGATCTCGACGTCATCCAGCCGCCCGTAGAGATCGCCGGATTGCGGCATCGCCTGGCCGGACGCGGAAACCCGCGCCACCAGGAAAACCGGAGTCGCTGGTGGCAGGCGATCCTGCAACAAAGTATCGACTTGCCGCTGCCGTTTGCCTTGCTATGATGGCGGCACCACCTCGGGAGAAGACGATGACAAACGCCGCACCGAGCTATCTGCAGCGCCAGCCGAACCTGCCGCTGATCGACGGCAACTGGGAACCCATCGATGCCACCGATCTGGTCGAGATCCCCCTGCTCGGACAGGTCGCCGCCGGGCTGCCGATGGAAGCCTGCCTCGACGATGCCACGGTTCATGTCCCCGCGAAGCTGGTCCGCCGAAACACCTATGCGCTACGCGTTCGAGGCGATTCGATGGTCGACAGCAACATCTTCGATGGCGATGTCATCATCATCGAGCGCTACGAGTCGGCCGAAAACGGCGAAACGGCGGTAGTCCTGATCAACAACCAGGAAGTGACGCTGAAGAAGCTGTTCATCGAGAAATCCGGCGTCCGCCTGCAACCCGCCAACGACAGCATGCCGCCGATCTATCTGAAGAACGAGGATGTGCAGGTACTCGGCCTGGTCATGGGCGTGATGCGCAACCCACCCCAGGTGGCCTGATTCCCCCGGAATCGACCCAAGTCTTCCGGGCCGAGCAAAAAACTCGGCCTGAGTCAGCCAAGAGAACGCCATGCGCTATCCGATTCCCGATCTTGCCCCGCGTGCGCGACACGCCAATACCGTCGAGATCGAGAAGAGCCGTTTCATCTGCTGGCTCTGTCATGCACCCGACAACGCCGCCTTCGATGTGCTGCTGAACGACGCGCGTTCGACCTATCCCGATGCCAGCCACCACTGTTCCGCCTTCATTGCCGGCGCGCCCGGCGAGCAGATCGCGATCGGCTTTTCGGATGACGGCGAGCCGGGCGGCACCGCCGGACGCCCCATGTTTCAGGCGCTGGAAGGCAGCGGACTGGGGCAGATCGGTGCAGTGGTGACGCGCTACTTCGGCGGCACCAAACTGGGAACCGGCGGGCTGGTTCGTGCCTACACCCAGGCCGTGCTTAAGGCACTCGACACTCTGCCCCGGCGCGAATTCACCGAGCGTCGCGACGTGACCATCCAAGTCGATTTCAGCAACGAAGCGGAAGCCCGCCGCTGGCTGGCGGAGCATGACATTCCGGTGGTCAGCGCCGACTACGATAGCCAGGGGGCGCGTCTGCTGCTGGCGTGGCCGGCCGATGACAGCATCTCGCTGGCCGTGCTGGAGCGGCGCCTGAAAGGCGCACTCGTGCGGCTCTGATCACGCCGTTGTGATCGTCGTCATGCTTTCTCTGTCGCCCCGCCTATCCCTGTCGCCCCGCCTTTCCCTTTGCTCATCTCGTTTTCCTGGCAGGCACCCTGCGCCACCTCGTAGGAGAGCCGTATATGCTCTTCGAGCAGCGCTCGCGCCGCAGCGGTATCGCGTGACATGGCCAGATCGACCAGCTGGCCGTGCTGGTCATTGAGTGTCTCTCGCACCGCATTGTTGGCCGGCGCCATGCGCCGGTAGCGATCGAACTGGTCATGCAGCTGTTCGATGAAACGCAACAGCCAGGGCGAACCGCAGGGCTCCAGCAGATGACGATGGAACTGCAGATGCATCTGCTCCCAATGCTCCAGCTGACCCGGCGTCTCGTCGGCCCGCTTGAGACGGTGAAACGCCGCCAGCAGGCCGGCTTCCCATTCATCGTCACCCGCCTCTAGCGCCTGCGCCAGCGCCTGCCCTTCGAAACGCTGTCTCAGCTCGGCGATGTCGTCCAGTTCGGCACGCGTCAATGCGGGAACCCGGAAGCCACGCTGATTTTCCTGCACCAACAGGCCATAGGCGGCCAATCGATTGAGCGCCTCGCGCAGGGGACTGAGCCCGACCCGGTAACGTTGCTTGAGGGTGGTGATTGCCAGCTTCTGCCCGGCGGCGAAACGTCCATCGATCAAATCGCGCTTCAAGGCCGTGTACAGCTGGCTGGCCGTCATGTTGGCGGTGGGTGCTTCAACTCCCATAAGTGCTCACCTTCCGATCCAGTGATAGAAACTCACTATCTCGCCGACTCAGGTCTTGACCTTCACAAGAATTCGACGCCATAGTAAAAAATCGATTTTTCACATCATAAACGATTAACATCAATTTACCGTACGACCTTCGGCATCCGGCGAACCGCCTTACGGTGAATCGGCTCACAATAATCGAGAAACGCCATGTCCCTCGCTTTCGATCACAACAATCCCTACCCCTCTCGCCGTAGCGCCACCTATGCCGATCGCGGCATGGTCGCGGCTTCGCAGCCACAGGCCAGCCAGGCCGGGCGAGACATGCTGGCCCTGGGTGGCAACGCCATCGACGCCGCCATCGCGACGGCGGCGGTGCTGACTGTGGTCGAACCCACCGGCAATGGAATCGGCGGTGATGCCTTCGCCCTGGTCTGGATTGCCGAAGGCAACGACGGGAAAGGCAAGCTCCACGGTCTCAACGCCAGCGGCCATGCGCCGAAGCGGCTGACGCCGGAAGCCGTCAAGGCCGCCGGCCACGACGAGATGCCGCTGCACGGCTGGACGCCGGTCACCGTCCCCGGCATTCCTGCCGCCTGGGCCGAGCTGTCGAAGCAGTACGGCAAGCTGGACTTCGCCACCCTGCTGGCGCCGGCGATCCGCATCGCCCGGGAAGGTTCCCCGGTTTCGCCGGTGATCAGCCAGCTATGGCAACGCGCCGAGGTCGAATTCCGTGCCAAGGCAAGCGATCCCGCCATTGCGACGTGGCTCGAGGCCTTCGCGCCCGAAGGGCACGCGCCTCGCCCTGGCGAACTCCATCGCAACGAAGCTCAGGCCAGAACGCTCGAAGCCCTGGCCGAGAGCCGCTGCGAAAGCTTCTACCGCGGCGAACTGGCGCAGAAGATCGACGCGTTCTCGCAGGCGACGGGCGGCTACCTTCGCGCCGACGATCTGGCGGATTATCGCCCCGAATGGGTCGAGCCGATCTCGGTCAACTACCGGGGCTACGACGTCTGGGAAATTCCGCCCAACGGTCAGGGCATGGTCGCATTGATGGCGCTGCGCATGATGGAAGGGTTCGATGTCACGGTCCGCGACGACCCGCAACTGCTGCATCGTCAGCTGGAAGCGATGAAGCTGGCCTACACCGATGGCCACCATCACATCACCCAGGCCGAGTACATGCGCACGAGCGTCGCTTCGCTGCTCAGCGACGAGTATGCCGACACCCGCCGCCGCCTGATCGGCGAGAATGCCATCGACCCCGAACCCGGCCAGCCACAGGCCGGCGGCACGGTCTATCTGGCGACCGCCGACAGCGACGGCAACATGGTCTCCTATATCCAGAGCAACTATCACGGCTTCGGCTCCGGCGTCGTAGTGCCCGAAACCGGTATCTCGCTGCAGAACCGGGGTCACGGTTTCAGCCTCGAGGCGGATCATGTCAACGTGCTGGCGCCTGGCAAGCGCACTTTCCATACCATCATCCCCGGCTTTCTGACCCGGGGCGGCACCGCGCTCGGCCCGTTCGGCGTCATGGGCGGCTTCATGCAGCCCCAGGGCCACATGCAGGTCGTCATGAATCTGATCGACTTCGATCTCAACCCGCAGGCGGCGCTGGATGCGCCACGCTGGCAGTGGATGGGCGGACGCAAGATCGGCATCGAACCCGGCTATCCGCTTCACGTGATCCGCGAGATGGCGGCACGTGGTCACCAGATGACCATGGCCGTGGACAGCACCGCCTATGGTCGTGGTCAGATCATCCTGCGAGAACCTCAGAGCGGCGTTTACTGCGGCGGCACCGAGCCGCGCACCGACTCCAGCATCGCGGTGTTCTGATCCATGTCTTCGTCTTTGACAACCCAGCGTCATCTGTTCGTGGCGTTCCTGCGCATCGGCCTGCTCGGATTCGGCGGCGGGCCGTCGATGATTCCGCTGGTTCGCGCCGAGGCGGTCACTCGCTATCAGTGGATGAACGATGAGGAGTTCGGCGACGTGCTGGCCATCGGCAACACCCTGCCCGGCCCCATCGCCACCAAGATGGCCGGCACCATCGGTTATCGGGTTGGCGGCGTGGTCGGCTGTCTCAATGCCGTCCTGGCGGTCATCGTGCCGTGCATCGTGGCGATGGTGGTACTGCTGGGGCTGTTCACCCGTTTCCGCGACCAGCGCTGGATCCAGGGCATGAGCGAAGGCGTCATTCCGGTGGTGATGGTGATGATGGCCCAGCTCACCTGGGACTTCTTCCAGAAGTCACGCATCGTGCTCGGCTGGATCGCGACCCTGATCATGGGGGCGGTCGCCGGCGGTCTGATATACGGGCTCGGTATTCATCCAGGTCTGGTGATTGGCGCGATCCTCATTGCCGCACTGCTGCGACCGGAACGGTGGCGCAAGCGCAGCGGGGAGGCGAAGTCATGATCTACTGGGATCTGTTCCTCGCCTTCTTCATTCCCAACATCATCGGCTATGGCGGCGGGCCGGCGATCATTCCGCTGGTCGAGAATGAAGTCGTCGGCCGCTATGGCTGGATGACCTCCCAGCAATTCGCCGAGACGCTGGCGCTGGGCAATACCCTGCCCAGCCCCATCGCCACCAAGATGGCCGGCTATATCGGCTATGACGTGGCCGGCATCGGCGGCGGACTGGTGGCCACGTTCGCCACCGTCGCCCCTTCACTGATCCTGATGCTGGTAGCGCTGGGAACCCTGTATCGCTACCGGGATTCGATCAAGGTCAAGTCGATGAGCCAGTGGGTCCGGCCGGTGATCATGGTGCTGATGGGCTATCTCACCTGGTCGTTCCTCAACGAAAGCGTCACTGATTCCGGCTGGATTCACACGACCATCATCGGTGCGATCGCCGTGGTGATGCTCTGGCGTCTCAAGCTCCATCCGGTGTGGGCCGTTCTTCTGGGACTGATCTATGGAGGGCTACTGCTCGGGTAGGTGCCAAAGCGCGAGCGCACGCGCCCTCGAAAGGCAGCAACGCAAGAAGCGAAGAAAGTCAACGGACCGAAAAAAGTCGATACGACGTCAAAACCTACAAGCCAAACAAGGACAACTCATGTTCTACGACGTACTCCGTAACGCCGCCCAGGGTAAACTGGGCCGAATGCTCGCCTCCGGCGGCGCGATCGCTTCCCTGACACTGGGGCTCGGTGCGACCGGTCTGGCGACCAGCCAGCTCGCACAAGCCGAAGACTATCCCGACAAGGCCATCGAGTTCATCGTGCCCTGGTCACCCGGCGGTGGCAGCGATGCCCTGATGCGCATCATCTCCAACGCCGCCGACGAGCACATCGGCCAGCCGATGCCGGTGATCAACATGCCCGGCGTCAGCGGTACCATCGGCCTCAAGGAGCTGGCGCAGAAGGATCCCGACGGCTACACCGTCGGCCAGGTCCACGAGGGGCTGATGGCCGCCAACGCCACCGGCCTGACTCAGCTCAACTGGGACGACTTCCAGCCGATCGCCTCGCTGGCCTCCTCGCCCCAGTATCTGGTGGTCAATGCCGACAGCGACTGGGAGACCTTCGAGGATTTCGCCGAATATGCCAAGGAGAATCCCGGTGACATTCGCGTCGGCGCAACGCTCGGCGGCATTCCCCACGTGCATGCGGCGATGATCGAAGACGCCATCGATGCACAGTTCCGATACGTCGGCTTCGAAGGAACCGGCGCTCGCATTCGCGCGCTGGTCGGCGGCCATATCGACGCCTCGATCGGCGATATCTCGTCGAGCCTGGAGTTCGTCAAGAACGGCGACCTACGGTTTCTCGCCATCGGCAGCAAGGAACGTCTCAAGCAGACCCCCGACGTACCGACCTTCAAGGAGCTCGGCTACGACAACCTCAACCTGAGCATCAATCGCGGTATCGTCGCGCCCAAGGAGATCGATCCGGCCAAGGTAGAGACCCTGGCCCAGGGCTTCGAAGCCATGTCCCAGGATCCGAAGTTCGTCGAGCGCGTGAACAAGGCCGGCGCAGAGGTCGAGTTCATGGGGCCGCAGGCCTATGCGGACTACCTCGCCGAGGTCGATGCCACGGTCAAGCGCCTCTCCGGCAAGCTGGCACGATGAGCAAGGATGCCGAGATGGTCTCCCGCCCCGCGCGGGAGACCAGCAGCGAGCACGGCAAGGCGGTCGCCAACGTCATTTTCAATGCCGTCCTGGCCGCGCTGTTCGTCGGGCTGTTCGTGCAGGCCGGCGACCTGCCGTCGTCGATGTGGGAACCGCTGGGTGCCGGCTCGTTCCCGAGGCTGATTCTCGGGGCGCTGGTGATCTTCAATCTGGCGATCGTGGTGCAGTCGATGGCGGCATTGCGCGTCACTGACCGATCCGCGAGCGCCGGTGCAAGACAGTGGTTCCTGCAGCGACGCCTGGCCTTTGCCACGCTGGCGGCGTTTGCCGTCTACGCGCTGCTCATGCCATGGATCGGATTCGCCCTGGCGTCACTGCTGTTCCTGCTCGCCGTGCAGTTCATCCTGGGCGCTCGTCGCGGACGCCGACTGCTGATCGCTGCACTCGTCGCCGTGATCTTCGGCCTGGGTCTCTACATGCTGTTCAGCCACGTGTTCCTGATTTCGCTACCCGCGGGACGCCTGTGGTAGCGCGGAGCGGGTAGCCCGAGACCGGTCGTCCGACTCGAACAAGACCAACGGGACAAGAGAACTTTCCATGCTGATGACCGATGCGCTGCTCAGCAGCGTCGAACAACTGTTTTCGCTGGCGACCCTCGTCAGCATGATGATTGGCGTCATGGCAGGTGTCGTGGCCGCCGCCATTCCCGGTTTCACGATCACCATGGCGATCGTGCTGACGCTACCGGTGACCTTTACCATGTCGCCGCTTCAGGGCGTGGCGACCATGCTCGCCGTGTATGTCGGCGGGGGCTCGGGCGGGTTGATCAGTGCCGCCCTGCTGGGCATTCCGGGCACGCCTTCTGCGGTGGCGACGACGTTCGATGCCTACCCGATGGCGCGCAAGGGCGAACCGGGCCGCGCGCTGGCGCTGGGTATCTGGGCTTCGTTCTTCGGCGCGCTGGTGAGTGCCGTGGTGCTGATCGTCGCCGCGCCACCGCTGGCGATGATCGCCGTCAAACTCGGCCCCTGGGAGTATTTCTCGCTCATCCTGTTCGCTGTCACCGTCGTCGCCAGCCTGGTCGGCAAGTCGGTTCTCAAGGGCTTGATGATGAGCCTGCTGGGGCTGTTCATCGCGACCGTGGGCCAGGATCCGATGATGGGCGTGCCACGCTTTACCTTCGGCATCGACGTGCTGGCGGCCGGCTTTCCGTTCCTGGTGGTACTGATCGGCATCTTTGCGGTGAGCCAGCTGGCCAGCGAGGTGGAGAATCCGTCGGAGCTCCAGCAAGGCAAGGCGCTGGTGAGCGGAAGCATGCAGTTTCGGCCTTTCGCCGTCATGCGCGAGGTTCTGAGCCGCCCTGTAAATCTCTTGCGTTCGTCGCTGCTGGGCGTGGTCATCGGTGCCGTCCCCGGCGCCGGTGGCAGCATCGCCAACCTGATCGCCTACGATCAGGCCAAGCGTGCCTCGAAGACCCCGGAACGCTTCGGTACCGGTATCGCCGATGGCGTGGTCGCCTCCGAGTCGGGCAATTCCGCCACCGCCGGCGGCGGGCTGATCCCGATGATCGCGCTGGGCATTCCCGGTAGCGCGGTCGACGCCGTGCTAATGGCAGCGCTGATGGTACAAGGCGTCAGCGTAGGCCCCAGGCTGATCATGGATAACGCCGATTTGGTCTATGGCATGTTCCTGGCGATGTTCCTGGCCGCCGGCATGGTGCTGGTCTTTTGCCTGATCAGCATGCGCTGGTTCCTGCGAATCACCGAGATTCCCAAGTCGATCATCGTGCCGGTGGTGCTGGTCTGCTGTGCGGTGGGCGCGCTGGCGCTGAACAACCGTATTACCGACCTCTACCTGCTGATCGGCGTCGGCCTGGTGGGTTATCTGCTGGCCAAGCTCGATTACCCGCTGGCCCCGCTGGTACTCGGCGTCATCCTCGGGCCGATCGCCGAGACCAATCTGCGCCGAGCGCTGATGGCCGACGAGGACTGGACGCTGTTCTTCACCCGCCCGATCTCGGCGGGCCTGCTGGTGCTCGCGGTACTGTCGGTCGCGTTTACCGTCCGGCGCATCCTCCAGCAACGGGCTGCCGCCCGCGCCTGACGAGAGTGAGCGGCATGCTTCTGGCATACCGCTCACTGACCATCTTTTCAGTGGCGCTCAGCGAGAGATGTGCCAGGGCCTGATGCCGGTTCAGCACGGCCGTGCATGAAATGGCAATAGGCCCTAACATGGCGACCGATCATCGGAGGTCGCATGGCACAGCCTTTCCCCTATCCAGATACGTCCGCTTTTCGTGGCGACAGGTTCAATTTCCATAGCGAAACGCCGTTTTCCCGAGCCGCCTCGGCCACAGGCCGTATCGGCCTGGCACCGATGGAAGGTGTCATCGATGCCGACACCCGTGCGCTGTTGAGCGAGGACGGCGCGCTGGACTGGTGTGTCACCGAATTCGTGCGAGTCGTCGACGCGAAGCTGCCGCCACGGGTGTTTCTGCGCCATTGCCCCGAGCTGGCGACGGCAGGTTCGTCCGGGCCGATCACGCCCTCGGCCACGCCCGTCACGTTGCAGTTGCTCGGCTCCGATCCGCAGGCACTGGCGGCCAACGCCGAACAGGCGATCGCGCAGGGAACGACGCGGCTCGATCTCAACTTCGGCTGCCCGGCCAAGACCGTTAATCGCCACGACGGCGGTGCGTCGCTGCTGCGTACGCCAGCGCGCGTCTACGCTGCCGTCGCGGCGGTCTCGGACGTCGGGAAACGGTTCGGCGTATCGGTCAACGCCAAGCTGCGCCTCGGCTTCGATGACAAGCAGCTGGCCCTGGCCTGTGCGCAAGCGGCCGAAGCCGGCGGCGCCGAGGAACTGGTCGTGCATGCGCGAACGCGACGCGAGGGCTATCGTCCGCCAGCCCACTGGGAATGGATCGCTCGGATCCGGACCGCCGTGAGCGTGCCGGTGGTGGCCAATGGCGATATCTGGTCGCTGGAGGACTACTGGAAGGCGCGTTCACTCTCGGGTTGCGACGATGTGATGCTGGGTCGCGGCATGCTGGCAGACCCCTGGTTGGCACGACGCATTCGTCATTGGCAGATCTCGGACGGCGAGCGCCTACCCACTACACCGTGGTCGGCACGTAGCGCCGTGCTGAACCGCTATGCCGAGGCAAAACGAAGCGCGGGGATGTCGGAGAAGGTGATCGTGTCGCTGTTGAAACAGTGGCTGAACATCATGCGTGGCCGAGATGCAGAGGCGGCGTCGCGCTTCATGGCATTGCGCCGGGAGACAGCGCTGGACGCCTTCCTCGCGGGTCTGAACGCCTCCGAGCCGGCACCGACATCGACCCACGACTCCTCGGCAGCGTTCGCCTAGCAAGCATCCTCACCGGCTCTGGCCGGACAAACCGTCATGCGTGGCCGGCGCGTCGATGTCCTATCGGCGCTCGGCTGCGATCGGCCAGATATCGCCGATCAGATACCCGACAAACAAAAACCCCCGCGCCCTGTATAAGAACATGAGTGCGGGGGTTTTCGTCTATATGGCGCGCCCGGGAGGATTCGAACCTCCGACCACCTGATTCGTAGTCAGGTACTCTATCCAGCTGAGCTACGGGCGCTTGAAATCTTGTGAAGCAGCGATGCCGGTTTACCCGACTTTAGTGAGTGGCGCGCCCGGGAGGATTCGAACCTCCGACCACCTGATTCGTAGTCAGGTACTCTATCCAGCTGAGCTACGGGCGCTTGATCACTAACTTCTTTCACACTGTCTTTCTTCACACTGTGTTGATCGCGGTTTCCGATTTCCCGGAAATGGCGGAGAGGGAGGGATTCGAACCCTCGATAGGGCTATAAACCCTATACTCCCTTAGCAGGGGAGCGCCTTCAGCCACTCGGCCACCTCTCCCCGATCAGCACGGCGCGTAGATTACCGATTCCGATGAGTGTTGTCCAGCCAACAGACAAACTTTTTTCGAAAAAAACCTTAGAGGATGAAGAAGTTACCAGAAAGCCAGGATAGAAGGCTGATGCCTGCGGACGAAGAAGGTCTTCAGGGGTAGCCCGAGCCGATAAAGGGGACGACTTCACCAGCCCAGACGGTACCAAAGCGCCTATCCAGCACTCACGCGCCAGGATCGCCGTCTTCGTCTTCGGATTTCTCGCGCTGAATGCGCTGATAGATCTCTTCACGGTGGACGGCCACATCCTTGGGCGCATTCACGCCAATACGCACCTGATTCCCTTTCACTCCCAGAACCGTGACGGTAATGTCGTCGCCGATCATGAGAGTCTCTCCCACGCGACGGGTCAGGATGAGCATTATCTGATCTCCTTCTCAGGGCCTTCTTCCATTCTCGGGTCACGTTCTCGGGCTTCCGCGAGGCAAGCCTGCCACCCGAGAAGCGATTATGCGTCATACGGACCTTCAGGCCAATGACGCCGTTCCATGCAAACCCGCGGCAACGTTGAAAGAACGCATGTTCCTTTCACTTCCTTCCAACTCACCCTTAGCGTAGAACGCCTGAGACATTGTTGAAGGTGTTATTCAGCTATTCGCTCTGAATACTGTCTTTGTCGAGGCCAAAAGCGGTGTGCAACGCACGTACGGCAAGTTCCATCGCCTTCTCGTCGATCACCACGGATATCTTGATCTCGGATGTCGACACCATGCGGATGTTGATATTCTCTTCGGAGAGCACCCGGAACATCCTGGACGCCACGCCGGCGTGAGAACGCATGCCGACACCGACCAGCGAGACCTTGGCGATGTTTTCGTCGCCACGCAGCTCTCCACCGCCGAGCGCCGGGATGACGTCATTCTGCAGAATCCGCATGGTCTGCTTGTAGTCGCCCTTGGCCACGGTGAAGGTGAAATCGGTGTAGTCGCCAGCCGGGGCCACGTTCTGCACGATCATGTCGACTTCGATATTGGCGTCGGCGATCGGCCCCAGGATGCGCGAGGCCACGCCGGGCACGTCCGGGGTATTGAGCAGGGTCAGCTTGGCTTCGTTCGCCGTGAAGGCGATACCGGAGATCAGCGGTTCTTCCATCGATTCGAATTCCTCGTCTGCCACGATCAGCGTGCCCGGTCCTTCCTCGAAACTCGAAAGCACGCGTAACGGTACGTTGTATTTGCCGGCGAACTCCACGGCACGGATCTGCAACACCTTGGAGCCCAGGCTGGCGAGCTCCAGCATCTCCTCGACCGTAATCTTCTCCAGGCGCTGAGCCTTGGAGCAGACGCGGGGGTCCGTGGTGTAGACGCCGTCGACGTCAGTGTAGATCTGGCACTCATCGGCATTCAGGGCCGCGGCCAGGGCGACACCGGTCGTGTCCGAACCGCCGCGCCCCAGCGTGGTGATGTTGCCTTCCTCGTCGACGCCCTGGAAACCCGCGACGACGACGACCTGACCATCGTTCAGATCGTCCTGAATCTCATCGGTCTCGATGCGCTGGATCCGCGCCTTGGTGTGCGCGCTGTCGGTACGGATTCCTACCTGAGCACCGGTATAGGAGGTCGCCGGCACGCCCAGCTGATGCAAGGCCATGGCCAGCAGCGAAATGGTGACCTGCTCCCCGGTCGAGACCAGCATGTCCATCTCTCGAGGCGTCGGATCCTCGTTGATCTGGCTGGCCAGCTCGATGAGCCGGTTGGTCTCGCCGCTCATTGCCGACACCACGACCACGACCTGATGTCCCGCATCGCGGTCCCGCTTGACCTTCTCGGCCACCGCTTTGATCCGCTCGACCGAGCCGACCGATGTGCCTCCAAACTTTTGTACGTATAGCGCCATGAGTCTGCTTATCGCTCCCTAGCGTTGTCGGCCGGCGCTGGCGCCGACCGTGAATGCATTTAGCCCAGCCCCTAGCTCAGTTTCTGCGCGACCCAGGCCGGTACGCCTTCCAGTGCTACCGGCAATTGCGCCGGGTCGCTACCACCGGCCTGCGCCATGTCAGGGCGTCCACCGCCCTTGCCGCCCACCTGCGCAGCGACGTGATTGACCAGCTCGCCGGCCTTGACCTTGGCGGTCAGATCGTCGGTCACGCCGGCAATCAGGCTGACCTTGCCATCCTGAGCCGTCGCCAGCACCAGGACTCCCGAGCCCAGCTTCTGCTTGAGCTGATCGTGCAGGCTCCGCAGCTCCTTGCCCGAGATTCCCTCGACCTGCGTTGCCAGTACCCGAACCCCGGCAACGTCCTGCGCTTCGGCCAGCAGGTCGTTGCCTGCCGCGCTCGCCAGCTTGGCCTTGAGTCGCTCGAGCTCCTTTTCCAGCGAGCGTTGACGCTCGAGCACGGCATCCAGGCGTTCCACGACCTGCTCCGGCTTGGCTTTCAGCCGCTCGCCGACGGCATTGAGCTCCCGCGACTGGGCATCGAACCAGGCCAGGGCGCCCTCGCCGGTGACCGCCTCGATGCGACGCACCCCAGCGGCCGTACCCGACTCCGAGACGATATGGAAAGGCCCGATATCGCCGCTGCGCGCCACATGCGTGCCGCCGCAGAGTTCGATCGAGAAGTCGTCGCTGCCGATCGTCAGCACACGCACGCTATCCAAGTACTTGGCTTCGAACAGCGCTCGGGCCCCCTTGGCCTTGGCCTCGTCGAGCGTCATCAATTCGGTCTGCGTCGGCGCGTTGGCCAGCACCTGAGCATTGACGATACGCTCGATCTGCGCCAGCTGTTCCGGCGTGACCGGTTCGAAATGGCTGAAATCGAAACGCAGACGCTCGGCGCTGACCAGCGAGCCCTTCTGCTGCACGTGGTCGCCGAGCGTCAGACGCAGCGCCTCGTGAAGCAGGTGAGTGGCCGAATGGTTGCGCATGGTCGCCTGACGCAGCGTGGCGTCCACCTGGGGCGTGAGCGTCTCGCCCACGGCCAGACGGCCCTCGACCATGACGCCTTCGTGGAGATGATGCCCGGCCTGCTTGCGGGTATCGGTGACCTGGAAACGGCCGCCACCGGCCTTCAGGTAGCCGGTATCCCCCACCTGGCCGCCGGACTCGCCGTAGAACGGCGTGCGATCCAGCACCACGACGCCCTTCTGGCCTTCCTCGAGCGCGTCGAGGGCATTGCCCTCTCCATCGACGATCGCCGTTACCGTCGACAAATCTTCGAGACGGTCGTAACCGGTAAACTCGGTGCTGCCCTCGAGCTCGAGCGCGGCGCCGTAGTCGCCGCCGAACTGGCTGGCGGCCCGCGCGCGCTGACGCTGCGCCTCCAGCTCGCGCTCGAAGCCGGCCTCGTCGAGCGTGACACCACGCTCGCGGCAGACGTCCGCGGTCAGGTCGTAGGGGAAGCCGTAGGTATCGTAGAGCTTGAAGATCGTCTCGCCCGCCAGGACATCGCCCTCCAGCGTGGAAAGCGCCTCTTCGAGCAGCCCCATGCCATGATCCAGGGTACGCGCGAACTGCTGCTCTTCCTTCAGCAGCACGCGTTCGATCTGATCGCGAGCCTGATGGAGTTCGGGGTAGGCCTCGCCCATCTCGGCGTCCAGCGCCGCCACCAGCTTGTGGAAGAACGGCTCGCTGGCGCCCAGCTTGTGACCGTGGCGCACCGCGCGACGGATGATGCGGCGCAGCACGTAGCCGCGCCCTTCGTTGGACGGCAGCACGCCGTCGACGATCAGGAAGGCGCAGGAGCGGATATGGTCGGCGATGACGCGCAGCGAAGGCGTCTTGATATCGCCGTGGCCGGTCAGCTCGGCAGCGGCCTTCAACAGGTTCTGGAACAGATCGATTTCGTAGTTGGAGTGCACGCCCTGCATCACCGCCGCCATGCGCTCCAGGCCCATGCCGGTATCGATCGACGGCTTGGGCAGTGGCGTCATCTTGCCGGAGGCGTCGCGGTCGAACTGCATGAAAACGAGGTTCCACACTTCGATATAGCGATCGCCGTCCTCTTCCGGGCTGCCCGGCGGGCCACCCCAGACTTCGGGGCCATGATCGTAGAAGATTTCCGAGCAGGGTCCGCAAGGGCCGGTGTCGCCCATCTGCCAGAAGTTGTCCTCGTCCAGGCGCGACAGGCGCGCCGGATCGACACCGATGTCTTCGACCCAGATCCTGGCCGCTTCATCGTCGCTGATATGGACGGTGACCCAGAGCTTGTCCTGGGGTAATCCCAGCACCTCGGTGATGAAAGTCCAGGCATAACGGATGGCGTCGGCCTTGAAGTAGTCACCGAAGCTGAAGTTGCCCATCATCTCGAAGAAGGTGTGATGGCGGGCGGTATAGCCGACGTTGTCGAGGTCGTTGTGCTTGCCGCCGGCGCGCACGCAGCGCTGTGCCGACGTGGCACGCACGTAAGGACGCGGATCTCGACCGAGGAACACGTCCTTGAACGGCACCATGCCGGCGTTGGTGAAGAGAAGCGTCGGGTCGTTTTCCGGCACCAGGGAGGCGGAAGGCACGATGGTGTGTCCGCGCTCCTCGAAGAATCTCAGGAAAGCCTGTCTGATATCTGCACTTTTCATAAACAATCCGTGGCGATAGGCGCGTCCACGGCGGCTAGCAGACCACGTGGCGACGCAAAATCCGGCAACGGAAAGGCGCTATCAACACCTCTCCGGCCATCGCAAAGCGCATTAGTATAACGTGGAGGGCCAATAGTCTGTCGAGTGCGACGCCACTGTCGGCGGGATTCGACAGCTCGGTCTCTTCGCTGCCTGTCTTCGAAGAACCAGATGCGTTCCGCCAGGGAAAGCGATATCAGACGTACCAGAGACGGTTCGCCGGTTTGGTGGGAAATCTGGAGACGAAGCATACGGAGATCGTATGAGGAAAAGGTGGTGCGAGGAGGAAAGGTGGTGCGAGGAGAAACGCCGTGGAGAATTCGAAATATCGTGCCGCTTTGAACCAGCGGCACGGAGCGGTGGCGAACCCATAAATAGGAATCGAGAGAGCCGAATTTCAGTAGCCGAAGATCACGCTCCGTCGTTCCAGGCATGCCTCATGGCGTGGCGAACCTGATCGAATTCGAAGCCGCGCCCGGCAAGGAAGCGCTCGCGCTTGGCGCGTTCCCGTGGCGTTGCACCGGGGCCGTCGAAACGCTTGGCCAGTGCCTCGCAAGCCAGGCTCTGCCAATCGGCGGACTCCGCCTCGAAAGCCAGCACCATCAGTGGTTCGGCGATGCCGCGCTGTCCCATGTCGACGCGAATCCTGACAGGCCCCTGCCCCCGCGCGATGCGCGAGCGCACGAAGACTTCGGCAAAACGCGCATCGGACTGAAGACCCTCATCGGCCAAATCATCCAGCACGCGATGGATATCGTCGCCGTCGACGCCTTTGGCGCTCAGCCGGCTCACCAGCTCGGCGCGAGAGTACTCGCGCCGAGCCAGGAACTGGATGGCCATGTCCCGAGGAGACGCCTCTCGGGACCTGGCGCCGCCGGAAGGCTCGCCGCCGCCGTTACCGAACATCGGTAAAGCTCCCGGAAAGCCTTACAGCAACGTATCGTTGGCGTCGTCGCTTTCGGCAGCGGCAGCCTCGGGCGCCTTTTCCTGCGTCGTCGGCGTGGCGAGCAGCTGGGCCCGGATCTGGTCTTCGATCTCGGTCATCGTCTCGGGATGCTCCTCGAGATACTGCGCGGCATTGGCCTTGCCCTGACCGATCTTGCTGCCCTTGTAGCTGTACCAGGCACCTGCCTTGTCCACCAGATTGCACTGAACGCCGAGATCGATGACCTCGCCGGCGTGGTAGATGCCCTTGCCGTACAGGATCTGGAACTCGGACTGCCGGAACGGTGGCGCCACCTTGTTCTTGACCACCTTGACCCGGGTCTCGTTGCCGGTGACCTCGTCGCCCTGCTTGACCGAGCCGATACGACGAATATCGAGGCGCACGCTGGAGTAGAACTTCAGCGCGTTACCACCGGTGGTGGTCTCCGGGCTGCCGAACATGACACCGATCTTCATGCGGATCTGGTTGATGAACACCACCATGCAGTTGGCGTTCTTGATGTTGCCGGTGATCTTGCGCAGCGCCTGCGACATCAGACGCGCCTGCAGACCGACGTGGGAATCGCCCATTTCCCCTTCGATCTCGGCACGCGGCGTCAACGCCGCCACGGAGTCGATGATGATGACGTCGACACCACCCGAGCGCACCAGCATGTCGCAGATTTCCAGCGCCTGCTCGCCCGTGTCGGGCTGCGACACCAGCAGATCGTCGAGATTGACGCCCAGCTTCTCGGCGTAGCTGGGATCGAGCGCGTGCTCGGCATCGATGAAGGCGCAGGTCTTGCCGTCCTTCTGCGCCTGGGCGATGACCGATAGCGTCAGCGTCGTCTTGCCCGAGGATTCCGGACCGAAGATCTCGACGACACGGCCGTAAGGCAAGCCGCCGACACCCAGTGCGATATCCAGCCCCAGAGAGCCCGTCGACACTACCGGAATCGCGGTACGCGGGGTGTCACCCAGGCGCATCACGGTGCCCTTGCCGAATTGGCGATCGATCTGTGACAGAGCCGCATTGAGTGCCTTGCTGCGGTTTTCGTCCTGTGCCATGAACGTCTCCTATGAATGCGCAGGGTGAGACGGGGCAACGCCAGTCACGGCGCTCGGCTCACATACTGTATGATTAGACAGTAGTATGGCGAAAAAACCGTCGCGCGCCTATCCCCGTTCGAAGTTTTTCGATCAAGTTCTGATACGGCCACGACGCCAGCGTCGTCGCCGATGCGGATCATGTGTCACGGTCACTTTCCGACAGCGATTCTATCAATCCCGCCAATGCCACCGACACGGCCAGCTCACGCACACCCTGACGATCGCCGGGCAAGCGGAGGCAACGTGCGTGCTGGTTTCGTTCATCGCCCCAGGCGAACCACACCGTGCCCACCGGCTTGTCGGGGCTGCCACCCTCCGGACCGGCAATGCCGCTAACCGCGACGCCCAGCTCCGCGCCGCTGTCATGGCAGGCACCAGCGACCATCTCGCGCACGGTCGCCTCGCTGACGGCGCCGTGCGTCTCCAGCGTGACGCTCGACACCCCCAGCAGGCGCTGCTTGGCGGCATTGGAATAGGTCACGTAACCGGTCTCGAAATAAGCGGAGCTACCGGCGATCGCGGTGATGGCGCTGGCAACGCCGCCGCCGGTGCAGGATTCCGCCGTCGTCACCCGAACGCCCCGAGCCAGACAGGCTTCGCCCAGACGCCGGGACAGCTCATCGCATCCCAGTTGGACCTCGGAAGGCACCGTGGATTCCAGTGACATGAACGACTTCTCCTTCTTCTAAATCCCGACACGCTTCTGTCAATGACAATGGCTATCCTACCGACGGCACGATTCCCGAAACGACGCACTCTGGATAACCGCACCGGGATGACAGCAGGAAGCCGACTGCCATTCAGTATGCGGAGAATCGACATTCGTGCAATGCCGAGGGTTCACCCCACATCCGGGTTGGCCGCATGCGCGGTAAATACCTGTACGGGACGAACGTGAAGATCCATTTTAGACAATGCTCAAGGATAGCCCTCCAGCGCCGATAAAGCGTCATGGAGACGACGCCCCTCTTTTATGGACATCGCATGAAATCTGGCATTTCCATCGCTCTGATCATCATCGTGCTGCTGGCACTGGCCGCTGGCGGCGTGCTCGCCAGCGACCTCCGCTGGCCGCTGCCGGCCGATGCGCTGGCACCGTTGGGCCTGTATCTACTGACGCTGGTACTGGCCGGCTGGCTCTGCGTGCAACTGGTGATCCTGGCGAGAGGACTGACACGCCAGCAGCAGGCGCTGATCGAAAGCCAGGATGCGGTGCGCCGCCAGCTGGAAGCGGCCGAACTGTCCCAGTTGATGAGCCAGTTCGTGCAGCATGCCGAAGCGTTGCTGGACAAGGAGGGCCTCGATCCCAACAAGCGCAGCGTCATGCGCTGTCTGGCGGTCGATGCTCTGCGCGGCAACAGCGGCCGGGGCGACGTGAATTACACCCGCCTGGCGCAACTCTTCGAATGGCTGGATGCCGAGGCGCAGCGCCACGAGAATGACGCGCATCGCCTGCAACTGATGCTGCCGACACTCATGCAGTACGCCGAGATCGCCTGGCAGCTGTGCCAGGTCGGCGAGAGCCAGGCGGAGCGGCTGTCGCGCTTCCTGCAACACCAGCCGGCGCCACCCTCCCGCCACGACGCCTGATCGATTCCCTATCATCCGCTGACGCCCCGGTCTACCGACACCCGATCCAACACCCGGGCCACCGATACCCGAAGCGACTGACGACCGATCGCCACGACGAGCGTCCTGGCGATCGGTCGGCTGTGGGTGCCCAGTCAGCGCAGTACCAGTATCAGCGCAGAATGAGCGTTGCCGTCCGCGCGTGGCGCAGCATGGCGGTCGTGGTACTGCCGACCAGCAGGTGGCGAATCCGCGAATGGCCATAGGCGCCCATGATCATCAGGTCGATCTGATGCTGGTCGGCGTATTCGGCGAGCATCTCGTCGACGTCGCCGGCCAGAATCGTGCCCTGGGCATCGACCTCACCCTCGCGAAGCCGATTCAGCGCCCATTCGAGCTGGGCTCGCTGATCGTCGGTACCGGCCCCGACCATGATCACGTGACAGATCAGGCCGTTGAGCAGCGGGCTGTCGGCGATCATCTCGACGCCCTTGCGGGTCGTCCGGCCACCGTCGAAAGCCAGCAGCAGTCTCGAGGGCGGCTGGAATTCCGGAGGCGTCACCAGGATCGGGGTATGCAGCGTGCGTACGACCCGCTCCAGATTGCCGCCCAGATGTTCGAGCGCCTCATCCTCTGACTCGCCGCGCTTGCCCAGCACGACCAGGCGGGTCTGAGGCTCGCGCTCGACCAAGGATTCGATCAGATTGCCGTGACGCAGCGCAGTGGAGACCGTGGTATTCGGGGCCAGGCGCTCGGCCTGGCCGCGGGCGGCTTCCAGCAATTCGCGACCATGCTGCTGGGCCAGCTTGGCACGCTGCTCGTCGAGATCGGTCAGCTGTTCGCGCAGATGTTCTCGGCTCCCGAGTCCGATCTGTCCACTGGCATCGGTGGCGCCCAGACACGGCGCCTTGCTCAGCACGTGCATCAGCTCGAGCGGTGCGCCGATCCGTTCGGCGGCCCAGGAGGCCGCGGCGCACACCGCGAAAGCGTGACGCGAATCGTCGATGCAGGCCAGAACCTGACGTTCACTCATGGGATTCTCCTTTCAGCCGTTCTTGGTTGATGATCGAAAGCGGGCCAGACCGGCCCGATAATCGGGCGTCAGTGACCCATGAGCTTCTCTACTGCATCCGGCTTGCCATGCACCCCGAAACGATCGACCAGAGTGGCACTGGCCTGATTCATGCCTACCACTTCGACCTCGGCGCCTTCGCGGCGGAACTTGATCACCACGTTGTCCAACGCCTCGACTGCCGTGATATCCCAGAAGTGGGCGCGGGAAACGTCGATCGTGACGCGCTCGACCGCCTCCTTGAAATCGAAGCCGGCCGTGAAACGGGTCGATGACGCGAAGAACACCTGCCCCACGACCTCATAGTTGCGCGTCTTGCCATCGTCGTCCATGCGACTCCCGATGTAGAGAATCTGTCCCACCTTGTTGGCGAAGAACAGCGACGCCAGCAGCACGCCGACCAGCACGCCGATCGCCAGGTTGTGGGTGGTGACGACGACGGCGACGGTGGCGATCATGACGATGTTCGTCGACATCGGGTGGCGGCGCAGGTTGCGGATCGACTCCCAGCTGAACGTCCCGATCGAGACCATGATCATGACGGCGACCAGGGCGGCCATCGGAATCTGCGAGACCCAGTCGCCCAGGAAGACGACCAGAATCAGCAGAAAGACACCGGCCACCAGCGTGGAAAGACGCGTGCGTCCACCGGATTTCACGTTGATCACCGACTGGCCGATCATCGCGCAGCCCGCCATGCCGCCGAGCAGACCGGAGAAGATGTTGGCGACGCCCTGCCCCTTGCACTCGCGGTTCTTGTCGCTCGAGGTATCGGTCAGTTCATCGACGATCGTTGCGGTCATCATCGACTCGAGCAGGCCGACGACGGCGATGCCCAGCGAATACGGCAGGATGATCATCAGCGTGTCGAGATTGAGCGGCACGTCCGGCCACAGGAACACCGGCAGGGAGTCCGGCAGCTCGCCCATGTCACCCACGGTACGGATATCCATGCCGCTGACCATGTAGACGATCGTCAGTACCACGATGCACACCAGCGGCGACGGCAACATCCTGCCGATGACCGGCAGATACGGAAACAGATAGATGATGCCGAGCCCGGCCGCCGTCATCGCGTAGACATGCCAGGTCACGCCGGTCAGTTCCGGCAGCTGCGCCATGAAGATCAGGATGGCCAGGGCGTTGACGAAGCCGGTGACCACCGAGCGCGACACGAAGCGCATCAGCTCGCCCAGCCTGAGATAGCCGCACACGATCTGGATCACCCCCGTCAGCAGCGTTGCCGCCAGCAGGTACTCCAGACCGTGATCGCGCACCAGGGTCACCATCAACAGCGCCGTGGCGCCGGTGGCGGCAGAGATCATCCCCGGCCGACCGCCGGTGAAAGCGATCATCACGGCAATCGAGAACGACGCATAGAGGCCGATCTTGGGATCGACGCCGGCGATGATCGAGAAGGCGATCGCCTCGGGGATCAGCGCCATCGCGACGACGGTGCCGGCCAGCACGTCGGCACGGACGTTGGAAAACCAGTGTTGTTTTATCGTTTCTAACATGGGCAGTTCCCTGTCATGGGCCGCGATAGACCGTTGCCGATCGCGCCGATCCGCCCTTAGCCAAAGCGGAATGGCCACCTGTATCACCCGGTCGTCGGCGGGATCGATACAGCGTGCAGTCGAACGACGGCCACGCAGTCGCGGCAAGAGTTTGATTTGAATGGGTCGAACAAGAGCATGCCGTCGTGCCGATACAGAGGTATCGGAGACAGCGAAGCGCGCGCAAGAGGCACGCCGGGGTGGGGGCGTTACGCTAGGGTGGCGTCATGCCAGCGATGGTGTTGTCGATGCGGTCTTGCATGGGAGCGACCTGTCGAGCGCGTCGTTGAATGATCTAAAACTTTAGGGAAACACTGCATAAATGCCTACGCAGGCGAATCGCTGCGTTGCGCGGTGCTCGGAATCCTCACCTATACCCCATAGGCTCCGGTTCCTGCGCTCCGTGCGCCTTGCGCTTCATCCTGCTCGCCGATTTATTCAGCCTATCCTGAGCGCGCAGGAGTCTACCACCAACGTCGAAAGGTTCCCAGACGGCATTCCCGGGAACGACTATCGGCAGGCCCCTGACGGTATCGGCGTATCAGCGATCATGCGCTTCCAGAAAGCGCTGCATCGCTTCGACGGTGGCGTCGCTGCAGTGGTGCTCGATCCCTTCGGAATCGGCTTCGGCCACATGGGGCGGTACACCGAGCGCCAGCAGGGTCGATAGCACCAGCTGGTGGCGCGCCTCGACCTTCTCGGCCAGTTCGCTGCCCTTCTCGGTCAGAAAGACGCCGCGATACGGGCGCGCCTCGGCCAGACCGTCACGCTTGAGCCTCGCGATCACCTTGGAGACCGCAGCGGCACTGACGCCGAACCGTTCGGCCAGATCGCTGGCCCTGGCCTCGCCGTGGTCGCGGTGCAGCTGCGCGATTTCCTCCACGTAATCTTCCACCAGCTCCTGCTGGTGATCGAGACGCGTGCGCTCGAAGCGGGCATAACGTGGGCGTGGCGTTGCTGGCATGGTGTTCTCATCGACGGGCAGAAATGATGGGCGACGGGGGCCTTTCAGGAGTTCGCCCGCGCGCGTCCTAGAGAGCCTACAGCAACTCGAAGGCCAACACATAACCATTCAGCAAGATGATGACTGCCGCTAGGAGACATCCCAGGCCCGTGACCCAGGGGCGACTGGTCAGATTGCCCATCAGCCGGTGCTGGGCGGTGAAGTGGATCAGCGGGATCAGCGCGAAGGGAATCCCGAAGCTCAGCACCACCTGGCTGGCGACGAGAACCTGCTGCTCGGGGAACCCCAGCATGATCACCACGATCGCCGGCAGCATGGTCATCAGGCGCCGCAGCCACAGCGGGATGGTGAAGCCGACGAAGCCCTGCATCACCACCTGCCCCGCCAGGGTGCCGACGATCGACGAGGACAGCCCGGCCATCAGCAGCGTGAAGCCGAACAGGGTGCTCGCCAGCTCCTGGTTCATCAGCGGCGCCAGCAGTTGATAGCTCTGCTCGATCGTGGCGACGCCGGTACGCCCGTTGTCGAAGAAGACCGAGGCGGCCAGCGCCAGCATCGAAAGGTTGATGACGCCGGCGATTCCCATGCCGATGATCACGTCCCACCGGTAGTAGCGCATGGCGCGGCGACGCTGCTCGTCGGTATGGGTCGCGACGCGTCGCTGCGACAGCGACGAGTGAAGATAGATGACGTGCGGCATCACCGTCGCACCCAGGATGCCGGCGGCGAGAAATACCGCATAGCCATCCGGGAACTGGGGCAGCAGCAAGCCCTCGAGCGCCGGCGCGGCCTCGGGGCGTCCCATGATGATCTGGATGACGAATCCGGCGGCCACCGCCAGCAGCATGCTGCCGATGATGATCTCGAGCAGGCGAAAGCCGAAGCGCTGCATGTAGAGCGCCCCGTAGGTGATCGCCCCGGTCAGCAGCGCCCCTTCGAGCATCGACATGCCGAACAGCAGATTGAACGCCAGCGCGGCACCGAGAAATTCGGCCAGATCCGTTGCGATCGCCACCAGTTCGGCCTGGACCCAGTAGAACCAGACCAGCGGCCGCGGATAGCGCTCCCGAATCATCTCCGCCAGATTCTTGCCGGTTGCCAGCCCCAGCCGCACCGATAGCGTCTGGATCACCATCGCCATCAGATTGGCCCACAGCACGACCCACAGCAGCAAGTAGCCATAGCGCGAGCCGGCTTCGATATTGGTGGCGAAGTTGCCCGGATCGATATAGGCCACCGCCGCGATCATCGCCGGCCCGAAGAACGGCAGAAAGCGCGACAGCGTCGAACGACGCCGGGCAGCCGCTGGCGTCGTCAAGTGTTCGTCACGGGCTTGGGTCAAGGAGTTGGACACGATTGCCTCTGGAGATGGTCAACACGCCAAGGTGATGATCCCCTGGTTATCAAGTTAAACCTTGGTTGACAAAATATACCCCAGTTACCAACGACGCAACGGTGTCCCGTCATGAGTTATTTCAATCAGGACGATTGATTCCAATGGTTATCTCACCCAAGCCCGATGACCCTGCGTCGCGACAATGGGACCGGCCCAGGCGGCTTCCGGACGGAATCCTGGAGTCGCACGAAACCTAGCGCCATCGCAGAATCGGCCACCCCCGCGCCTCGGCGGTTGCCTGCAGACGCTCGTCCGGCTGCGTGGCATGCGGATGATCGACGAATTCGAGCAGCGGCAGATCGTTGAAGGAGTCACTGTAGCCCCAGGTCTCCCAGCCTGCGGCGAAGCCGGTATCGTGAGCCTCGAGCCACTGGGCAAACGCCTCGAGCTTGCCGCGCTGGTAGGTCTGGATGCCGGTCGGCTCGCCGGTGAAGCGATCGTCGGCGTCGAACTCGGGCAGCGAGGCGAGCGCACCATCGGCGCCGACGGCATGCGCGATGGGCTCGACCAGATGGTGCATCGAGGCGGAGATCACCAGCGTGGCGTGTCCATCCCGGCTGTGGGCCTGGAGCCGCTCCACCCCTTCCTGCATCAGGCGCGGACGCACCCTGGCATCGACGAACGCCTCGACCTGTTCACGCACGACCTGACGGGGGCGGCCGACCAGCGGCGCTAGCGTGAAACGCAGATGGTCGGTCATGTTCAGCGTACCGGCGTGGTACTGCCTGTCGTGCTCACGCATCTGCGCCAGCAGCGCCTCGCCATCCTCGACCCAGCCGCAATCGATGATCCACTCGAGCCACAGATGCGTGCAGTCGCCGTCGAGCAGCGTGTCGTCGAGATCGAAGATGGCGAGCGCGGATGGCTGGTGTGGTGAAGGGGGTTGTGACGTGGCCAAGCGGACTCCCTGTTCTATCGGCGGAATGAATCTCAAGCATACACGCTCCAGCCACCACGGTGACCCGAGGTCAGATCTCTTCCTGCGGCCTGGGGTCGGGCTTCGGGGTATTGAATCCCGCCATGGTCTTGAACGCCTCCATGATGTCCATCGGCAGCGGGAAGACGATGGTCGAGGCGTTCTTGTTGCTCATGTCGCTCATGGTCTGCAGATAGCGCAGCTGCAGCGCCGCCGGGTTGCGCGACATGATATCGGCTGCCTCGACCAGTTTCTCGGCCGCCTGCTGCTCGCCCTCGGCGTGGATCACCTTGGCCCGGCGTTCGCGTTCGGCCTCGGCCTGGCGGGCGATGGCGCGAATCATGCTCTCGTCGAGATCGACGTGCTTGATCTCGACGTTGGCCACCTTGATGCCCCACGCCTCCGTCTGGGCGTCGATGATCTCCTGGATGTCATCATTGAGCTTGTCCCGCTCGGAGAGCATCTCGTCGAGATCGTGCTTGCCCAGTACCGAACGCAGCGTGGTCTGGGCCAGCTGGCTGGTGGCATTGACGTAATTCTCGACCTGGATGATCGCCTTCTGCGGGTCGACGACGCGGAAGTACAGCACCGCGTTGACGCGAACGGTGACGTTATCCTGGGAAATGACGTCCTGCTCCGGCACGTCCATGGTGATGACGCGCAGGTCCACGACCTCCATTTTCTGCACTACCGGAATCAGGAAGAACAGCCCGGGTCCCTTGACGTCCTGGAATCGGCCCAGGAAAAACACCACGCCGCGACGGTACTCCGGCAGAATCCGGATCGAAGCCAGCAACAGCAGGATCAGCAGTACCACAGGTACCAGATAGGCGAACATCATTTCGTCTCCTCCATGGGAAAGCCGGCCGTCGTCTCTTCGGTTCGACCACGCGGTCGACCATGTGGTCAACGACGTGACCGGCTTCAGGATCGGGCTTACGTCGACGGGCGCTCGACGCCCGTGGGTTCCACGCTGACGGTCAAGCCGTCCAGCGCCATGACGCGCAGCTTGTCGCCTTTCCGGATAGGCCCCTTGCCACGCGCCTGCCAGCGCTCTCCGTGCAGCAGCACCTTGCCGCGTCCGGCGACAAAATCCCCCAGCGCCACGGCCTCGGCACCGATCAACTCTTCGCGACCGGTCAAGGGCATGCGTCGCCGTACCCCCATCAGGCGCATCACGCCCCACAGCAGGAAGCCGGCCGCTACCAGCGCCGTGCCGCCGATCAGCGGCCACGCCACGGCACTGTTGGCCTCGTCCATCAGCAGGATGGAACCGATCACGAACGCAGCGATACCGCCGGCACCGAGCGCGCCGAAGCTGGGCAGGAAGGCCTCGCCGACGATCATGGCCAACCCCAGCAGCACCAGTCCCAGGCCGGCCAGGTCGATCGACAGAACCTGAAAGGCAAACAGCCCCAGCATCAGGCTGATGCCGCCAATGACGCCCGGAACCAGCGTGCCGGGGCTGGCGAGTTCGAACACCAGCCCGTAGAAGCCGATCAACAGCAGGCCATAGGCCACGGTGGGGTTGGCGATCAGCGACAGCAGCGACGTGCGCCAGTCCGGCGCTTCGCGGACGAGTTCGATATCCGCCGTCGAAAGCGTTCGAGTCCCGTCTTCCAGCTCGACCTGCCGGCCGTCCAGCTGTGCCATCAGGTCATCGAGATCCACGGCCACCACGTCGATGACATCGCGTTCCAGCGCCTCCTTCGCGCCGAGATTGGCCGCCTCGCGTACCGCCTGCTCGGCCCAGTCGGCGTTGCGGCCGTGACGCTCGGCGTAGCCACGAATCGTGGCCACGGCATCCTCGATCATCTTCTGGCGCATCGCCTGGCTGTTGGCGTCCTCGGGCGTCTCTCCGCCCAGGGTCACCGGCGTGGCCGAACCGAGATGGGTGCCCGGCGTCATCGCCGCGATGGGGCTGGCATAGAGCAGATAGGTGCCGGCGCTGGCTGCCCGTGCCCCGCTCGGAGTGACGTAGGTCGCGACCGGCACCCTGGCGGCGAGGATCGTCTGCGCCAACCGGCGCATCGACTCGACCTGACCGCCGGGCGTGTCGAGCTCGACGACCAGGAGTTCGGCGTCCATCGACTCGGCGCGGCGAATGCCGCGTTCGACGTAATCCCGCGTCGCCGGGTTGATGCTGTCGTCGAGGGTAAGCACCAGCGCCCGATTCGCGGCCGGCGACTGGGCCAGCGCCGTCATTGCCAGGATGCCGCCCAACAAAAGGCAGACGAGCCAACAGGCGCAGCGCTGTCGGTGCGTCAAAAGTCTGCGAGAGTGGCCCATGGAATCGATCATACTCGCAGCGTAGCCAGTTTCCCGCGTTCGTGCCGTTGGATCGTCGTGCCGTTGGATCGTCGCGCCGTCTCGACTCGCCTCCAGCGCTTATCCTCACGCCCGCTCGCGCTTGAGCATCACCTCAAACTGATCGGCCAGCGCTTCCAGGTCGGGCGCCATCATGTCGGGTGGATCGCCCCAGGGCTCGAACGGTGTCTTGGGGTTGCGCTGGACCCAGGCCGCGCGCAGGCCGGCGTAGCGCGCCCCGATGATGTCGAAGGGGTTGCTGGAGACCAGCCAGGTATTGTCGGCACGGCTATGCGTGCGCTGCCGCAAGTGGGCGTAGACGACCGCATCCGGCTTGAACCGCCGCACCTCCTCGACGCTGATGATGTCGTCGAACATCGCCATCATTCCGGCATTGTCGAACAGCAGCTCGACGCTCTGGCGGCTGCCGTTGGAGAACGCCACGCAGCGCACGCCCAACCCGCGAATACGTTCGAGCGCCGCCGGCACCTCCTCGAACGCCGGCAAGCGGCGGTAGGCGGCCATCAGGCTCTGCTTGAACTCCTCGCCGAACCGTGTGCCCCACTCCTGATCGAGCAGATCCAGGGCTTCCCGCTTGCACTGGGAAAAATCGGCGTAGGCGCCCATCAACCCGCGGCGAAAGGCGAACTCGAGCTGCTTGTCGCGCCAGCGGCCAGCGAAGACGCCGGCCTCGTCGCCGATACGGGAGCCGAGAAGGGAGACCACTCCCTGCGTATCCACCAGCGTCCCGTATACATCGAAGGCCAGTACCGGTGTTTGCATGTTAAATCCTTGGTCAAAGTGTTTCGTCCCGCGTTTTTTGTCACTATAAGCTCACGGAATTGGAAAAAATCCGAATCAAATCATTGTTTTATTTTGTAATGACAGGGTGACAAACCATGCGCCTGGACTACGCAGGGCCCTTACCCGAACCCGTGGGGTTTCTTCTGGTCCCGCGCTTTTCGATGATGGCGTTCTTCTCGGCCGTGGAGCCGCTGCGAATCGCCAATAGGCTGGCCGGCCGCGCACTCTACCGGTGGCTGCTGATCAGCGAGGATGGCCAGCCGGTCACCGCCAGCAACGACATGACCCTGCTCGTCGATTGCGGCCTGGCCGACGCCCCTTCCCTGCCGACCCTGGCGGTGTGTGCCGGCTTCGAACCCGAGCGGGACCGCTCGCGCCGGCTCGGCCAGTGGCTGCATCGCCAGGCCAGCGAAGGCTGCCTGCTGGGCGGCATCGATACCGGCCCGCTGATCCTCGCCGAGGTCGGCCTGCTCGACGGTCATCGCCTGACGCTGCACTGGGAAAGCCTGCCCGCCTTTCGCGAACGCTTCCCGGGACTCGACGCGGTGGAGTCGCTGTTCGAAATCGGCGCCCGCCGCTTCACCTGTGCCGGCGGTGCCGCCGCCATGGACATGACGTTGAGCATGATCGCCAGTCGCCACGGCCAGGACCTGGCCGACGCTATCTCCGAACAGCTGATCCACGCCCGCCTGCGCCCGCGCCAGGACCATCAGCGCCTGCCGTTGGCGAAACGCCTGGGTACGCACCGCCGCCCGCTGGTCGATGCCGTCGCGCTGATGGAGCAGCATCTCGAGCAGCCACTGTCGATGACGGCGCTCAGCGAGCGCATCGGCCTGTCGCTGCGTCAGCTTCAGCGCCTGTTCCTCGAGGAGCTCGGCAAGCGCCCGCGGGATTACTATCTCGAACTGCGTCTGGACCGGGCCCGGCATCTGCTCGAGGAGACCGACCGCGACATCCTGAGCATCGGCCTGGCCTGCGGCTTCAGTTCGGCCTCGAGCTTCTCCCGCGCCTATCGCCAGCGCTACGCCCAGTCGCCGAGCGATGCCCGCCGCCCTGGCGCAGCACCGTCATCACCGACGATCGATCACGGCCAATAACCGCAAGAAAATGGCGTTTTAGGTCAACCTCTGCCCCGAGGCATCCGCCACGCTGGAGTCAATCTCACCAGAAATCGTCGGAGCCTGCATGTCAGCCCAACCCGATTCCCCGTCTCCCTCCCCGGCGCTGCCCGCCACCCCGGATTTCGACGCCTGGCCGGTGGATGTGGCCATCGCCGCCGTCGACCACGACGCCCACACCCTGACGGTTATCTGGGAAGACGGTCGCCGGAGCCACTATCACAGCATCTGGCTACGCGAGAACGCCGCCGACGACAGCACCGTCAATCCGGCGACGCGGGAGCGCATCCTCGATCTTTCCCGGCTGGAGGCGTGGCCGACTCTTGAGCAGGCCCGACTGGAAGCCAACGGCGCCGTCACGCTGGCATTCCTGCCCGAGCAGCGCCAGCTGTCGTTCCATCCCGGCTGGCTGAGAGCCCACGATTACGCCAACCTCGTCGAGCATGAGCCCGCATTGGTGCCGCGCACCCTGTGGCGGGGCGTGGATCGAGATGCCCCGATCACCCTCGACGCGGCCGGCTGGATGGCAGAAGACCACGATGCCATGAGCGTCGATCCCCTGCTGGAGCAGGCACTGGAGGCCGTGATCGGTGAAGGGCTGGTCCGGCTGCGCAACCTGCCCACCGAGCCGGGCAGCCTGGACGCCATTGCCCGGCGTATCGGGCCGCCGCGGCCGACCAATTTCGGCGCCCTGTTCGATGTCCGCGCCAAGCCGGATCCGGACTCCAACGCCTACACCTCGATCGCCCTGCCGCCGCATGTCGACCTGCCGACGCGGGAGTACCAGCCAGGCCTGCAGCTGTTGCACTGCCTTGAGAACGATACGGTGGGAGGAGAAGCGGTCATGATGGACGGCTTTGCCGTGGCCGAGGCGCTGCGCGATCGCCATCCGGACCATTTCGCGACGCTGACCCGGGTGCGCTGGTGCTATGCCAATACCGCCAGAACCAGCGACTACGTCTGGTTCGATCCGATGATCAAGCTCGACGCCAATGGCGAGTTCGACGAGGTGCGCATCGCCGACTTTCTGCGCGGCCCGTTGATGGCGCCGTTCGACGACGTGGAGCCCGCCTACGCGGCGCTGATGGCGCTGCAGCGGTTGTTGCGCGAACCCGAGTTCGCGCTGCGCTTCAGCTACGCGCCCGGCGACTTGGTGATTTTCGACAACCGGCGTCTGCTCCACGCGCGAGACGCCTTCGATGTCAGCCAGGGCGGGAGCCGCTGGCTGCAGGGATGCTATCTGGAACGCGACGAGGCGCGCTCGCGTCTACGCATGTTGAAGCGCGCCAAACGCCGGGCGCGGCTGGAAGACGCCTGAGCCCGGAGGCCGACCAGTGCCTTGCGCAACGTAACGACCCAACACAAAAATGCAACGCAACAATGCAACGACCCCGCTGTTTTCAGCGGGGTCGTTGGTGTTTCAGACGGCCGGTGAGCCGATCAGCGTCGGATCCCGATTCTGCGGCCGGCGGCCTTCGGCCATTCGTCTCCGGCTTTCGGCAGTGCTTCGACCCGCGCAACCACCGGCTCGGGGAACGGCGCCGGGCGGCCGCTGGCCACGTCGATCCCCATCAGCATCTGTTCGCTGGTCGCCAGCGTATCGTCATCGGCATTGGTCAGCGTGAACAGCACGTGCAGACGCTTGGCATCGCTGTCGAGCAGCGTCAGAGCTACCGCCAGCGCCTCGCCACGATGCGCTTCCTGGCGGTAGCAGAGATGCGTCTCGAGGGTGTAGATCGTGTAGCCGTGCTCGGCACGGCCGGCCTCGTCGAGCCCGACACGATCCATCAGCGCCTCCACCGCCAGCGAGAAGACCCTGGCGTATTCGGCGTCGTTCATGTGGCCGTTGTAGTCGACCCAGGCGTCCTGCACCCGGGTCTTGAACAGCGGATTGTCCGGAATCGTGGTCATCGGATGTGCCTCGTTGATCAGATTCGCCCCTGGAGCCCTTCGGCTTCCGGCCAATATTTCTGGGTCAGCTCGAGCAGCTCGGTGAGAAACGCGTCACGGCGTGTCTCGAGCTCGGCAACGCTGCGTCCGGCGGCCTGATGCTCGCAGCCATCGGCCACCTTCTCGATCAGTTCCTCGGTCAGCTCGGGTGCTTCCAGCTTGGTCCACGGCAGTTTCAGCGCCGGCCCGAACTGGTGCAGCATGTGGCGCATGCCGCCATCGCCACCGGCCAGGTGGAAGGTGAGGAATGTCCCCATCAGCGACCAGCGCAGACCACAGCCGTAGACCACGGCCGCGTCGATCTCCTCGGTGGTGGCGACGCCGTCGTTGACCAGGTGCAGCGCCTCGCGCCACAGCGCCTCCATCAGCCGGTCGGCCACATGACCCTCGATTTCCCGGCGAACGACCAGCGGACGCATGCCCAGCGCGGCGTACTGCGCCTGAGCGCGCTCGAGTACCACCGGCGCGGTATGTTCGCCACCGACCAGTTCCACCAGCGGCAGCAGATAGACCGGGTTGAACGGGTGCGCCACGATCACGCGGCCCGGCGCCCGCTGGCAGGCGGACTGCAGATCGCTCGGCTTGATGCCGGAGGTCGAGGAGCCGATCACCACTTCCGGCTCGGCCAGCGCGTCGAGCTGGCTCAGCACGTCGTGCTTGAGCGCCAGCCGCTCGGGCACGTTTTCCTGGATCAGCTCGGCGCCCTTCGCCGCGGCTTCCAGCGAGTCGACGAAGGTCAGCGCCTGCGGATCGGCGTCATCGGCAAGCCCGAGTCGCTCGAGTGAAGGCCAGGCACGCTCGACGAAGGCTCGAGTGCGCGCGGCGGCAGCGGGATCGGGGTCGAAGGCGGTCACACGGCAGCCGGCGGCCAGGGCGCGGGCGATCCAGCCGTTGCCGATCACCCCGGTGCCGATGACGGCGACGGTCTTGGGAAGCGTGGTAGTGTTCATCACATCTCTCGAAATCGGGTAGGGAAAAGGTAGCGGCCGCCGGATGATGCGGCGGCCGGTTCCGTGGGCGCGAACCCAGGGGAGAATCAGCGGGGATCAGGGCTTGCGCAGCGCCAGCGATTCACGGGTCTGCTGCGGCGTCTGCACCTTGCCGCCGAGATTCTCGACGATGGTCGCGGCACGCTCGACCAGCTGCGCGTTGGTGGCGAAGACGCCCTTGCTCAGATAGAGGTTGTCTTCCAGGCCGACACGCATGTGCCCGCCCATGATCATCGACTGCGCCGCCATGGGAAACTGCTGGCGGCCGATGCCGAACGCTGACCAGATCGCGTTCTCCGGCAGCTTGTTGCGCATCGCCAGCATGGTCTCGGTGTCCGCTTCGGCGCCCCAGGGAATGCCCAGGCAGAGCTGGAACAGCGGATCGCCGTCGATCAGGCCTTCGTCGACCAGCTGCCGCGCGAACCAGACGTGGCCCAGGTCGAAGCACTCGAGCTCCGGCTTGACTCCGGCCTGCTGAATCAGACGCGCATGCTCGCGCAGCCAGTCGGCACTGTTGAGGTAGACCATGTCACCGAAGTTCAAGCTGCCGCAGTCCAGCGTGCACAGCTCCGGCAGCAGTTGGCCCACCGGCTCGTGGCGCTCGGCCGCTGTCTGCAGGTCGGTGCCCTCGAGCCCGTGGATCACGCCGTCGCGGATCTCGGGGAACAGGTCGCCGCCGCCGCCGGCGGTGATGTTGATCACCGCGTCGACATCGGACTCGCGGATGCGCTCGACGACTTCACGGAAATGATCGGTGGAGTGGCTGACGCCGCCGGTTTCCGGATCGCGAACGTGCAGATGGACGATGCTGGCCCCGGCACGGGCGGCGTCCAGCGCACTGTCGGCGATCTGCTTCGGAGTGATCGGAAGATCCGGATGCTTGCCGGCAGTATCGCCGGCACCGGTGACAGCGCAGGTGAGGATGACGTCGCGATTCATGAAAGAGCCTCTCGGTCCGGCCCCGAGCCGATCACGGTACGGGGCGATGTATGAGCGCACCAGCAGGTGCGTTGCGATGACACTCATTGTGGGTGTCGAACCGGCTCACCTGTTGTCATGAGACGTCGCTACATTGACCGGAAGCGACAACCGATGACCCGTCACGACGAACGCTTGCCTCGCTGCGCCGTGGTTCGCGGCGACTCGCCGAACCGCGCCCGATAGACCCGGGAAAAATGCGCCGGCTGACCAAACCCCGCCGCCAGGGCAGCCTGGGTCACGCTGGTGCGGCTATCGGCCAGAATCTGCTGCGCCCGATCGAGCCGCAGCGACAGGTAGCGGCCTTTCGCGGTTTCGCCGCAATAGCGCTGGAACAGACGATTGAGCTGGCGCTGCGACTGTCCGATACGTCGGCAGATCTCGGGAATCGTCAACGGCTGGGCCAGGTTGGCCTCCATGATCGCCTCCGCCCGTCGCACGCTACGCGGGCGATAATCCGAGCCGGCGTTCAGACCGCCCTCCCCCTCGACGCGAGGGTCCAGCCGCGAATGCACCAGCTGGCGACTCAGCGCCGCGACGAGATTGGCGCCGTGTTCGCGCTCGATGAAGGCCATCATCAGATCGAGACTGGCCGCCCCGCCCCCGCCGGTCAGGCGCTGGCGATCGAAGCGATAGCGGGCATCGCTCAGTTTCAGCGCCGGGAACTCCTCCACGAACGCCGGGGCGCTCTCCCAGTGCAGCGCTACCTCGAAGCCGTCCAGCAGCCCGGCGCGAGCCAGGATGAACGCCCCCGTCTCCAGCGCCGCCAGCAGTCCGCCGTGGGCCGCGACCTGACGTAACATCGCCCATTGCGACGGCGCCACGGTCGCCTCGGCTTCATAGGAGGCGACGACGAACAGGTTGTCGAAGATTGGCGCCTCCCCCAGCGCCGCATCGACATCGACGGTCACGCCGTTGCTGGCCGTCACCGGCCCGCCATCGTTGGAAAACAGCCGCCACGCGAACAGCGAACGCCCGAAGCGGTTGGCGACGCGCAGCGGCTCGAGCAGGCAGTAAAGCGTCAGCATCGAGAACTTGGGCAGCAACCAGAGATTGACCGTGACGTCCGCCTCGTCGGGCGAGAGCACGGGCGGCAGGTCGGGGCGGGGGTAGAGCCATTGTGGCGTCGAATGATCGGTCATGGCGAAAAGCGTCGCCGATAAGGCCAAAAAGATCAATTGATCCGAGACGCCACCTTCTAGGGTATCAGGACACTGACACACCGAGAGATGTCGCCATGGACGTTTTCGTCGAGATCATTCCGGGCACCCGGGCACGGCAGCTGAGAGTGGTCGAAGGGAATCGGGAGACGCGCTTCCACGCGCTGTGGCTGCGCGAGCGCGCCCCGAATGCCGAAACCCTCGACCCACGTACCGGCCAGCGCCTGATCGAAGCGGCCGCGCTGCCGCTGGATCTCTCGCTGCTAGAGGCAAGCTGCGATGGCGAGCGGATCGACCTGACGTTCAGCGACGGTCATCACGCCCGCTTCGACCTGAGAGACCTCCATCCCGCGCCACGATCCCGCGTGGTCCAGCAACGCTGGGACGCGTCACTGACGGAGCTCCCCAGCGCCGATTTCCGGCAGGCTCTCGACAGCGACGAGGCGCTGGCGGCGATGCTCGAGTCGCTCGAGCGCTACGGTTTCGTCAAGGTGAGCGGCGTCCCGTTGACGCTCGACGGCATGATGCCGCTGGTTGAGCGACTGGGGCCACTGCGCCGCACCAATTGGGGCGGCATCGCCGACGTCAAGTCGATCGCCGAAGCCTACGACCTGACCATGACCCAGCGCGGGCTCGAACCGCATACCGACAACCCCTATCGCGATCCGATTCCCGGCTATATCTGGCTGCACTGCCTGAGCAATGCCGACAGCGGCGGCGACAGCACGCTGGCGGACGGTTTCATGGCCGCCGAACGGCTCCGCCAGCAGGATCCCGCGGCCTTCGACTGCCTGACGCAGACATCGACCCGCTTCCGCTACGTCGACGACAGCGCGCATCTGGAGAGCGAAGGGCCGCTGATCGAGCTGGACAGCCGCGGCGAGGTGATCCGGGTGCGCTACAACAATCGTACCGAACGGATTCCGCCGCTGCCGCCCGAGCAGCTGGAGCGCTACTACGCTGCCCGGCGCGCATTCTTCGCGCTGATTACCGCACCGGAACTGACGCTGACCCCCAAACTGGCGCCGGGCGAGATGCTGATCATGGACAACTACCGGCTACTGCACGGACGTACCGCCTTCCGACTCAGCCAGGGAGTACGCCACCTGCGCCAGGGTTACGTCGACCGCGATACCACCGCCAGCCGGCGCCTGACCCTGCGCCGCCAGGCCGATGCCACTTCACCTTCTCTGCAGGAGCCCGCATGAGCGCTACCTTCACCCGATTCGACCATAGCCAGGCGGATGACTGGCGCGAGATCGATGCCCACTTCCGCGACTACCGCGAAGGCGTCGTTGACCGCGTCATCGCCCACCTGCTGCGGCTCGAGGGCGATACCCACGGCTACCCGGTCGATCGTTACACGCACTGCCTGCAGACCGCGACCCGGGCCGAACGCGCCGGCGCCGACGAGGAGACCATCGTCTGCGCGCTGCTTCACGACATCGGCGACGATCTGGCGCCGGACAATCATGCCGAGATCGCGGCGGCGATTCTGGAGCCGTTCATCGAACCCTTGAATGTCTGGATGATTCGTCATCACGAGCTGTTCCAGGGTTATCATTATCGCCACTTCTATGGTCTGGATCGCCACGCGCGCGACGACTACCGCGACCATCCCGCCTACGCGCGTACGGTTCGCTTCTGCGACGAGTGGGACCAGACGTCGTTCGATCCCGACTACGACACCTATCCGCTCGAGCACTTCCGCCCCCTGCTCGAGCGCGTTCTGGCGCGCCCGCCGTTCGAAGGCAACGGCCTGCCCAGCGTATCGACCGGTTGAACGCGAAAGTTCATCGATCGACGCGCCCATCACGACAATCGAAGCGCCCATCACAACAATGAGGAGTCACAATGACACTGCGTACCACGCTTCTGGCCGCCACGCTGCTGCCGCTATCGCTAATGACCGTATCGATGGCGGCTTTCGCCCAGAGCCCGCAACAGGATGAGGCCGACAGCGTCAATTTCGTCGTCCCGCCATGGCCCGGCGTCACCGTCAAGACCGAGGTGTTCAGCCAGCTGATCGCCCCGCTCGGCTACGACAGCGAGACGCAGGAGGTCAGCAGCACCGTCGGCTACCAGACCCTGCAGACCGGCGACAGCGACGTCTTCCTGGCCGGCTGGATACCCGCCCAGCAGGAGAGCCACGACCAAGCGATGGCCAGCGGCAAGATCATGGATCTCGGCAACAACGTCACCGGGGCGCAGATGGGCTTCGCGGTGCCGGGCTACGTCTACGACGCCGGCATCCACAGCGCCGAGGATCTGGACGCGCATCGCGACCGATTCGGCGGGCGCTTCTACTCGATCGAATCCGGCTCGACCGTGAGTACCTTCATTCATGACGCCCAGGACAACGACACCTACGGCCTGGGGGATTGGCAGATTCTCGACTCTTCGACGCCGGGCATGCTGTCGGAAGTGAAGGCAGCCTTCAACGACGAGCGCTGGATCGTCTGGTACGGGTGGACCCCGCACTGGATGGCCCCGGCCTACGACATGCGCATCCTCGACGATCCGCAGTCGGTCTACGGACCGGACAACGGCAGGAGCGACGTGCGCACCATCGTCAACAAGGCGTTCGCCGAGGCCAACCCGAACTTGCTCGCCCTGCTCGAGCAGTTCACGCTGACGGCGGACGAACAGAGCGAATTCATCGACGGCTACGGCCGCCAGGAGCTTCCGGCCGAGCAGGTCGCCCGCACCTGGTTGCAGGACCATCCCGAGCGGGTCGCCACGTTCCTCGACGGCATCACCACCCGCGCCGGCAAGCCGGCGCTGGAAGCGGTGAAGGCCAGCCTCGACTGATCCTCTCCTGACAACGCACGAATCCCGCCAGGTGGCGGGATTCGTGGCTTGGTATCGGAATGACGGCGCCGGGATGGCGAACGTCTCTCAGCTATCTGGCGCGAGTTCGGTCGTGGATGCCGGAACGGCTTCGACAACGGCGCGCATCGAGCCGTCGCGCCGCGCGGTGGCGTGCCAGGCCAGCGCTCGCTCCAGGCAGTGCGGCGTATGTCCGCCACGGGTGCAGGCAGTCTCGAAGTAGTCCGCCAGCGCCGGACGGTAATAGGGATCGGCGCAATTCTCGATGATGCAGCGGGCACGCTCGCGGGGCGCCAGGCCACGCAGATCGGCCAGGCCGTGTTCGGTGACCACGATATCGACATCGTGCTCGGTGTGGTCGACGTGGCTGACGAAGGGCACCACGCTGGACAGGTCGCCATCCCTGGCCGTCGCCGTGGTGATGAAGATCGACAACTGGCCGTTACGGGCGAAGTCCCCCGAGCCGCCGATACCGTTCATCATGTGGGTGCCGTTGACGTGGGTCGAATTGACGTTGCCGTAGATGTCGATTTCCAGCGCGGTGTTGATGGCGATCACCCCCAGCCGACGCACGATGCCGGGATGGTTCGAGAGCTCCTGCGGCCGTAGCACCACACGATCCTTGTAGCGTTCGAGATGGTTCCACACGCGCTGGCCGCAGCTCGACGACAGCGTGATGGAGCTGCCGGAGGCGAACGTCATCTTGCCGCTGTCGAGCAGATCGAAAGTGCTGTCCTGCAGCACTTCGGAGTACATCGTCAGACCTTCGAAAGGGCCTTCCATCAGGCCATGCATGACAGCATTGGCCATGCTGCCGATACCGGCCTGCAGCGGCAGCAGCGAGGGCGTCAGCCGTTCCTCGCGCACCTCGTTCTCGAAGAACCCGATCAGATGCCGGGCGATGCGTCGCGTGGCGTCGTTGGGCTGGTTGACGGTCGAGGGGCTGTCGTGGCCCTGGGTCAGCACGATGGCGGCAATCTTGTCCGGATCGATGGGGATATGGGGCGTTCCGATGCGCGAATCCGGCGCTGTCACCGGGATCGGTTGACGGTTGGGCCGCATGCCGGGAATGTAAATGTCGTGCAGCCCGATCATCGCCTCCGGCGTGGCCAGGTTGAGTTCGACGATCACCTTGTCGGCGAGAATCGCGAAACTGGCGGAGTTGCCGACTGAAGCCGTGGGCACGATGCCACCGTCGGCGGTGATCGCGGCGGCTTCTATAACCGCAACGTCCAGCTTGCCGAGCTGCTTGTTGCGCAACAGTTCCACGGTTTCCGACAGATGCTGGTCGGTGAACATCACCTCGCCTGCGTTGATCGCGGCACGCAGGCTGCGATCGACCTGGAACGGCATGCGCCGTGCCAGCACGTGGGCATCGCTCAAGATGCCATCGATATCGTTGCCGAGCGAGGCGCCGGTCATCAGGGTGATCTTGAGCGGATCGCGCTCGGCGCGCCGTGCCAGTGCCAGCGGCACCGCCTTGGCTTCCCCGGCGCGGGTGAAGCCGCTCATGCCGACGACCATGCCGTCATCGATCAGAGTGGCCGCTTCGTCGGCACTCATCATTCGGTCGCGCCAGTTGGGTAACTGGCAGCGCTGGTCTGCAAGCTCGGTCATACGGTCCTCGTTCTTGTCATGCGCGGTTCTTATGCACGATTCTCATGCACGGCATCAGCGCCTTCGACGTTCGTCTCGTTTCATCCTCCGCCGTTCGCGCAAGATCACCTATAAAACTTTAGTCGCATACCGCTACCGCCACCGCATGGCGCTGGACGCTCTGTTCGCCAAGCCGACGAACCGTTAGGCTGCCAAGATATCCTTGCCCGCAACACGGAACCGCCATGCCCTATTCCGCACTGACACAGCGCATCGCCGGCGAAGGCGCCAGCGCCTGGAACATCCACTTCCGCGCCAAGGCGCGCCAGGCTCGCGGCGAGGATGTCATCATCCTGTCGGTGGGCGACCCCGATTTCGACACGCCACCTTCCATCGTCGAGGCGGCCGTCACCAGCCTGCGCAGTGGCGCCACCCATTACGCGGACGTACAGGGGAAGCACGCCCTGCGCGAGCGCATCGCCGCCTTTCACCGCAGCCACGGTGGCCATGCCGAGACCGACGCGGAACACGTCGCCGTACTTGCGGGGGCGCAGTGCGGTCTCTACGCCACGGCCCAGTGCCTGCTCGATCCGAGCGACGAGGTAATCATCCCCGAGCCGGCCTACGTCACCTACGAGGCCGTGGTCCAGGCCACCGGCGCCGTGCCGGTCTGGGTGCCGCTGTCCGCCGACGACGGTTTCCAGCCGCGGGTGGCGGCCATCGAGGCGTCGATCACGCCGCGCACGAAGGCGATCCTGCTCAACAGCCCGCACAATCCCACCGGCCAGTGCCTGACGCCGGCGATGTGGGAGTCGATCGCCACGCTCTGTCGCGAACACGATCTGTGGCTGATCGTCGATGCGGTCTATGCCGATCTGATCTTCGACGGCGAACACGCAAGCCCCGACAGCCTGCCGGGCATGCGCGAGCGCACCGTGGTCATCAGCAGCCTGTCCAAGTCCCATGCCATGACCGGCTGGCGGCTCGGCTGGGTCGTCGGCCCCCGCGAGCTGATGTCGCACCTGGTCAACCTCGCCCTGTGCATGCTCTACGGATGCCAGCCGTTCATCCAGGACGCCGCCATCGCCGCGCTGGACGAACCGCCGGCAGCGCTGGCCGCGATGCGTGATACCTACCGGGAACGCCGCGATGCCGTGGTCGAGACGCTGCGCGACAGTGAGATCGTCGCCACGCTGTCGCCCGCCGCGGGCATGTTCATGATGATCGATATCCGCGCCACCGGGCTCGGCACGCACGCCTTCGCCGACCGGCTGCTCGAAGAGCACGGCGTTTCGGTACTCGCGGGCGAGGCCTTCGGCGCCTCCGCCGCGGGCTTCGTGCGCCTGAGCCTGACCGTGGACGCCGAGCGCCTGCGCGAGGCCTGCCGGCGAATCGAGCGCTGCGCCCAGGAGTGCCAGGGAGAATCCCGACTGGCGGCCAGACCGCTCAACGGCATGACAAGCTGAGCCCGAATCCGCACAATATCGCGATCGCGGCATCGTCAAAGATCAACGGCAGGAAAAACGCTCATGGCACTCAAGGACTTGTTCAAAGTCTATGTCGACGGACAGGAAGGCACCACCGGCCTGCGGCTGTTCGACTATCTCCAGGCTCGCGACGACATCGAGCTGCTGCGCATCGACAGCGACAAGCGCAAGGATCCGGCCGAACGGGCACGGCTGCTGAACGCCGCCGATGTCGCCTTCTTGTGCCTGCCGGACGCGGCCTCCCGCGAGGCGGCGGCGATGGTCGAGAATCCGGAGACCTGCCTGATCGATGCCAGCACGGCGTTCCGCACCGATCCCGACTGGGTCTACGGGCTGCCCGAACTGAGCGACGGCCAGCGGGAGCGGATTCGCGCCAGCAAGCGCATCGCCAATGTCGGCTGCCACGCCAGCGCGTTCATCCTGCTGGTGCGCCCGCTGGTGGATGCCGGGCTGCTGCCGGCGGACTACCCGCTCTCCGCCTTCTCGCTTACCGGCTACAGCGGCGGCGGCAAGAAGATGATCGCGGACTACGAAGCCGCTATCGAGGAAAGATCCAGCAGCGAGGGCCGCCTCGACGCGCCGCGCCCCTACGCCATGGCGCTCGGCCACAAGCACCTGCCGGAAATGCAGCAGCACGGCCGTCTGGCCCGGCCGCCGGTCTTCTCGCCGATCGTCGGCCCCTTTCTGAAAGGCTTGATGGTCAACGTACCGCTGCAGCTTTCCCATCTGCCGGCCGGGGTGCGGGCGGAAGATCTGCTCGACGCCTATCGCGCCCATTACGCCGACGAGCCGTTCGTCCAGGTCAGGCCTTTCGAGGAGATCGACAACCTGGACAACGGCTTCTTCGACGTCCGGGGCGCCAACGAGACCAACCGCGTCGACCTGTTCGTGTTCGGCAACGAGGAGCGGGTCTGCCTGGTATCCCGGCTCGACAACCTCGGCAAGGGTGCTGCCGGCTCCGCGGTGCAGAACATGAACGTTCACCTGGGCGTGGACGAGACGACGGGTTTGAGCGTCTGAGGTCCGAGGTCTGAAACGAAAATCGCCGGGCCGAATTCGAACATCATCCGGCCCTCCGGTTCGGCGTCGCGTCTCGCCGAAGGTGATGGCACCGCTTTATCGGTGCCGATACTTCTCCAGATAGGCGTGGATCGAGGCGATATCCTCCTCGCCATATCCGGCGCTGACTGCATCGGACCAGAGATTGCGGATCTGCGTCAGCGATGGCAGTGCCTTGCCATCGCCCGCTTCCAACGCCAACCCGGCATCCTTCAGCCCCCACTGCATCGCCATCTGCGGGTCGAAGTCGCCGCTGGCGATCATGTCCAGCTTGAGCTTCATGTAGGGCGTGGCCAGCGGCCCGCCATCGAGCACCTGCCACAGATCGTCGGTGGTGAAGCCGAGCGTGTCGGCGAGATGCGCGGTCTCGGCGATTCCCTGCATCATCGAGACCAGCCAGGCGTTGACGACGATCTTCATCCGCGCCCCCTGGCCGGCCTGGCCCAGCCAGTGGGTCTGCTTGCCCAGCACGTCGAAGATCGGCTCGACCACGGCAGCGGCACGCTCGCGATCGCCGCTGGCCAGGATGGCGATCTTGCCCTGCTCCGCTGGTGCCTTGGTACCGGAAACCGGCGCGTCGATGAAGACGATGTCGTCACGCGCATCGTCTGCCTCGGCGATCAGGCGGTCGGTCTCGGCCACGCCGAGGGTGCCCATCTGGATCAACGTCGCGCCTTCGGGCATCGCGGCCAGCGCGCCGCTGTCCCCCAGTAGCACGTCACGCGTCACCGCGAGGTCCGGCAGCATCAGTATCACCGCCTGGGCTTGCGCGACGGCGTCGGCGGGCGAATCGGCCAGGCGCGCGCCCGCCTCGACCAGATCCCCCGCCTTGTCGGCAGAACGGTTCCAGACGGTGACCTCGAAATCGGCTTTCAGAAGGTTGGTCGCGAAGGCGTGCCCCATGGCGCCCAGGCCAAGCACGGCGACGGAACGAGAATCGGACATCGGGTTGATCCTTGAGAGAAGTGTAGGCTCCTAACTATAGACGAAAGTCGTACACTTCAAAGACCGGGATCGACCCAAGACTCATATCGACAAGACTCATATCGACCAAGCCCCATATCTCCCCAGGATCAGCGCCGAGGCCATCGTACCGAGTCCGATTTGCCGTTCTCTCTAGGAAATCACCGCTCTTGCCATGACGACAGCAGTGTTCCGCCGACCGGATCGTCGTCGGGCAACGCCACGGCGGCGACTCGGCGGCAGGCGGCCTCGATCTCGTCGGGCTTGCCGCGCTCCACTTCCCACGACTGCCCCGGCGGATAGGCGCCTACCATGGAGAAATCCTCGCTGGCCTCGAGACAGGCATGCCCGACGCCCGCCGGCAGCACCAGCACGTCGCCGGCGGCGATATCGTGCTCGCTGCCGTTGGGGCCGCCGAGACGGATATGCGCGCGGCCGCGAAAGACGCCCAGCGCCTCGTGCGCCGTGGAGTGGAAATGATCGAAATCGTAGAGGCCGTACCGCCATTGCGGCGGCCACCGGTGACGGTCGAACAGCGCTTCGAATCGCGCCGCCGGGTTCTCCTCGGAGGCATCGATGACCTGGCGATAAAGCAGCACCGGCAACGGCGAGTTGGGAAAGCCGCTGGCCGCATCCGGTTCCAGTACCAGCATCTCGGGTTGGGGCGTCGTCATGGTTTCCTCCTCGATTCTCGGTTCTAAGTTCTAGGTTCCAAATTCCAGGCTCGACACCCTGGAAACCTAGGTGATAGCCGCGGAATCGCCAGCCTCCTTTGCCGACATCGGCATGCGCGGGATCGCGCAGAGGCTCAGCGCGGCAAACAGCAGCATCGGCCATAGCGCCAGGTTCGCGTCGGCGAACCGTTCCGCCAGCCAGCCGCCGATCATCGGCATGACGAAAGCCATGGAGTAGCCGACGAAGGACATGCCGGCGGTCAGCGACGCGACCGCGTCGCCTCGCTCCAGGCACGGCGGCAGCGCCATGATCAGCGTGAGTTCGAGGGTGATGCCGAAGCCGGAGATCACCAGCGCGACCAGCGCCGGCCATCCATCCAACGCCAGGAAGGCGGCCAGGCCCAGCACGCCGAGCGTGGCGAACAGCCCCAACGGCCAGCGGCGGGAAACCCAGCGTCGCCCCCGCCACAGCATGGAGAGCGATGCCGCCAGCGGGCTCGCGTTGTAGAGCAGCAACGCCAGCGCCAGCAGATCCGCCTCTCCACGGGCATCGAGAATGCTGCTCATGTAGGCGTTGGTCGCCATGAAAAGCCCCACCGAGGCCGCCAGCGGCACGCCCATCAGCCAGACGCGGGCGGTGCGCAACGAGATCGAGCGGCGCGGTACATCTTCGGGGTTCGCGGTCTCGTCGGGTCGCTGCGGACGCCGTCGCAGGCGCCACACCAGCAGCACGACGATCATCAGTGCCGGTAGCGACCACAGCAGCATCGCCGCCTGCCAGCTCCCCCCGGCCAGCGCCAACACGACGGGCCGCGTGCCCCCCGCGCCGATCAACTCGCCGACCGTCATGCCGTTGAGATAGACCGAGCTGCCCAGCGCCAGATGCCTCGGCGTCCAGTCGCGCAGCAGCGCCGGTATCGTCACCTGCATGACCGCCAGCCCGAGCCCCATGACCACCGAGGCGCCGAACAGCAAGGGTGCGGAGAACGTGAACCCGCGCGCGCCGGAGCCGATCGCCACGACGGCCAGCGCCAACGCCAGGGCGCGCAACATGCCGATACGCCGGGCGAATCGCACCGCCAGCATCATGCTCAACGCCAGCACCACATACGGCACCGTCGTCAGGGCGCCGATGGCGGCACTGCCCAGCGACAGCGACTCGGCGATCTCGCCGGCCAGCGGTGGCGCGATCAGGATCGGCAGCCGCATGTAGAGGCCGACCAGCCACAGCAGCGCCAGTGCGCCCCAAGGCAGGTCCGCAGCGAGGATCGTCGAGAGAATGGAAGATTGCACGCGTGAACGCAGGGCCAATGACGCCACCTGATGAACGAGCGCCACGGCTAGCCTGGCGCGGGAAAATGCGCGCGATGAACCAGCGCGATGGACAAGCGCCAGAAAATAACAGAACCGTGCTCTCCGTTCAGTCTTTCAGGTCGCTTCCCGTGCCATGGACCGGCGATGGCCAGGCCAAGCGTCTCTCATGAGCGACGCCCGGCACAAAGATCGCGCAAACGCGCCCGTTGAAAAGCCCATATTGCAACGACCCGACGTGGTTAATTTACGACAAAACAATCAAGCCATCCGAGATTTCGGCCAACGAACGCCAATGAAGAAAAAACAATACGAAACCTCGACCTTTAAATGCCGTTATTGGCATTCGTCATCGCTGATAATTCATCGACTGGCGTTCGCCATATTAACGTTCTAATAATGAACGCATGCTTTATAAGCTGGCTTCCTTAATGCATCATCTCGCTCCAGCATGCGTGCTGACACGATTAACCTCGAGTCCGCAGCCACCTCTCTGGACGCTCCACCAACAGGATTTCGATCATGCCCGAAACGCAACGGCCGAATTATCGCAGCGCGCTGGTCGTCGTCACGACGATCTTTTTCATGTGGGGTTTCATCACCTGTCTCAACGACATTCTGATTCCTCACCTGAAAGCGGTCTTCTCGCTCAACTACACCCAGACCATGCTGATCCAGTTCACCTTCTTCGGTGCCTATTTCATCATGTCGTTACCGATGGGCAAGGTACTGGCCAAGGTCGGCTACAAGAATGCCATCAGTCTCGGGCTTCTCATTGCGGCCGTGGGGGCGGTAATGTTCTACCCGGCCGCCCGGGCGCCCTCCTACCCGCTGTTTCTCACCGCGCTGTTCGTGCTGGCCAGCGGCGTCACCATGCTGCAGGTCGCGGCCAACCCTTATGTCAGCCTGCTGGGGCCGGAGGGCTCCGCTTCCAGCCGGCTCAACCTGGCGCAGGCGTTCAATTCGCTGGGCACGACGCTGGCCCCCTATTTCGGCGGCATGCTGATTCTGGGAGCAGCGGTACTGGGCGCCAGCGAGCTGGCCGACATGTCCGCCGCCGATCGGATGGCCTACAAGGTCGAGCAGGCCCAGAGCGTGCAGTTGCCCTACCTGCTGCTGGCTGCCGTGCTTGCGATCCTCGCGGTGGTGGTCTATCTGTGGAAGCTGCCCAACTTCAAGGAGCAGGCCAGCGACGACAGCCCGACCGAGAACGTCACCGCTGCCCAGGCCTTGCGCCACCCGCACGTGCTGTTCGGCGTGATCGGCATCTTTGCCTATGTCGGCGCCGAGGTCTCCATCGGCAGTTTCATGATCAACTATCTGTCGCTGCCGGAGATCGGCAACATGAGTGAAAGCAGCGCTGCCAGCTATGTCGCCTACTACTGGGGCGGCGCCATGATCGGCCGTTTCATCGGCTCGGCGTTGATGCAGAGATTCCGCCCCAGCCTGCTGCTGGGCCTGTTTGCGATCGTCGCGGCGCTGCTGGTGCTGACCACCATGCTGACCTCCGGCCACATCGCGATGTGGAGCATCGTCGCCATCGGGTTGTTCAACTCGATCATGTTCCCGACCATCTTCACGCTGGGGATCGCCAAGCTCGGCCCGCTGACCAGCAAGGCCTCCAGCCTGCTGATCATGGCCATCGTCGGCGGCGCCATTCTCCCTGTCGCCCAGGGCGCGATCGCCGACACGGTCGGCATCCATCACGCCTTCGTGCTGCCGCTGATCTGCTACCTGTTCATCGCCTTCTATGGCTTCCGCGGTTCCCGGGTCATCAACCCGCACCCGTCGGCCCAGGCTGAAGCCAAGATCGCTTCGTAATGCTTCGACCGGAAACGCCCCTCCATGGAGGGGCGTTTGTGGTTTACTGCTTGGCTATCTTTCCCTGACGGCAGTGACCACGATCTCGATCAGGGTGCCCGCGCCGAGATCGCCGGCGCCAATCGTCGCGCGAGCCGGTAACGCATCGCCGAACCAGTCTGTCCACACCGCATTCATCTCCTGCTTCAATGCGAGGTCGGATACGAAGACATTGGCCGACACGACCTGCGAGCGGTCGATACCGACCTCGTCCAGATAAGTGCCGAGCTTTTCCAGCACCTGACGTGTCTGCCCTGCCATATCCAGTGACATGTCGTCGGCGGCAATACCACCGAAGAACAGGATTCCGTTGGCCTCCACGATGCGATGCATGATGGGTGTCTTGAGGTGACGCGTGATCATGAACAGCTCTCCTGTGAGAAAGCGCCAACGCTATCAGTCGCTTTCTATCACGGATAATGCCAATCGCCGCGCACGCTATAGCGCGTTGTTATGACCACGACGGAAGATTGAGCGTTTCCAGCTTGCGCAGGAAAGCAGCACGGAATGCCTGGGCCAGTTGCGACAACGGCTGATCGCGCGGCGTCAACAGGGAGAAATCCTCTCCCAGCTCGACTGCCAGCGGCTTGAGTGTCACCCCGTCCTGCCCCCATGAAGCTGCACTGATCGGATCGAGAATGGCTATCCCCAGGCCGTGGGAGACCAAGCGAGTCGCCTGCAGCGCCAATGACACCTCGATACGACGGCGAGGCCTGGCGCCCGCGCTTTCCAGGCGGCGATCGAGTTCTATCCGTAGCGGGTCGTGGCGTTCGAAGCAGATCAATGCCTGATCGTCCAGGTCGCTGATGGCAATGGCGTCTCGCCGGGCCAGCGGGTGATCCAGGGACATGGCGCAAAGGCTTGGCAGCCGGTAGCGAGTCTGATCCACGCGATCCTCGTTTTCCGCCACGATGGCAAACCCCAGATCGCAGCGTTGCGTCATGACTTCGTCGATCACCTGCTCGGAGCGGAAGGTGGTCAACTCGACATCGGCGTCCGGATGCTCGGGGACGAAATCGGCCAGGACGTCCGGCACGAAGGTCATGCCCAGCAGGGGCATGGTGCTGATTCTCAATCCGCCGACTTCCCGTTCACGAATGCGAGTCGCGGTATCACGCAGATGATCGATGCCGCGCCACACACTCACGACTTCGCGATGGAATAGCCGAGCTTCCGGTGTCGGAGTCAGCCGGCCACGTACTCGCTCGAACAACGCAAAACCAACGTCATGTTCGAGCTGCTTGAGCAAGCGCGTCACCCCGGGCTGAGCGGTACGCATTCGTTGAGCGGCGGCGGTAACGGTGCCGCACTCCATCATCCATTTGAAGGCAAGGATCTGCCGATCGCGCAGTTGAGGTGTACGCATAACAATAGGCTATAGGGCGACCATTGATTGGTATTGGATAGTATACCGACTCTATCGCTATCGTCAGCCAAATGCCTCGGTTGGACGACAGTATGCGTCAGGACTTCTTTATCGTCGGTGGTGGCGTGGTCGGGATGGCGATCGCCTATGGCCTCGCCCGTGCCGGTCAGGGCGTGACGGTCCTGGACGCCAACGATACGGCCTTTCGGGCATCGCGCGGCAATGCCGGATTGACATGGGTCCAGGGCAAGGGCGTAGGCATGCCGAGCTATGCGGAGATGAGCCTGGATTCGGTCCAGGCCTGGCCATCCTTCGCTCTCGAACTGCAGCAGCGTACCGGCCTCGAGCTCGAGTATGAGCGTCGCGGTGGCGTCGATTTATGTCTGGACGAAGAGGAAGCTCACGCCAGACGAACGGAATATCGCGAGCTTCAGGCACAGTCCGAACGTCTGCGTCGGGATTTTCATTGGGAATATCTGGATCGGGAGCAATTGCTCCCGTTTCTGCCCGGCCTGGGCAAACGCGTCGCTGGTGGTACCTGGTCGCCCCATGACGGGCATTGCAATCCGCTGTACCTGCTCCGAGCGCTTCATGCTGCCTGCCGGCGTCTTGGCGTCGACATTCGTCAAGCGACCCCGGTCGAAAATCTGGCGCGAACCGAATCGGGCTTTCGGGCGACATTACGCGAGGGTCATGTCGAGGCCGAACGCTGCATCGTCGCTGCCGGGCTCGGCGCCAAAAGGCTTGCACCGCAGCTCGGGCTTTCGGGTGATGTCTTTCCGTTACGAGGGCAGATGCTGATCACCGAGCGCATGCCTCGGGTCGAGCAGTTGCCCACGCCCCAGATTCGCCAGACAGCGACCGGCGGCTACCTGATAGGTGACACCCATGAACGAGTCGGTCACGACAAGGGCGTTACGCTTCCGATGTTGCAAACGCTGGCCGACAAGGCAGTCCGTATCTTCCCGTTTCTGCGCTCGACCCGCCTGGTTCGTGCCTGGGCCGCTCTCAGAGTCATGACGCCGGATGGCTATCCGCTCTACGAACGCTCGATGACTCATCCCGGCGCCTATAACGTCAATTGCCACAGCGGCATCACCCTGGCTGCCTTTCATGCCGATGGCCTTGCCCAGGCAATCCTGAACGACCGGATTCACACACATTTTTCGCAATTTTCGGGAGCACGCTTCCATGTTCCGTCGACTCCCTGAAACGGCGAGCGATTCGGCCGAAGTCACCCTGTGGGTGGATGGTGAACCACGGCAGGTGGGCGCCACGCTGAGCGTTGCTGCGGCACTCCTGCAACAGCACGGTTGGGCCGAATACCGCCTTCACCATGACGGTACGCCCCGTGCGCCGTTGTGCATGATGGGAGTTTGTCACGACTGCCTGATCACGATCGACGGCGAGCCCAATCGTCAAGGCTGTCTCGTCATCGTCAAAGACGGCATGCGTATCGAAACGCAAATGCCCGCGGCCCAGCCAACGCCCGGAGCGTCGACAGGATGAGCGAGAATTCCACATCGTCCCAGGTCGCCGAAGTTGCCATCATCGGTGCAGGCCCCTCAGGCCTCGCTGCCGCCACGCGCCTGGCCAAGGCGGGTCTGAAGCCGGTGGTATTCGATCTCAATGCCGCCCCCGGCGGACAAGTCTATCGGCAAGTCGAATCTCCGCAGGCCGATCTTAGAGTGACAGGCATCGACTACCGCCTCGGCCAACGAGTGGTGGAAGCCTTTCGCCGCGCCCGGGTCGATTATCGACCCGATAGCCGGGTGTGGTGGGTACAGCGCGTCGATGCCGGCTTCGAGCTGGGCGTGTTGCATGAAGGCCGTTCCGCTGTCTGGCGGGCCCGGCGTCTAATTCTCTGCCATGGTGCGATGGAGCGTCCGTTTCCTTTTCCCGGCTGGCAACTACCAGGCGTGATGACCGCCGGTGCCGCCCAGATCCTGCTCAAACAAGGCGGCCTGCTCCCCGAGGACGCGCCGATACTCGTAGGCAGTGGGCCGCTGATCTATCTGCTCGGCTGGCAATATCTTCAGGCTGGACGTCCCCCGACCTGCATACTCGATCTCACGCCGCGCCACCAGTGGCGCCTGCCGCTTCGCCAACCGGTGAAGGCCTGGCATGCACGCGGCTACCTGTTCAAGGGCCTGAAAATGATGCTGGCCCTGAAGCGGGCCGGCGTTGCCATCGAGCGTGATATCGACGCCCTCGAGGCGATCGGCGACAAGGTCCTGGAGCAGATTCGCTATCGCCAGCGTGGCCATTGGAAGCAGCGCCCGGCGAGTCTGTTGCTGAGCCATGTCGGCGTCGTGCCAGAAACCCACCTCACGCGCTCGCTCGGCCTGACGCATCGTTGGCACGCCGAACAACAGAGCTTCTTGCCGGTACGCGACGACACCCTGAGCGCTGACGAGAATCTATGGGTCGTGGGCGATGGTGCTGCGATAGGCGGCGCGGTGAATGCCATGCGGGAGGGAACGTTGAGCGCGCTGGAGGTCATTGCGTCCCATCACGGGCTCACGAAGGAGGAACGGGACGAACGTGATGGCTTACGCCGCGAGCGCGCCCGGGATCTCTGCGCGCGCCAGTTGCTGGACGCCATGTTTCTCCCGCCGCTGAACATCGATGCCATGCCCGAAGAAACCATCATCTGCCGTTGCGAAGCGCTGACCCGCGGCGATCTCGATCAAGCGATCTCGGATGGTGCCGAAGGCCCCAATCAGCTCAAGGCCTTCACCCGCTGCGGCATGGGGCCGTGCCAGGGACGTCAGTGCAGCCTCAACGCCACGCTGCTGCTTTCCCGACGCCTGGCGCAAACACCAGATCAGATCGGGCAGTGGCAGATACGCCCCCCGGTCCAGACGATCACGCTGGGCGAACTGGCCACATCGAGCATGGTCGAGAACCGCGCAACCTAGTCATAACGATGCTGAGCAAAATCCACGCACAACAACAGCAAGAGGAAATGGCAATGCAACGCAAGACTTTCATTGGCGCCGTGGCGCCGACGCTGCTACTGACGCTAATGCTGGGCAACAGCGCCCAGGCCGAGAACGACACTCTCAGAATCGGGGTCGACGTGCCCTACATGCCGTTCCAGTTCAAGAAGCCCGACGGCACCATTGCCGGCTTCGAGGTCGATCTGGTCAATGCGGCCTGCGAACGCATGCAGCGGCACTGCGAGTGGGTCGAACAACCCTGGAACGGCATCATCCCCGCCCTGCAGGCGCGCAAGTTCGACCTCATCGCCTCGTCGATGAACATTACCGAAGATCGCGCCAAGACGGTGCTGTTTTCCGATCCCTACTTCCAGGTGCCGTCGGCTTGGGTCGCCCGGGCCGGCAGCGACTGGCAGCCCGATGACGGCGACCTCGCGGGGGCGATGATCGGCGTCCAACAGGGCACGATCCAGGATGAGTACGTGACTCAGTATTACCCCAATGCCGAGATAAATCGGTATAGCGATTCTGCCGCCATGGTCAATGACATGCTGGCCCAACGCCTGGATCTCGCCTTCACCGCGTTTCCGCTCGCTCAGGAAACTCTACTCGGGGACTCGCATTTCGAACGCATCGGCGAATTGGTCACTGGTCCGGAATCGATCTATGGCCCGGGTATCGGCGCGGCTTTCCGCAAGCGAGATCGCGAACTCGTCGACGAGTTCAACCGAGCGATGCACGAGGTGAAGCAGGACGGCACCTACGACCGTCTGCATCAACAGTACTTCGGCGACTGAGTTCGATTCGCTTTAACGACGGACGGCGCCGCTCTGGCGCCGTCTTCGATCTCTCATCCGGTTTCGTCACGAGATATCGTCGATGAAGTGGTTCTATATAGCCTCGTCATAGCTTCGTCGCGCCATCACTCACCTTGTGGATAATCGGCCGCTTCGCCGACGGCGCGCCACTCGCGAATTTCCGCCAGCGTCTCCTCGAGATTCTCGATCACCTTGTCGACACCCCAAGCGCCCAGCACCAGATGGCGTGGCGGCTGCGGATGGGCGACCAGGTCGATCATCGCCTGGGCGGCGCGAACGGGATCGCCGGGCTGCTTGCCGCTGTTGCCACTGGTCCCTTCCATGCGCGCCTTGACCGTATCCACGTAGTCATCGATCCGGCTGGGCGTCTGCTGCAAGGAGCGCCCGGCCCAGTCGGTGCGGAACGGCCCCGGCTCGACACAGGTCACGCGAACGCCCAGCGGCCCGACCTCGGCCCTGAGCGAGTCTGACCAGCCCTCAACCGCGTGCTTGGTGGCCGCGTAGTAACCGGATCCGGGAAAGCCGATGAAACCCGCCACCGAACTGATGTTGATGACATGGCCGGCGCGGCGTTCGCGCATGCCGGGCAGCACCGCCCGCGTCATCGCGAACAGACCGAAGACATTGGCATCGAACTGGGCGCGAATCGCATCTTCCACGCCCTCCTCGCAGGAGGCCTGATAGCCGTAGCCTGCGTTGTTCACCAGCACATCGACACGGCCGAACCTGGCGTTGGCAGCGGCAACCGCCTCTTCGATCTGGGCGGCGTCGGTGACGTCCAGCGCCAGGGCGAGCGCACGATCTTCAGCACCCTCGACCAGATCCGCCACGCGTTCGCGGGAACGGGCGGTTGCGACGACCTTGCCGCCCTGCTCGATGATCAACCGGGCCAGCTCGCGACCAAAGCCGGTGGAGCACCCCGTGATAAACCAGACGGGAGAATCGGGCATGGACATGAAACACCTCCTTTCGAAAGCACGACGCCGGAAAATAAAACGTCACTGACACGGCGGCGTCGTCGATGAACGTGAACTCCCAGCGTAGACGATACCGCAGCGATTGGCGCCTGCGCCCGCAGATTGAAGCCCCTGCACGTTCTTCGACCTTGGTCGCAAGCACCTTGAAAGTCAGACAACTGAATCGGGATAATCTCTTAGCGAGCAAAAAATAGACGCGTTATCGATTCGCCTGCTTTCTTAGTCGCCGGACCTCCACGCCCTGTCAGGGGCTTCCGGCTCGATTTCCCGCCCAGGTTCGATGCTCACTGCCTCGTCTACCCGCGCGGCCTGGGACGGTATCGCGTCAACGAAACGAACAAGGACAACCATTGCCTTTCACCCGCCGGACAGCCTCCGACATCGATAGCCGGGATGACGACGCATGACGCAGGTCGAGCAGTTCTTCGAGCGCTACGGCCCGCGCTACCGGCTGTGGGTCACGCTGACGGTAATGCTGGGGCTGGTAGCGCTGGGCATGTCGATCACCATCGTCAACGTGGCCATCCCTTATATCAAGGGCGCCTTCGGCATGAGCGACTCTCAGGTCCAGTGGCTTTCCACCGGCTTCCTGGCGTCGACCACCGTATCGCTGCTGGTCGCTCCCTGGCTGGTGGCCGCCGTCGGTCAGCGCGCCACGTTCGTCGGCCTGCTGCTGGCGTTCATCGCGGCATCCATTCTGGGCGGCCTGGGTCAGGGCATGGCCGCGCTGGTCGCCGCCAGGATCGTTCAGGGCGGCATGACCGGCCTGATCCGCCCTGTCGCCATGTACGGCATGTGCCTGGGCTTGCCGCTCACGCTGGCGACGGTCATCGGTGGCTGGCTGGTGGAGCATTTCACCTGGCGCTATGTCTTCTTCGTGACGCTGCCGATCTGCGCCGCCGCTATCGTCATGGGGCTATTCTTCCTGCCGACCCGCGAGCACAAGGGGCCGCGCCCACCGTTCGACTGGGCCGGCGTGGTGCTGTTGTTCGTGGCCGTCTTTTCCATGCTCGCGGCGCTCTCCAACGGGCAGCGCTGGGGCTGGTACGATCCGCGGGTGCCCGAGTTGATCCTGGTATCGGTGCTCTGCGGGGCGTCGTTCATCGCCTGGCAGAAGCGGACCGCGCATCCGCTGCTCAATCTCGATATCTTCCGCAACCGGCTGTTCGTCGTCGGCACACTGGCGATGTGTCTGTTCGGTGGCACCTTCTACGGCATCATGTATCTGCTGCCGCAATTCGTGCAGGCGGTACTGCATTACAGTCCGATTTCTGCCGGCAAGATCTTTCTGCCGTCCACCGCCGTTCTCGGCATTCTGGTGCCGCTGGTCGGCTGGCTCAGCGACCGCTACCCGCCCCACTGGATCACGCTGCCCGGGTTGGGCTGTGCGCTGCTGTCGGTTTGGCTAATGGCACAGATGGACTGGAACACCTCGTTTTTCTATCTCGCCATGGCGATGGGTATCCTCTCCGTGGGCATGGCCGCCTTTCCGCCGCCGACACTGTCGAACGCCATCGCCGGGCTGCCGGTGCATCTCACCGGCCACGGCTCGGGCGCGATCAACTTCGCCCTGCAGTTGGGCGGTGCTCTGGGTACGGCAGGTCTGGTCATTCTTCTGGACCGCCAGACCGCCTTTCACGGCCAATACCTGAACGCCGGCGTCAATGCCGACAACGCCATCGCTCGGCAGCAGCTGGGCCAGTTATCCGAACTGGTCGGCCGCCTGGGAGTGCCGGACACGCACCAGCAAGCCATGGCCGGCTACCTGATGGGTCGCATCGAGTCGATCTGGGCCTCGATCCTCGCCTATCAGGATGGCTTCTGGATTCTGATCGGTAGCCTGCTGCTGGTGGTCGTTCCCTCACTGCTGCTTAGCCGCTGGCGGGGCCTGCCTCGCACCTGATTCCGTTCACTCGATCATCGAAGGACCCGTTTGCGCCATGACCGCTGACTCAGCTCGACCTGCCAAGCGCCGCCTGCCACGTAGCGGCAAACTGTTGATACTCGCCATCGTCGTGGTGCTGTGTCTGATCTGGATCGGCCTGGCCATCGCCCATCGTCTGTCGCACGTCAGCGCCCAGGATGCGCGCGTGATGGCCGATCAGGTGACTGTCAGCAGCCGGCTGGGCGGCTGGGTAACGACATTCGAGCTGACCGAGGGCGATACGCTGCATCGCGGTGATGCCGTGGCGACCCTCTACGACAAGCCGGATCAGCGCAAGCTCGAGGCGTTGACAGCCAACGTTGCCACGCAACAGGCGCGGCTGGATTACGAGAAAGCGCGGCTGTCGATGGCCGAGAAGCAACTCAAAGGCGGTATGAACCTGACGCACCGCCAGCTCGAGGCCAGCAAGGCTGCCGAGAAAGCCGCTCAGGCGCGGCTGACCGAGGCGAAACGAGACTTCCAGCGTTCCGACAAGCTGTATCGGAAGCACTCCGTTTCCGAACAGCGCCGTGACCAGGATTACTACGCTTACCAGGCAGCGCTCGCCGAACACGCCCAGGCCCAGCAGGAGGTTCAGGTCAGCCAGGCGCTAGCCGACAATGCCCAGGTCGGCTTCATCAATGGCTCGCAGATGCCGCTGCCCAATCCGGACGTACTGCGCCAGCAGGTGCAGATCGCCCGCCAGGAACTGGCCGAAGCCCAGGCGAAACTGGAGCAGGAGCAACTTCGCATCGCCGATCTGCAGATCGACAGCCCGGTCGACGGCGTGATCAACAAGACGCTGATCGATCAGGGCGAGTACGTCAGTGCCGGCCAGCCGATCCTGATGATGCACGACCCCTCGAAGCTGTGGGTGGAGGCCAACATCAAGGAAACCGACATCGGCGCGCTACGCATCGGCCAGCCCGTCGCCATCACCGTCGATGCCTTTCCCGACCAGGCCTTCACCGGTCATGTCGCCGTCATCGGTCGCGCCGCCACCAGCCAGTTCGCCCTGCTGCCGGATCCGAACCCTTCCGGCAACTTCACCAAGATTACCCAGCGAATCCCGGTGCGTATCCGTTTCGACGATGGCCCCACCGAACTTATCGGCCCCGGCATGATGGTGGAGGTGGATATCGACATCAGCGGTGCCAACAAACGCCAACCGGATTCACAACCGGGCATCGATTCCGGCAGCTGACCAAACCGGAGAGATCGGAGCGGTGAAAACTGTCACCCGCGCAGCGCCCGACAATGGCGCTGCGCCGACTCCTCGATGACGTGCTTGGCATCGATCAGTATCTCGCGACCCCAGAAAGCGGAATAGGCACTGTCGAAGTCGAGCGGCTCGAGGCGCCTGGCGATGCTCTCGACCGCTCCCGCATCGAGCGGAATGTTGTTGGGATAGGACCACATGAACGACGCCATCCGATCCGGCGTCACCAGCAGCGTATCGCCGGTCAGCAGAATCCGGTGCTCGGGCCAGTGGAGCACGCTGGCGCCGGGAAAATGACCGCCCAGACGATAGACATCGATGCCGGGCAAGATCTCGCGTGACTCTCCTTCCCAGAACTCGATCCCAGGATCCGCCACGGTGACCCAGTCACGATCCGCGGCGTGGACATGAATCGGGCAGCCGAACGTCTGCGCCCAATCCGCCATGGTGGAAAAGAAATGCGGATGCGACAGCACGATGGCATCGAGCCCGCCGAGACCTTCGATGATCTCGATGGTCGCCTCGTCGAGCAGCGTCAGGCAGTCCCACAGCACGTTGCCCGCGGGCGTTCGTACCAGGAAGGCGCGTTGGCCGATGGCGAAATGTGGCGTGGTGCCTATCGCCATCAAGCCCGGCGCCATATGGCGGAAAGTATTAGCGTGGCTGGCCGCCAGCTCGCTCGGCGTCGTCCAGCGCTGGCCTTCGACGGGCACGAACTGGCGCTCGTCCTCGCAGATTTCACAGTGTTCCGGCGGTGTCTCGCTCGGCGGATATTGCACACCGCAGGTGGCGCAGATAAAACCATGGTTACGCATTTCGCATTTCCCCGTAGAACCGACTCAGGTCATCTCTTGTCGCTACTCTTCTTACCGCTACTCTTCTTGTCGCTGCTTTTCTTGTCGATACTCTTGATCAATGTCGCTTGCTATCAACCCCGTTGTTACCAACTCAAGTGTAATCCACTTAGCTTGAGGTCGAGCGCTTGCCACGCCCGATCATGGCTTTTATCGACGAATCGCCAGCCATCCCGCCATCAGGACAATCGCCATGCCCACCAGCGTTGGCCCATCGGGAATCTCATCGAACAACCAGATTCCCCACCCTATGGCGAATAGCAGATAGGCGTAATCGAACGCCCCCACCAGCGACGAAGGCGCAAGCTGATAGGCTCGGGCAACCGCGGTATTGACGCTCACCATGAGTAACGCGTAGAGCAGGATCAGCAGACACGGCACCGTATCGAGTCGCTGCCAGCCACGGGTGAGAAACCCGGATAACGCCTCAGACACGAGGACAGTCACGGTGACACTGCCGACCACACCCGCCAGCAGGAAAGCGACATTGAGCCCGAGGGCCAACAGCCACGGAGACACGTCGCGGCAGCGCGTTCGCGTCACAACCATCGCCCCGGCATAGCAGAGCGCCGCCAGTAACGGAAGCAACATGGCTGGCGAGAACAGCGCCCCACCGGGACGCAGCACGGTCAACACGCCAGCGAAACCGAGCCACAGTGCGGCCCAGCGTCGCCCCGTCAACGGCTCGCCCGTCAGCGCGGCCAGCATCGCGATAAACAGCGGCGTGGTGTAGATTCCAACGGCGGCAATGCTCAGTGGAATCCAGGGCAGCGCGGCATAAAACGCAATCCACATTGCCAGCAGCAGCAGGCTCCGCAACGCGATCCAGCCCCAGCTATCGAGGCACCGAGGAAGATTGCCGCTCTGACATCGCCAGCCCATCAGCAGTATCGGCAACGAGATCGAGGGCGCAATTACCAACAGTTGCCAAAGTGAGAGGCTGTCGCTGAGATACTTGACCAACGCGTCTGCCAGGGCGAGGAGGAAAACCGCGCCGACGATCAGCAGAATGCCGCGGCGAGGGTTATCTTCGAACGTGGAAGGTGCTTTCATGGCGGTTCCTGTCGGTGGCAACCGCCAGAGCGTGCCCCACCGACCGCCGCCGTCACCAGCGATGGTGGCGTCACTATCCATGAGCCAGGGTTATGTTTCCGCTGAACCGTTCGCTGCCGCCCCTCGCCACCCTGCTCCCGTTCGAAGCCGCCGCCCGATGGGAAAGCTTCACTCGCGCTGCCGAAGAGCTCGGCCTGACTCAGGCGGCCATCAGCCGCCAAGTGCGATCGCTGGAAAAGGATCTTGGCGCGACCCTGTTCGAGCGCAGAAACCGCGGCGTCTTCCTGACGCCGGCCGGACGCGAACTGGCCAACGTCATCACCGATGGATTGTCCCGGATCGCACAGCAGGCCGACGATCTCCGCGGCGGCGAGCGCGCGCCCCGAGTGATTCTATTCTGTCAACTCTGCGAAGCGTTCTACTGGCTGATGCCCCGGTTGGCGACGTTCAATCAGCGCCACCCCGACATCGATCTGAAGCTGGTGACATCGACCCGACCGATGACCGAGCAACGCGACCCGTTCGATATCGCCCTGCAGACGCATGGCAGACCTAGTGGCAACCACACGCTGGCATTTATCGCCGCGGATACGATCTATCCCGTCTGCAGTCCCGATCATTCGGCCGCGCGGAACGCGCCAATCTCGCTGGAATCGTTGGCGGGCGAGGAGCTGCTTCATCATCGCGCAGAACCGCCCGACTGGATGGAGTGGAGCGGCTGGTTCACGGCCATGGGCCAGGAGGTCTCGCCACCGCTGCCGGGGAAAGTGTTCGACAGCTATCCGCTGATGCTGCAGGCGACACTGGCCGGGCACGGTATCGCACTGGGATGGCGGCGCACGACCGAGCGTTTGATCGACGCTGGAGAGCTGATAAGACCCGTCGAGGAAGCTCTCATTCAACCCGAGGCGATCGCCGTCTATACCCACCGAGAGGCGATGGATCGCTACGCGTGTCGGGTGCTGCTCGACTGGCTGGCAGAAACACTGAACGATACACCCAGCTAGCGACGACTCCACCCGCCCGTCATGGCGACCTCTGATTAACGAGCACTAGACGACCGGTCTATTCAAGGCTAGAGTGGACGCATGAACAGCTCACTAGCCACCCGCGACGTCAAGACGCAGATCCTGGATATCGCTCAGTCCACCATGGGGAGCCGAGGGTTTTCCGCGGTCGGGCTGAATGAAATTCTCAAGGCGGCCCAGGTACCCAAAGGCTCTTTCTACCACTACTTCGAGTCGAAAGAGGCGTTTGGTGTCGCACTGCTGGAACGTTACTTCAGCCGCTATCTGGCCGAACTTGATGAGTTGCTCGCCACTCGCGACGAGAGTTCCTCCGTCTCAAGGCTGATGCGTTACTGGCAACGCTGGGTGGACACCCAGACCGGGCACGACCTGCAAAGCCGTTGTCTGGTGGTCAAGCTGGGTGCCGAGGTCAGCGATCTTTCCGATTCGATGCGCCAGGTACTGGAAAACGGCACGGATCGAATCATCGAACGCCTGACCCGCGAGCTGACCCGCGCCCGGCAGAATGGAGAAATCACCGCCGATGACGATGACGGAGAGCTGGCCGCCTCGCTGTATCAGATGTGGCTAGGGGCCAGCATGTTGGCTAAGGTGACCCAGGACGATAGACCGTTGCAGTCGGCATTGAGCACGACACGACGCTTGCTCGGCCGTCACTGAATCGAGAGTGAATCCAGGGCCGATGATTTGGCCCTTTTATTTACCTTGGGACTAGACGGCTGGTCTAATCGAATCAGATTCATTGAAGTGAAAGGAGTACATCATGACGCAGAATCATACGATCAACCGACAGTGGGTACTGGCCTCGCGCCCCCACGGCGAGCCGCGTCAGGATAACTTCCGCCTGGAAGAGACCGAGATTCCCGCCGCCACGGAAGGCACGGTCTTGCTGCGCACGGTCTATCTCTCGCTCGACCCCTACATGCGGGGCCGCATGAGCGACGCACCCTCTTATGCCCCGCCCGCGAAGATCGATCAGGTCATGGTGGGCGGCACCGTCAGCCGCGTCGTCGAATCTCGACATGCCGATTTCCAGCCAGGCGATTGGGTGCTGGGCTACAGCGGCTGGCAGGACTACGCCCTGTCGGACGGCACGGCCCTGACCAACCTGGGACAGCAGCCCGAGAATCCTTCCTACGCTCTTGGCGTCATGGGCATGCCGGGCTTTACCGCCTACATGGGGCTGACGGATATCGGCAAACCCAAGGCGGGTGAGACCCTGGTGGTCGCTGCCGCTACCGGCCCTGTCGGTGCGACGGTTGGACAGATCGGCAAGATCAAGGGCATGCGGGTCGTCGGTATTGCCGGCGGTGACGAAAAGTGCCGCTATGTGGTCGAGACACTGGGCTTCGATGCCTGTATCGACCACCGAGCCGACGACTTCGAAGCCCAGCTCGAGGCCGCCTGCGATGCCGGCATCGACGTCTACTACGAAAACGTGGGTGGCAAGGTCTTCGATGCGGTCCTGCCGCTGCTGAATACCAGCGCTCGGATACCGGTCTGCGGGGTGGTCGCTCAGTACAACGCGACGGATCTACCGGAGGGGCCGGACCGCCTGCCACTGCTGCTGGATACCATTCTCAAAAAGCGTCTCACCGTGCGCGGCTTCATCATCTTCGATGACTACGGTCACCGCTTCGACGAGTTCTTCAACGAGATGTCGGGCTGGATCGAGGAAGGTCGCATTCACTATCGCGAAGAGATCAAGGAAGGCCTGGAAAATGCCCCCAAGGCGTTCAGCGGTCTGCTGAAGGGTGAGAACTTCGGCAAACTCGTCATCCAGGTCGGCGAGCGCTGATCCCATGTCGCTCGATCTCGTCCCCCTCGATCTCGTCCTCCTCGACTTCGAAGCACCGGATCCCGCGGTCATCGATTGCGTAACCACCACAAAGGCATTCATCCCATGAAAGTATTAATGGTACTGACATCACACGATCAACTTGGCGACACCGGTGAGAAAACCGGCTTCTGGCTCGAAGAGCTGGCAGCGCCTTATGTCGTCTTCCAGGACGCCGGCGCCGATATCACGCTGGCCTCGCCCAAGGGGGGTCAGCCCCCGCTGGACCCTAAAAGCGACGACCCGACGGCGGATACCGAAGAGGTCAAACGTTTCCGCGCTGACGCGGAGGCCATCAAGGCACTTGCCAGCACCCACGTGCTGGCAGATATCGATAGCGACGATTTCGACGCAGTCTTCTACCCTGGCGGCCACGGCCCGCTGTGGGACCTGGCCGAAGACAAGGCATCCATTGCGCTGATCGAACGTACCCTGCGGACCGGCCGTCCCGCGGCGCTCGTTTGCCATGCGCCTGGCGTACTGCGTCACGTGAAGGACGCTGACGGCGCGCCGATCGTGAAGGGTAAAAAGGTCACCGGCTTTTCCAACAGCGAGGAAGAGGCTGTCGGCTTGACAGACGTGGTGCCGTTTCTGGTCGAGGACGTGCTCAAGTCACAGGGTGGCGACTACAGCAAAGGCGCTGACTGGTCCTCTTACGTTCTGACCGACGACCTGCTGATTACCGGCCAGAACCCGGGCTCCTCCGCCGAAACCGCGAAGGCCCTGCTGAAACGACTCAACGAAAAGGGGTAGTTCAATGAGCACTTACGTGATCTTCATCAAGGACGCCACCCTCGATAGCGAGGAGATGGCGATCTACGCCGACAAGGCCAGCAAGGCAAGGGGGGAGGTCCCTCCCAAGCCCCTGGCATTCTATGGCGATATCACCACCCTAGAGGGCCCAGAAGCCGAGGGTGCCGTGGTGCTGGAGTTTCCCGACCGCCAGGCCGCGCTGGCGTGGTATGAAAGCCCGGCCTATCAGGAGGCCAAGCAGCATCGGCTCAAAGGCGCCGACTATCGTGTCATGATGGTGGAAGGGGTTTAACGGCTAGCGGTTGCCGGTAGAAATTCCAGTGCAAAGGGGGCGGCAAGTGATAATGCCGCCCCCTTTATTGTGCAGCCTCTCCGGTATGGACCGACAACCTCCGGCCGTCATCGATGCCACCGCCAGCTCGGCAGAAAAAACCGCCGGATCGTCTACCTCCAGAAGTTGCTCTTCACCAGATCGACCACATCGCTCATGCGGCCGTTGAGCACGGCCTTGCCCGAATAGAGCGCGGTGGACGTTACCTGCCCCGGTTCGATCTTGGGCGGCATCACCAGCTCCATGCGGTTGACCTTGACGTCGAGAATCGCCGGGCCGGGATGGGCCAGCCACTCGGCGATGGCGTGCTTGAGCTCGTGTTCCTGCTCGACCCGCCGCCCCCACAGGCCGATCGACTGCGCCAGCAGCCCGAAATCGGGGTTGTCGAGGTCGGTGTAGCTGTCCAGCAGACCGTCGACTTTCTGCTCCAGCTCGACGAAACCCAGCGAGCTATTGTTGAAGACGACGATCTTGAGCGGAATCTTCTCCTGCTTCAGGGTCAGCAGGTCGCCCATCAGCATGGTCATGCCACCGTCGCCGCACATCGCGATGACCTGACGCTCGGGGAATGCCTTCTGAATGCCGATCGCCTGCGGATAGGCGTTGGCCATGGTGCCGTGAACGAGGCTCGACAGCGTGCGGCGCTTTCCGTTGGCGCGGATGTGACGCAGCATCCAGACCATCGGGCTGCCGCCATCGGCGGTAAAGAAGGCGTCGTCGTGGGCGGCTTCGTCCAGCGCCAGCGTCAGTTCCTGGGGATGGATCAGGCCGTCGTCGTCGGACTCGTGAGCGTCGCGCGCCAGCGCCTTGTGGTAGCTCTTGCGGCAGCGCTCCAGCCAGGACGTGTCGCTCTGCTCGTCGACGATCTGGGCCAGCGCGGCACAGGTATCGCGCACGCTGCCGAGCAGTCCGATGTCGACCGGGTGACGTTTGCCGATCTGCTGCGGATCGATATCGACCTGAATGATCGTCGCCTTCTCGGGATAGAATTGCGTCCAGGCGAAGTTGCAGCCGAGCAGCAGCAAAGTATCGCATTCCGCCACGGCGTGGTAACCCCCGGCCAGGCCGAAAACCCCGGTCATGCCGACCTCGAAGGGATTGTCCGGTTCGATGAAATCCTTGGCCCGTGAAGTCCACGCTACCGGCGCGTTGAGCTTGGCCGCCAGCACCATCACCTCGTTACGCGCGTGCTCGCAGCCGGAGCCGGCGAAAATCGAGATCTTGCCGCCGGCGTTGAGCGCCTTGATCGCCGGCACCAGCTCCTCGGCGCTCGGCCGGGTGATCGGGTTGAATCGATGGGCGCGATACGGCAGATCCTGGCTCGGCTTCTGGGTGAACAGATCGCCGTGCACGATCAGCACCGCCACGCCGTTCTTCGACAACGCCGCCTGTGCTGCCAACGCTGTCATCCTACGCGCCTGGTCGGGGTTGATGATCGTCTCGCAGAAGACGCTGTACTGATCGTAGATCGGCTTGGGGTCGACATCCTGCGGGAAGCCGATGCCGGTATCGGCGGTGCCGACCTGAGAAGCGATCAACACCACCGGCGAACCGCTGCGATGGGCTTCGAACAGCCCGTTGACGAAGTGCAGCGTGCCCGGACCGCAGGTGCCGGCGCACAGCGCCAGCTCCCGGGTCATGTAGGCTTCGCCACCGGCGGCGAAACCGCCGACCTCCTCGTGGCGGACATGCACCCATTCGAGATCGCTGCGCCGGATCGCGTCGGTAAAATGATTGATGGTGTCGCCAACCACGCCATAGCAGCGCTTGGCGCCCGCCTCGGCAAGCGTTTCGACAATGATTTCAGCGACATTCTGATGGCTCATGATGCGACTCCTTTCGCGGACGACTAACTCGCGCGGACGGCGAACTCGTCGAAACGAGGAAGCTTCGGCCGTCGCGGGCCCGATGAACTGGGCGATGAAAGACGAATTGCCAGGCGCCATGCTGCGTGCATGACGCCTCATCCAAGCGTAGTCGGCAATCAGCGCCTCGCTCGAACTCAGGCCATTTCGGAAGGATCGGGCACCCGCGGGAACCGCGGCGGATGCGCTTTCATGTAGGCGTGACAGGCCCGCAGCACTCGGACGTCATCGTGCTTGCCGCCGGCGAGCTGGAACCCGACCGGCAGGCCGGATTCGGTGAATCCGCAGGGAACGGACGCTGCCGGCTGCTGGCTCAGATTGAATGGATAGGAGAACGGCGCCCACTCTTCCCAGTCGCGCATGCCGCTGCCGGGCGGGACTTCGTGACCCGCCTCGAACGGCTCGATCGGTACGGTCGGCGTCATCAACAGATGATAATCCTGATTGAAGCGCTCCAGGCCCTCGGTGAAATTGGCTCGGCGACCCAGCGCCTGGAACAGGTCGAGCGCGCTCCACTGCTGCGCGGTACGCGCATTGGCAACGAGGCCCGGATCGAGCTGTTCGCGCTGCCGGTCGCTGCATTTCGACCAGAAATCCAGCGACGCGGTAAACCAGAGCTTCTGGAAGATATCGATCGGCGACTCGAACCCCGGGTGAATCTCCTCGATCTCGGCGCCAAGCTGCTCGAGATTGCGAGCCGCTTCGCGCACGCGAGCGGCGACCTGGTCATCGACCTCGGCATAGCCCAAGGTCGGCGAGTAGGCGATGCGCAGCCCGCGCAGATCCTTGCCGAGATCGGCCCCCCAATCCTTCGGCTGGCCCCGCGTGGCGTAAGGGTCACGATAGTCGTAGCGCCCGATCACGTTGAGCATGCGCACCGCGTCGTCGACGCTGCGAGTCAACGGGCCGATATGAGAGAGCGAAGGTTCTGTCGCCGGCGGCCATTGCGGGGTCCAGCCGTAGGTGGGCTTGAAGCCGAAGACGCCGGTGAACGCGGCGGGAATGCGGATCGAGCCGCCGGAGTCGCCCCCCTGATGCAGCACGCCCATGTTGAGCGCGGCAGCGGCAGCGGCCCCGCCGGAGGAGCCGCCCGGCGTCAGGCGCGTATCCCAGGGATTGTAGCTCGCACCGAACACCCGGTTGTCGGTCACCGCTTTCCAGCCGAACTCCGGCGTGTTGGTCTTGCCGAGAATCACCGCCCCGGCTTCGCGGAGCATGCGGGCCGGCGGGCAGTCTTCCTCGCAGAGCGATTCCGATGTGGTCAGCGAGCCGCCACGCGCCGGCATGCCGGCCACCTCGGCCAGATCCTTCATCGAGACGGGAATGCCGTCGATGGCGCTCAGCGGCTTGCCCTGCCCCCAGCGCCTGGCAGAAGCCTTGGCCGCCTTCTCGGCCCCCTCGCGGTCGACATGAACGTAGGCGTTCACGGCGTCGTTGAAGCGGTCGATACGGTCGAGCGCCGCCCGCGTCGCCTCCAGCGGCGAAGCCTCGCCGGTTCGATAGAGCTGCTCGAGTTTTCCAGCGTCCAGATTGCCAAGGTCGGTGTCGCTCACGATTCCTCCACGTCCTGTGGTACGAGTTTCATGTCGCCAAGGTTAGTCGGCGTCCTGAAAGACGCGCAACGTCGCTACCGGAAGGATGACGACTTTCAGCACGTCAGAAATCGTGCTCGGCCTCGGATGGAGAGGGCGATGCGGCGTTCATGCGCTGCAGATGCAGGCGCCGAAGCAGGCGAATGACCGGACGAATCAACATCTCGATACTGCCGATCACGAACAGCCAGGTACCGGCATAAGTCAGGGAGTCGTAGAAGAAGAAAATGCTGCCGATCACGAACCAGATACCGATCAGAATATCGTTGACGATGCTCACGACTTCATAGCGCTGGCGAATGACCAGCTCATCCCGGCCGAAGTGAAGAGTCAGTGGTTCATTGGTGCTGTTTGAATGGGCGTCACGCTGTCGTGTCCTCTCGTTCATGTCACTTTCGCTCCCTTCGAGATTGATCACGACATTCTGGTCCAGCCCACCGTGCTCCGCAAAGGCAGCGCCCGGCTCGAAGCGGATTCACTGGCTCCCGTGCGGATTGTCTTCCATGATGAAGTCGAACGAGACGACCTGCTCCGGCAACCGACATGAAGAGGTGAAAGTCCGTGTCCCATTCGATGCAAGCGCAGTACGAGCAGACGCCAGCGGCCGACAACACCACGATGTTCGTCTTCGGTGCCGGCGGCGATCTGGTGAAACGGCTGCTGATTCCTTCGCTCTACAATCTGGACCGGGATCAGCTGATCGATCCCAACATGCGGATCGTCGGCGTCGATCTCGCCGAGCATGACGACGCGGGATTTCGCGCCCATCTCAAGCAGTTCATCGTCGACAAGGCTGCCGATCACCACTCGGAAGGCCGCGGCAGCGCACTGGACGAATCACGCTGGCGCGAATTCGAGCAGCGGCTCCATTATCTGCAGGGCGACTTCACCGACGAGTCGATTTACCGCCGGATCGAAGACACGATTGCGGCATCCGACAGCGGCAATGCGATCTTCTATTGCGCGACCGCATCCCGCTTCTTTGGCGAGATCGCCAGGCAACTGGGCCAGGCCGGATTACTGACGGAGCAAGACGGAAACTATCGCCGGGTCATCGTCGAAAAGCCGTTCGGCCATGATCTCGAGTCAGCCCGGGCATTGAATGCCGAATTGCTCAAGGTCATGCGGGAAGACCAGATCTACCGGATCGACCATTTCCTCGGCAAGGAGACGGTTCAGAACATCCTCGTCGCCCGTTTCGCCAACGTGCTGTTCGAGCCGTTCTGGAACAACCACTACATCGACCACATCCAGATCACCGCCGCGGAAACGGTCGGCGTCGAGGAGCGGGCCGCCTTCTACGACAAGGCCGGGGCCATGCGCGACATGGTGCCCAATCACCTGTTCCAGCTGCTCGCCATGGTCGCCATCGAACCCCCGGCCGCGTTCGGCGCGGATGCCCTGCGCAGCGAGAAATCGAAGGTGCTGGGTGCCATTCGCCCCTGGACGACGGAGGAAGCCGCCCACAACTCGGCGCGCGGACGCTACGAGGCGGGCACGCTCGGCGACCGCCAGGTGCCCGGCTACCTCGAGGAGAAAGACGTCGACGCCGACAGCCAGACGGAAACGTTCGTCGCCATGAAAGTGATGGTCGACAACTGGCGCTGGATCGGCGTGCCGTTCTATCTGCGTACCGGCAAGCGCATGAGCGCGCGGGACACCGAGATCGCGATCTGCTTCAAGCCGGCGCCCTACGCGCAGTTCCGCAACACCGACGTGGAGCGGATGGCTTCCAACTGGCTGATCATCCAGATCCAGCCCAACGAAGGCATGTGGTTCGACTTCCAGGCCAAGCGGCCCGGTCCCGAGCTCGAGATGGACACCGTCAAGATGGGCTTTGGCTACAAGGACTTCTTCGACCTGCCGGCGGTCACCGGCTACGAGACGTTGATCTACGACTGCCTGACCGGCGACCAGATGCTGTTCCAGCGCGCCGACACCATCGAGAACGGCTGGCGCGCCGTGCAGCCGTTCCTGGAAGCCTGGTCCCGAGAATCGGGGAGCGGAGAACCGGGCATCGAAGGTTATGCCGCCGGCACCGACGGCCCCAGCGGCGCCCATGAATTGATCCAGCGCGACGGCCGCCTGTGGCACAAGGTCGGCGAGCCCACCGGCCCTGGCGTGGCACCGGTGCCGAAGCGTGGCGAGAAGTCGCCTTCATGAGACTCCGCGCTCGGCGAAACCGCCGAGCGCTTCACACGTCTTTCGAGCGCCTCAGGAAACCAGTCGGCCCAGCGCGAATCCGGCGATGGCGGTGTCCTGCACGCCGGTACCGGTGAGATCGCAGATGGTGATCTGCGAATCTGTCGTGCGCAGGCTCTTGCCGGACGCGATCACCTTGCCCAGTTCGTTGACGGTGAACGGCGGCTGGTGGCCGGCGTAGGCCTTGAGTTCACCGTTGTTCTCGCTCTGGGCGCGGGTATCGGCGACGAAATGATCGGCCCGCTCCATGACGGAGGTATCCAGCTCACGCTTCTCCGGGCTGTCGGAGCCCATAGCGGTGACGTGAACGCCCTCACGCAGATGCTCTCCGGAGAGTAACGGCTCGCGCGACGGCGTGGTGGTGACGATGATGTCCGCCTCGCGGCAGGCGTCGGCGATCTCGGTATGCACCGCCACGGTCAGCCCGTACGCTTCCTGCATCCGCGCCGCATAGGCTTCAGCCTTCTTCACGTCCCGCGCCCAGACATCGAGCGTGTCGAAGTCTCGTACCAGCTTGAGCGCGGCAACCTGGAGTTCCGCCTGCAATCCGGCACCCAGCACGGTGACGCGCTTGCTGTCGGCGCGGGAAAGATGCTTGGCGGCGATGGCGCCGGCCAGCGCGGTGCGAATATCGGTGAGATAGCCTTCGTCGAACAGCACCGCCTCGACCAGTCCGGTCTTCGCCGAGAACACGATCATCAACCCATTGAGGCTCGGCAGACCCAGTTTCGGGTTGTCGAAGAAGCCGGGGCTGACCTTGATCGCGAAGCGCTCATTGCCCTTGATGTGCGCGGTCTTGACGTCGACCTCGCCGTTGGCCTCCTCGATCGCCATCGACAGGATCGGCGGCTGGACGACATTGCCCTCGCCCAGCGCGCGAAAGCCGGCTTCGACCGCCTCGAGCGCGTCGCGATCAAGGCTGACGACATCCTGAATCTGTTCGCGGTTATAGAGTTCCATATTCAATCCTTTTAACCCGTTCAATAGCTATGGTTAAGACTGAGCGAGTCTGAAAAGTCGGCGAGCGAAGGCCAGACAAGGCAAAAATTAGCGCGAAGACGGAATTTACGGGTTGTAAATGAGTACTTTAAGCTAATTTTTTACGCCGTATGGCCGAGCGCAGGCAGTTTTCAGTCGCTCAGCGCGCCGGATAGTCGATCAGCGTCTTCGCCCGCATCAACGTATCCGCGTCCACGCCATTGCCCGAGACGATCAGCGCCACCTTTTCGCCACGGATATCGATGGCGTGCTCTTCGATGGCGGCGAGCCCGACCACCGCGGCGCCTTCCACCAGCATCTTCTCCTGCTCGAAGAAATGAAGCATGGCGCGGGCGATGGCCGCTTCCGAGACCTGGTGGTGATCGTCCATCACCTCGCGGACCAGCTCGAAGGTGCAGCGGTTGTCGAGACCGATCCCGCCGCCCAGCGAATCCGCCAGCGATGCCTCTTCCTCGACCTCGACGGGCTTGCCGGCGGCCAGGCTTTCGATCATTGCCGCACCCTCGAGCATGCTCACGCCGGTGACTCGTACCTTCGGATTGACGCCCTTCACCGCGCGGCCGATGCCACCCAGCAGGCCGCCGCCGGAAAGCCCGATCAGCACCCGGTCGAGTTCGGGAAGGTCTTCCATCAGTTCGAGCCCGATGGTGCCCTGGCCGGCCGCGATCAGCGGATCGTCGAAGGGTTCGATCAGCGCCATGCCTTCTTCGCTCACCAGCCGCCGTGCCTCGACGAAGGCATCGTCCTGAGAGCGGCCAATCACGCGGGCTTCGGCGCCCAGCGCCTCGATGGCCGCCACCTTGTTGGCCGGCACCAGCTCGGAGACGCAGATGATCGCGCGGGCACCGAGGCGCTTTGCGGCCCACGCCACCGCGCGGCCGTGATTGCCGGTGGATGCCGTGGTCACGCCACGCTCGAGCTGCTCGGGCGACAGCGACGCGATCTTGTTGAGCGCGCCCCTGAGCTTGAACGCCCCGCTCGGCTGCAGCGTCTCGAGCTTGAGATAGACCTCGGTATCGAATCTCGCCGACAGGCTCTGGGAGAGAATCAGCGGCGTGCGCATTGCCTGGCCGGCGATGCGGCTTCGGGCCAGGTAGATGTCATGAAGCGTGACGGGGTCGGACATCGTTGGGGAATCCCGGTTGGTAAGGCAAGTGCGGCAGAGTGGATCTCTCCACCCTGCCGCAGGCTTGTTGTGTCATCAAGACGATATGGCTATGGCAAGACAATGTGACGACGGTTGCGACTTAGCCCTTGAGATCACCACTACGCGTCAGCTCATCGGTCACCTTGTCGATGGCACGCTTGGCGCGGGCGATCACTTCGTCGACCTGGCCGCGGTCGATCACCAGCGGCGGCGCGAAGCCGAGGATGTCGCCGTTGGGCATGGCGCGAGCGATCAGGTTCTCCTCGAGCGCTGCGGCGGCAACGCGCGCGCCGACCTTGAGCGACGGCTCGAACGGCGTGTACTCGCCTTTGGTGGGCGCGAATTCCAGCGCGGCCATCAACCCCTCGCCGCGGACGTCGCCGACCAGCGGATGCTCGCCGAAGGTCTTCTTGAGCTGGGCGTTGAAGTAGGCGCCGGTTTCGGCGGCGTTGCCCACCAGGTTCTCGCGCTCGATGATGTCCAGGTTGGCCATGGCGGCGGCGGCACCCAGCGGGTGGCCGGAGTAGGTCCAGCCGTGGCCGATGGGGCCATATTCGCCGGTGCCGTCTTCCAGCGCTTTCCACACCCGTTCACCGACGATGACGCCGGAAAGCGGCTGGTAGGCGCTGGTCAGCCCCTTGGCGATGGTCACCAGATCCGGCTGGATGCCGTAGTGCTGGAAGCCGAATTCGCTGCCCAGGCGGCCGAAGCCACTGACCACTTCATCGCAGATCAGCAGGATATCGTGGCGCTTGAGCACGGCCTGGATCTCGTCCCAGTAGCCTTCCGGCGGCGGGATGATGCCGCCGGTTCCCAGAACCGGCTCGCCGATGAAGGCGCCGATGGTGTCCGGCCCTTCGCGCTGGATCATCGCTTCGAGCTGTTCGGCGCAGTAGGCGGAGAATTCGCGCTCGCTCATGTCGCCACGCTCACGCCGATAGTAGTAAGGCGCCTTGGTATGCAGCACGCCGTCGATCGGCAGATCGAAATGCTGGTGGAACGCCGGCAGGCCGGTGAGCGAACCGGCAGCGATGCTGGAGCCGTGATAGCCACGCTGGCGCGCGATGATCTTTTTCTTCTTCGGCTGGCCGATGACGTTGTGGTAGTAGCGCACCAGCTTGATCTGGGTCTCGTTGGCGTCGCTGCCGGAGAGGCCGTAGTAGACCTTGTTCAGACCGTTGCCGGCGAGCTTGGCAATGCGCTCGGAGAGCGCGATCAGCGGCTCGTTGGAGTGGCCGACATAGGTGTGGTAGTACGCCAGCTCCTTGGCCTGGGCATAGATCGCCTCAGCGATCTCGGTGCGCCCGTAGCCGATATTGACGCAGTAGAGCCCGGCGAAGGCGTCGATCATCTCGCGGCCATCGCGATCGACGATGGAGATTCCCTTGCCACCGGTGATGACGCGCCCCGGCGCATCGCCTTGGGCGTAATCGCGCAGATGGGTGGACGCATGGAAAACGTGGCGGCGATCGTTTTCGATCAGGGCACGAGTATCGGTCATAACCTTTCCTTAACCAGAATGAAACGCCGCCATCTGTCCGGACGGCGTTTCAGGGGCGGGCGCAGCGATCGGAGCGATCCTTGTGTAATACCCGCTTGTAGAATGTTATCTCTGGACCGGCCAGTGGCGTCCAGCCGGTCATTGTCCACGTCAGCGACGCGCGGGCGCGACACCGTCAGGGCACCGCGCCGCCGTTCACGAGACAGCGCGTAAGCGCTAGGCGAGCGGACGAAGCGCAAGGCGCACGACACGCAGGAGCCGGAGCCTATGGGTTATAGGTGAGGACTCCGAGTATCGGGCAACGCGGCGATTCGCTCGCGCAGTCAGCGATTCCGCGCTGGCTCAAGAAGAGCTGGCCGACGGCATATTGCCCAGACAGTAATACTTCGTATCGAGATACTCATCGAGCCCCGCGGCGCCGCCCTCGCGACCGAGGCCGGACTGCTTGACGCCGCCGAACGGGATCGGCGCGCCGGTCATCTTGACGCTGTTGACGCTGACCATGCCGTACTCGAGCCCGCGCATCAGCTTCCAGATTCGACGCACGTCGTGGGTGTAGACGTAGGCGGCGAGCCCGTACTCGGTATCGTTGGCGAGTTGAATGACTTCGTCGTCGTCATCGAACGCACAGACACCCGCGACCGGCGAGAAGGTCTCCTCGCGGAACACGCGCATCTCCGGCGTGATATCGGCCAGCAGCGTCGGCATGAAGAAGTTCTCGCCGGGCGCCTGGCCTTCTCCGCCCAGCTGGCGCGCGCCCTTGCTGATGCCGTCTTCGACGAATCCCTTGGCCATATCGACCGCGCGCTTGTGAATCAGCGGGCCGATGTCGCTCTCTTCGAGACCGTTGCCGACCTTCAGTGCCTCCATGTGCGCCACGAACCGCTCGACGAAGGCATCGTAGATGCCACGCTGAACGAAGATACGGTTGGCGGCGAGGCAATCCTGGCCGGCGGTCTGGAACTTGGCGGCGACCGCTTCCTTCGCCGCGGCGTCCGGGTCCATGTCGTCACAGACGATAAACGGTGCGTTGCCGCCCAGTTCCAGCGACATACGCTTGACGCTGGAAGAACTCTGCCGCATCAGCAGCTTGCCGACGCGGGTCGAGCCGGTGAACGAGATGTTGCGGATGCGGTTGTCGTTGCACAGCACTTCGGACACGGTCGCCGGATCGCCGGTAACGACGTTGAACACGCCCGCCGGAATGCCCGCCCGCTCGGCCAGCTCGGCCAGTGCCAGCGCGGAATATGGCGTCTCGTTGGCCGGCTTGACGACCACCGTGCAGCCCGCCGCCAGCGCGGCACCGGCCTTGCGGGTGATCATCGCCAGCGGAAAGTTCCAGGGCGTGAACATCGCCGAGACGCCCACCGGCTCCTTGATCGTGCCCAATGCGGCGTTGGGGATATGGCTCGGGATGGTCACGCCATAGGCGCGCTTGGCCTCCTCGGCGAACCACTGGATGAAGCTGGCGCCGTAGTCGACCTCGCCACGGGAATCGTCGAGCGGCTTGCCCTGCTCGTAGGTCATCAGCAGCGCCAAGTCTTCCTTGTGTTCGTGCAGCAGGCGGTACCAGGCGTTGAGCTTCTCGGCCCGCTCGTGGACATTGATCGCCCGCCACTCGGCGAAGGCGTTCTCGGCCGCCGTCACCGTGTCGGTGATCTGTGCCGCTTCGAGCAGGGCGCAATGGCCCAGGGTTTCTCCGGTGGCGGGATCGACGACCGCTTCCTCGCGGCCCTCGCTACCATGGGTCCATTTACCATCGACATAGGCATACTGGCGGAAAAGCCGGGGATCGTTGAGTTTCATATCGCCTCCTGCTTGGCTCTGGACAAAAAAGGCTGTCGGCGGTGGGGCAGAACAAGTGGCCTATCCTGCGAGTACGATCATGGTACCGACTCGGCGAGAGGGAATTTTCTTGTCTCGACCGCTTTGCGCCACGCTTTCTTTCGAAAGCCCGGCCAGGAGTTGCGGTTTTTTTGGCGGGGGAGTTTCGGTTTTTTTTGGCGGGATATAGGCAAGAACCAATGAGCCCGGCCAAGGCCGGGCTCATTGTCATCCGATTTCAGACAAGCGATTCATTTGACCCCGATAATACCGGCGGCCCTTCGCGCTTGACCGTCTTGGTGACGATGTAGGTGAAGTAGCGCTCGATACCCAGATCGGAGACGAGCCAGGCATCGATCAGGCGCTGATAGGCGTCGATACTGTCGGCGGCGATCTTGACCAGATAGTCGACCCCGCCGCCCACCGCGACGCATTCGGCCACGGCGTCGGTATCCGCCACCATGCGCTCGAAGCGGGCGAAGCTTTCGGCGTTGTGCTGCTTGAGCTCGATCTGCACCCACACTGGCGTGCGCTTGACGATGGCGTCGGGATTGATGCGGGCGCTGTAGCCCTCGATAATCCCGGCTTTCTCCAGCCGCTTGACCCGCTCCCAGCACGGGCTGACGGAAAGGCTGATCGCCTCCGCCAGCCGCGACTTGGTGATGCGGCCGTCGCGACTGAGAATCTCGAGGATTTTGAAATCGTAGCGATCAAGCTTCATACCAGACACCATCCAAACTGATTACGCTCGGCCATACATCGTTGAGCGCTGTTTCAAAATGCTCATTTACCCCTCGTAAACTCCGCTCTTTCAACAGCGCTCGCCTCGTCTGACCTTCGCTCATTGGCGTTTGGTCTGGGTCTGGTTCTGAGCACGCTCCAGTGATTCGACCACTTCGGCCACCACGGCAATGGTATCGCCCATCCCGACCTTGGCCGGGAACCGCCGGGCGATGAGGATGCCGTCGCGCTGGGCGCGGTATTCGACCGGCGCGGCGCCGGTGCGCGTCATGTCGTAGACCCGGGCGATCACTTCGCCCTTCTCGACCGTATCACCCAGGGACACCGTCAGTTCCAGCAGGCCGGAATGCTCGCTCTGCACGTAGCAGCTGGCATCCGGCATATCGACGTAGATCATCGGCTCCGCCGGCTTCTCGATCTCACCCGCGATCAAACCCGTTTTTAGCAAACCATAGTGAACCAGAAAGTTGCGCACCCCGCGCTCGGTCACGGCCAGGCTGGCCGGCGTCGAGGTGCCGCCGCCACCCAGCTCGGTGGTGACGAAGGTCTTGCCCTGAGACTCCACCGCCGTGTCATAGAGTTTGGTGGCGTCGAGTTCGAACATCATCATCGCGTAGGGCGCACCGAAGGCGACCGCACCGGCCAGGCTCGCGTTCTCCTGGGCGAGATCGTCGAGCCGGTGGGCGGCGGCAAACGGCACGATATCCAGCGTGCGGCCGCCGGAGTGCAGGTCCAGCGCCACGTCGCACATCGGCACCAGAACCCGATTGAAGTAGTCGGCGATCTGTGAGGTGACGCCGCCGTTGGGATCGCCGGGGAAGCTGCGATTGAGGTTGCCGCCATCCAGCGGCGAGGTCCGCTTGCCCGCTTCCGCCGCCGGCGTGTTCATCATCGGCACGATGATCACGCGACCGCGCACGTCCTTCGCCTCGAGCGTGCTGGCGAGCTTGAGCAGCGAGGTGATGCCTTCGTACTCGTCGCCGTGGTTGCCGCCGGTCAGCAGCGCCGTCGGGCCTTCGCCGTTGGCGACCACGGTGATCGGGATCATCACCGCGCCCCAGGCCGACTCGTCGACCGAGATCGGCAGCTTGAGAAAACCGTGCTGAACGCCCTGGGCATCGAAGTCGACGGTGGCGCTGATCGGGCTGGGACGCAGGGTTGCGGACATGCGAACTCTCCTCAATGAAGCGGATGACGCGCCCTGGCGGATCGCTGCAGGCGCGTCATTGAAAGGTAGCAAAATAGCCGGGCGAGCCGGATTCGTGGCGGGCTCCAGGCCCGCTGTTTGGCCTTGTTCCACGATCGACTTTCACGAACGATCGACTTTCACGGACGCCCGGCACGTTCTTGTTTGACGAACAGCTGACGCGTCTTACTTGACGAACAGCTGGCGCGGAAAATTGCACAGCGGCTCGGCACCGTTCTCGGTGATCAGGATGCTTTCGGTGATCTCGAGCCCCCAGTCGTCCATCCACATGCCAGGCATGAAGTGGAAGGTCATGCCGGGTTCGAGGATCGTCTCGTCGGAGGGACGCAGACTCATGGTGCGCTCGCCCCAATCCGGCGGATAGCTGATCCCGATCGGATAACCGCAGCGCGCGCCGCCCCGGTCGAAGCCGTACTTGTCCATCGCCGCGCCCAGCGCCAGCGCGATATCGGCGCATCGGTTGCCGGGCTTGGCCACCGCCAGGCCGTTGTCGATCCCTTCGAGCAGGGCCGATTCACCGCGTATGAAGTCCTGCGGAGGTTTGCCGAGGAAGACGGTTCGCGACAGCGGCGCGTGGTAGCGCTTGTAGCAGCCGGCGATCTCGAAGAACGTCCCTTCGCCCTTGCGAAACGGGGTGTCGTCCCAGGTCAGGTGCGGCGCGGCGGCGTCGCTGCCGGTCGGCAGCAGCGGCACGATCGCCGGATAATCGCCGCCGTGGACCTTGCCGTGCTCGTCGGTCCAGCCCTCGGTGCCGACCCGGTAGATCTCGGAAACCAGCTTGCTCTTGGCAAGGCCGGGCTCGATCATCTCGATGATGCGCGTATGCATGCACTCGACGATTCGCGCCGCCGTGCGCATGTAGGCGATCTCCTGCGGCGACTTGATCGCACGGCACCAGTTGACCAGCGCCGTGGCGTCGACCAGCTGGGCATGCGGCAACTCCTTGAGCAGGCTGGTATAGGCCTTGCCCGAGAAGTAGTAGTTGTCCATCTCCAGCCCGACATTGCCGGTATGCCAGCCATACTCCGGCAGCACGGACTGGGCCAGATATTCCATCGGATGCATGTCCGGGTTCTGGACGTAGTAATCCGGGTAGTAGCGCACGCGTTCGGCGTCCATCCAGCAGGTGCGCCAGGCGCCGTTGGCATCCTGACGTCGCCCGTACCAGACCGGCTCGCCTTCCAGGCCCACCAGCACACACTGATGCACATAGAACGACCAACCGTCGTAACCCGTCAGCCATCCCATGTTGGAGGGATCGCTGACGACGAGAACATCGATTCCGCGGCTCGCCATGGAAACGCGCACTTTGTGCAAACGACTGGCGTACTCTTCACGCGAGAAAGGTAAAGAAACCTGAAACATGGAGCCACTCGACTAACGGGACCAAATTGTAGGGACATCGGCGGTCGAGGGGATCGTGCCGGGTGTCCTGCCGCTTGCCGACCGGGTGTGAAATTGTCATGATTTAACTATCAACATTCATGACAATTATCGGTCAATGCATCGAGGACGATAGTAGCATCGTCGCTCAGCGTGCCGTCAAAGGCTTTATTGCATCATGACAATCGATCTGACGCCCTTCCTCGGCGGCCACGGCCCCAAATATCTTTCCATCGCCCGCGCCCTCGCCGAAGCGGTCCGCCACGGCGTGCTCTCTCCCGGTATGCGCCTGCCCACGCACCGCGAGCTCGCCGAGACGCTGGGCGTCAGCGTGCAGACGGTTTCCCGCGCTTACGAACAGGCCGAGAAGAGCGGCCTCGTCCAGGCCCGGGTCGGCAGCGGCACCTGGATTCGCGACGCCGAAGGTGATTCCGAAAACGAGTACCTGCGCGCCCCGGCGGCCGTCACCGATGCCGCGCCCATCGACCTGTCGATTGCCCATCCGGTCTGCCCGCCTTCCCACCATCGGCGCTTTCGCGATGCGCTGGCGGAACTCGCCGAAACCGCCCACGCCGACGTGATCGGCGCCTGCCGACCGATCGCCGGCCTGCAGCATCAGCGCGAGCGCGCCAACACCTGGCTCAAGGAGCGACTCGGCGTGCCCGGCGAGACCGACGACCGGCTGCTCTGCAACGGCGCGGCCCATGGCCTGATGCTGGCGATCGCCACGGTCGTCCAGCATGGCGATGTCGTGCTGACGGAGACACTGACCGACCACGGCCTGATCGCGCTGGCGCGCACGCTGGGCTTCCAGCTTCACGGCGTGGCGATCGACGAGCAGGGCGTCATCCCCGAAGCGCTGGAGGCGGCCATCGTGAAATTCCGCCCGCGCGCCGCCTGCCTGACGCCGACCCAGCTCAATCCCACTGGCGCGACCATGGAAAACGCCCGTCGCGACGCCGTGGCCGAGATCCTGCAGCGTCACGACGTCTGGCTGATCGAGGACGACGTTCATGCACTGCTGGAACCGCCGGGCCTCAAGTCCCTGACCGCCCGCCTGCCCCAGCAGGGCTTTCACGTCACCAGTCTGACCAAGTCGACCGTGCCCGGGCTGCGCGCCGGCTATCTCACCGTGCCGCGCGGCCAGATGCATCACACCCTGCCGCGCCTGCGCGCCACCAGCTGGATGGCGACCCCGCTGATTTTCGAACTGGCGGATTACTGGCTGGCCAGCGGCATGGTCGACACGCTCGCCCACGAGCAGCGCCAGTTGCTGGCGGAACGGCAGGCGCTGGCCGCACGCAAGCTGGCGGGCCATGCCATCGAATCGCGCCCCAGCAGCCTGCATGTCTGGCTGACGCTGCCGGAGCCGTGGCGCGCCGAGGAACTGCAGCAGCAGGCGCGCCAGGAAGGCGTCGCCATCACCACAGCCCAGCCGTTTCTGGTCGAGCAGTCCGCCATGCCGCGGCGCGTGCGCATCAGCCTGGGAGCCGAACCGGATCTGTCGCGCCTGGCCAGCGGTCTGGACGTGCTTAGCCAACTGCTGGGCGAAGCGCCGCCGCCGATGCTGGAAATCGCGTACTGAGCTGCGAGCGGCGATTTCTTTCGCCGCCCATAACCTGCGATGATGACCGGCTCCAACAAGACAACGGCGACGGAGCCCAGATGCGAGTCCTGATCTATCACAACGACGCCGAGCAATGGCGCGACATCCTGCTCGAACGCCTGCCGGACGCCGAATTCCACGTCGCGGCGGACAGCGGCAACCCACAGGTGGATTACCTGGTCGCCTGGAAGCCGCCGGCCTCGGTCTTCGACGAGCAGACGGTGCTCAAGGGCGTCGTCAACCTGGGCGCCGGAGTGGACGCCTTGCTGCAGAACCCATCGCTGCCCCGCGAGATCCCCATCGTCAAGCTGCGCGACGCCGGCATGGGCGAACTGATCGGTGACTACACCCGCTACGGCGTGCTGCATTTCCAGCGCGACTTCGACCGCTATCGCCGACAACAGGCGACGAGCGAATGGCGGGAAGTGCCGGTGATCGACAAGCCCGACTGGCCCATCGGCGTGCTGGGCCTCGGCGCGATCGGCACCCGTGTCGCGAAGATGCTCGCCGCCGACGGCTATCCCGTTCACGGCTGGAGCCGCTCGCCCAAACGGATCGACGGGATCAGTTGCCATCACGGCGACGACGGGCTCGATACCCTGCTGCACCAGGTCAAGACGCTGGTTACCCTGCTGCCGGACACGCCCGCGACGCGCCACATCATCAACCGCGACAACCTGGCCAAGCTCCCCGTCGGCGCCAGCCTGATCAACCCCGGTCGCGGCACCCTGATCGACGAGCCCGCCCTGCTCGAAGCACTGGGTTATGGAGAGCGCGATGGAGTGTCCGAAGGTCGCCTGCGCGGCGCGCTGCTGGACGCCTTCCCCAACGAACCGCTGGCAGCGGACAGCCCGCTATGGCGCCACCCCCGCATCCTGATCACCCCGCACATGGCCGGGCCGACGCCGATCGGCGCCGCCGCCGACCAGGTCGCCGACGCGCTGGACGCGATGTCGAAAGGCAAGGCGGTCGAAACCATCGATCCCGAAGCGGGGTATTGAGCGAGACGGGAGCCGGCATCGCCATTTTCGGCCGGGCCACCTGATTTCACCCAAAGACGATGATAGCCTCTGTTTCAGAACGTAAAGTCGGATTTACAACCGGCTGGGCTACTCGTCTGCGAGGGATGCGGTGAACAAGAAGACGCTTACCGAACGCGATATCGGTACCAGGTTCATCACGCCGGCTCTTGAGCCAGCTCCTCCTGAAAATGAACGATATCGCATCGTCAAAAAAGTCGACGGGCTAATGGCCCTCTGCGACCAGCTCAAGGCCCGCTTGGGTGAAGCCGGTGAGCCCCGCACCCGGCTAGCCGAGGCGGTGGTAGCCAACGCCACGAGTCAGTAACCGCCATACAAATTGGCCCTCACGAAAGCGAGGGCCAATCGGGAATGGCAATGAACTAGCTATAAACGGCTGGCGACTGGTTAGGCTTTCAGCCGCTGGGTGGTTTTCGGTATAGCCGACTGATCTCGGGTGACGCTCGTCAATACATAGACGAGGGGGCGGTCATCGGTGCCGTTGATACGAAAAATCATGCCTTCCAGACCCGCACCCTGACCTATCATTCGGTGCAGCAGTTCAAGCTGCCCGCGCGGCACATAACCCAGCTTGTGTCCCTGGGCCTCAATACGGATAGCCAGGCGGTCATAAGTATTGTCAGGCTCGGGAACGAATCGAACTGGCTCGCCTGTCTGAAGCTGAGAAACCGCTATCTGTGTCTCGTGCCGAAAACCGGCCACTTCCAGCAGCATCTCAAAGGCTGCGGGTGCGTTGTCGAAGGGGTGTACCAGCTCGAACCCATCGTTGGGCAATTTTGCGCCTGTGTACCCCAGCAGACCGAAGTCACTGATGTCAGCATCCGGCGGAATGCCGCGCAGTTCGAGATAACGACCGAAGTCTCGCCGACTACGCGGCGGTAAACGCCGCATGAAAGCGTCAAGAACATGATGCCGATGTTCTGCCCGGTTCAGAGGGAATGCTGGATAACCCTGGAATCCCATTTCAATGGCCTCGGCCATATCCTGTTCATCCATGCCGTACTGAAGCCAGACGTCATCGCCATGCTTGACCAACTGGCCCACGCAGTAGCGAGAGCGGTTCTTGCTCTCACGCGCCTGCCAACACAGCAGCAAGCGTTGCGGTTCTACCAGATGTTCGATTAGACGATTCATGTCAGTTCTCCAGAGCCTGAAGCAGGCGCTCTCTCCTCGTTGAGGTCAGTAAAGTAACGAATTCGGCACGTTGCTCGGTCAAAGGATGAGGCATGTCGAAAAGCATCAATTCATGAAGCATCGCTTTCAATGACTCATGACTCCATCCGCGCAGACGTTCTATCAGGACCGGCTTCACAGCCGGATAGCGGCGACAGTAGCGCTCCACGCCTTCGATCAGCGGTAGTCGCGACGGTTCACTTCTGGACCAACGCATCTGGTGCCGCCCCCGGTTCAGATAGGCATCGAGCTCATTGGGGTCGCGCATCATGCGCCCCATCTTCTGCGGCTGCAACTCATGACCAAGGCTGGTGCCATTATCGAAGTATGGTGTGAAACGCCCGGTCGAGCCATTGTCACGCCATATCAATCCCCAATTTTCCTGATGACGGTCCGTATTGCCAATCAGTGCATCGAAGCATAAACACAACCCCCAATATATCTCCCAATCATGAGTGAGCGTGCCAGTGCGTGCCAATGCCCGGCTGAGGGAGAGGATGGTGGATAGATTGTGCTCACGCCCCTTTTCGCGGTCATAACCAGGAATCAAGCGTTGCATATAGTCACCGCCTGGGACGTGGCGCTCCTCTCCGCTATCCGGATAGCCCATGAACCACTCGTTGATCGTGCCAGGCTCGTCTCTCGATGAGTCGATTGCTACGAATACTGGCGGCAGCGTCAGTCCCATGAACCGCCCGATACGAAAAGCGATGACCTCGGCCCAGTACTGGTCAGGATGCCGTGGCTGCCCAGGATTCTTGACGCTTTTGATCGCTTCTTTGAACAGATAGCGATGCCCTGGCAGACAGAAGGTATGAGGGGCAGGATCCGGAGAAATTAGCAACGACTTATCCCGGGCGCCTACTGGGTAAACTTCGTAGTCCCCGTACATCGGCCAGTCCGCGATATCGATAATCTGATCTGGCCCTTGATCAACCCCGTCACGATCTATCAGGCACTTGCTCTCCGTCATTGCATGCTCCATTCCGCCTCTTGCATACAGTAACGCGAATTAACATTACGATGGCATCCACATGAGTCCATTCGCCAATTGAGAAAGCCAATCTGCATCCCGGAACGTCTCACCTCGATCGGCGTCTGATACGGACAGATCACCGATTCGCTTTCAAGGATGTTCATGTCATACCGATTTCTAACGATCAAGACCCTTGCCACGCTGCTGCTGACGGCTGCCAGCTCGCTGGCACTTGCCGCACCGACGCCGTTCACCGCCCATTACCGGCTCGATATCAGCGGCTGGCCGGATGCGACGATCACCCATACGCTGTCGCGCCAGGACGATGTCTCCTCCCCCGGCGAGGTATGGGAGAGCGACATGCGCGCCAGCATCAAGGTCGCCAGCGGCGAGGAACGGGGCCAGTTCCGGCTGGATGGCGGTCGGGTGCAGGCGCTGGACTACACCAGCGCGTATTCGCTGGTCGGCATCGGTGACGACTACCATCTGGACAAGGATCAGTTGCAGGCGTTGCCGGATCGCCAGACTGCTCTGTTCGAGCTGTCGCGCAAGGCGCCTGACGCTCGCTGCGCCAACCCGCAGGTGTCGCCCTGCGAACTCGACTACCAGAACCATAAGGGCAAGACGGAGCGGCTTTTCTATCGCGTGACCGACCGCAGCGATATCGAGACGCCGGCCGGCACGTTTCCCGGCGTTACCGTGGATACCTGGGATCCGGACAAGCGCGACCGCCATATCTACTTCACTTTCCACCGAGAGATACCGGGTCTGCTATTGGAGATGCGCTACGTCAAGAAGGATGAAGCGCGCAGCCACCTGACGTTGACCGATCTGACACTGGATCGGCTGAGCGACGCCGCGGACAACGCCGCAAGAAGCACTGCCGAGCAATAACCGTTCAGCTCTTCTTCCCTCTTTATCCCACATCCTCTAGAGTCTTTAGCCAATCACGGACGCCGATTTATCGGCGTCCGTTTTTTCGTGGCGCGTCATCGCCGATGCGCTACAGGTTCGCTCGGGGGAAATCATGCTGCTGGGTCTGTTGTGGATATTGCTGCCGTTGATCGTGGGCTATCTCATTCCCGTGCGGCGGACAGGAATTCGTCAGGCCATCGATCGCGGCGTCAGTGCCTCGGTCTACGTGATCCTGCTACTGATGGGCATCAGCCTCGGCGGGCTCGAGGATCTGCTTGGCCAGCTGTCGCGCATCGGGACGACCGCGCTGACGCTGTTTCTGGTGATCTCGCCGATCAACCTGCTGGCGCTGGCCTGGCTCTCCCGCCGGCGGCTGGCCCGTCGAAAATCGCAGGCGTACGGTGAAGGCAGCGCGGCCCCCGCCAGCAAGCTGCAGGCGATGCTGGGCTCGTTGCAGCTGGCGGGCGTGGTGCTTCTCGGCGTCTGTCTGGGCGCGGGCGCCCAGCTCCTGGGCTGGCATCTGGCCTCGCTGGCGGAAACGCTGGCGACCTGGGCGCTCTATGCCCTGCTCTTCCTGATCGGCTGCCAGCTGCGCAATTCCGGGCTGGGGCTGCGCCAGATCCTGCTCAACCGGCTGGGGCTGGCCATCGCGATGACGGTGTTCCTGAGTTCGATGCTGGCGGGGCTGATCGCGGCACCGCTGCTGCAATTGCCATGGAATCAGGGCATGGCGATGGCGGCCGGGTTCGGCTGGTATTCGCTGTCGGGGATTCTGATCGGCGACCAGCTCGGGCCGGTGCTCGGCGGCGCGGCCTTCTTCAACGATCTGGCCCGCGAGCTGCTCGCCTTTCTGCTGGTGCCGCTGTTCATTCGGCGCGCCGTGCCGCTGGCGATCGGCTACGCCGGCGCCACTTCCATGGACGTCAGCCTGCCGGTGATCCAGCAGTATGGCGGCATTACCTGCGTGCCGCTGGCGATCGTCAGCGGCTTTCTGCTGTCGCTGCTGTCGCCGCCGCTGATTCTGTTGCTGCTGTCGTTCTGACCCGCGTCGACGCTGTTCTCTACGACCATGGGCTTAGGGTGCTCGCCAGCCCCGGCATGATAATCTCCCCCGAAAGTTACCGGTAACACCGGACAGAATAATCGATTTGCGGGGATCTCCATGCCACGTCGTTCTTCAGGACGCGTGACGCTGCAGCATATTGCCGAACGCGTCGGCGTTACCAAGATCACGGTATCGCGCGCCCTGCGCGAGCCGCATCTCGTCTCCGCGGCGCTGCGACTGCGCATCGAATCCGCCATCGACGAACTCGGCTATATCCCCAACCACTCCGCCGGGGCTTTGGCCAGCGGGCGGTCGCACAGTGTCGCGCTGTTGATCCCCTCGCTCTCCAACGCCGTGTTCTCGGAAATCCAGCGCGGGATCGAGGAAGGGTTGGGCCAGGCCGGCTATCAGGTATTGATTGGCCATACCGGCTACTCGATCCTCGAGGAAGAGCGGCTGATCGACACCTACCTGAGCTATGGCGTCGAGGCGCTGATTCTTCCCGGCACCCGCCACACCGACCACGCCCGTCGCCTGCTGGCCCGCGCGCGCGTGCCGGTGGTCGAGACGCTGGAGCTGACCGAGACGCCGCTGGATATCAATGTCGGGCTCGATCAGCACGAAGCCGGCAAGGCGATGACGCAGGCCTTTCTCGATCGGGGCCACCGAAAGATCGGCTTTCTGGGCGCACGCATGGATTATCGGGCGCAATTGCGCATGGCAGGGTGGGAGGCGGCCATGCGCCAGGCGGGGCTGTCGGCCGAGCGCTGCCTGACGACGCCGCATCCGTCTTCCTATCGGCTGGGCGGAGAGATGCTGGCCTCCATGCTGGAGCGCTGGCCGGATCTGGAGGGCATCTTCTGCGGCAACGACGACCTGGCCGCGGGGGCGCTGTTCGAATGCCAGCGCCGCCGCCTCAACGTGCCGGATCAGTTGGCCCTGGCCGGCTTCAACGGGCTGGACATCACCGAGGCGACCGCGCCGCCACTGGCGACGGTCGTCACGCCCCGGCGCGGCATCGGGGATACCATCGCCAAGCGCCTGCTGGCACGCCTTCAGGGTGCGCCGCTGCAACCCACCAGCGAGAACCTGGGGTTCCGGATCCGGCGTGGCGGCAGTCTATGACCGACGCCACGCCTCCAGACTTCAGCTCTCGGCGGCGAGAAAGCGCTTCTCGAGCCTCAACACCGCTTCGTTGACCACCTGATCGAGGGTGCCGGCGATATCGACGGTGACGGCTTCGTCATCGCCCGGCGCCTCGAGTGTCGCCAGCTGGCTGTCGAGCATCGCCTCGCCCTTGAAGAAGTGATCCTGACGCGACTGAATGCGCTGCAGCAGCAGCTCGCGGCTGCCGGCGAGGTGAACGAACGTCAACGCCTCGTCGCCCTTGCGCAGGGTATCGCGGTAGCGCTTCTTGAGCGCCGAGCAGCCGATGACCAGCGTTTCGCCCTGCGCCCTGGCTTCGGCCAGAAACGACGCCAGCCGTTCGAGCCAGCCGGCCCGATCATCGTCGTCGAGGGGCTCGCCGCGAGACATCTTGGCGACGCTCTCCGGCGAGTGGTAATCGTCTCCGTCCAGGAACCGCCCACCCAGCGCGGTCGCCAGCCGCTGCCCGACTTCGGTCTTGCCGCAGCTCGATACGCCCATCACGACGATGCGCTGACCCATCTTTGCGTCCATGACGTTGCCTTCCGATTGTTGCATGTATGATTCGTTTCGTTTTGCTGACTCGCCTATCGGCCTAAACCGATTCGGCCACGGTTGTCTCTACACCTTTAGGCGCATTGTTGAGATCCAACTGTTACCGGTAACATTCATTTTCGCCAACTCCACCGCGAAGCACAACGCCACCAAGGGCGTATATCCCGTCTTGGCACCGTGTGCTCTCACCAAGGAATTCGTTTGACATGGATAGCCCAACATCCCTGATCCTTGCCGCGCTGGGCAGCATCATCGTGCTGCTCTATCTGGTCATGAAGCTGCGCCTGCACGCCTTCGTCGCCCTGCTCGTCGTCAGTGGCCTGGTCGGGCTGGCCACCGGCATGAATGTCGAGGAACTGCTGGATACCGTCGAGAAAGGCATGGGCGGCACGCTGGGGTTCGTCGCGACCGTCGTCGGGCTTGGCGCCATGTTCGGCAAGATGCTGGAGGTCTCCGGCGGTGTCGACCGGCTGGCCAATACGCTACTGGACAAGTTCGGCGAAAACCGTTCGCAGTGGGCGATGGGCGTCACCGGTTTTCTGGTAGCAATTCCCGTGTTTCTGGATGTCGCCTTCATCATCCTGGTGCCGCTGATCTACGCCCTGACGCGTCGCACCGGTCGCTCGCTGCTCTACTACGGCATTCCGCTGCTGGCGGGTCTCGCCGTGACCCACTCGTTCATTCCGCCGACGCCGGGCCCCATTGCCGTCGCCAAGCTGATCGGTGCCGATCTCGGCTACGTGATCCTATTCGGCGCCATCGCTGGCCTGCCGGCCATGATCATCGCCGGGCCGCTATTCGGGCGCTGGATCGGCAAGCGCATCGATGCGCAGATCCCCGATTACATGGAGCTGCCGAAGAACGATGTCGATACCACCGGTCTGCCCAGCTTCAAGCTGATCCTGTCGATCATTCTGCTGCCGCTGGCGCTGATCGTGCTCAACACCGTTTCCGGCGTGATCCTGCCGGAAGACAGCCCGATCCTGGCCGCCCTGACCTTCCTCGGCCACCCGTTCGTGGCGCTGACGCTGGCCACGCTGCTTGCCTTCACGCTGCTGGGCACGCGCCGCGGCATGAAGCGGGAGCAGGTCATGGAAGTCGCCACCAAGGCGCTGGAGCCGGCCGGCATCATCATTCTGGTCACCGGGGCCGGCGGCGTCTTCAAGCAGGTGCTGATCGATTCCGGCGTGGGCGAAGTGATGGGCAACATCATGGCCGAAAGCGCCCTGCCCCCAATCCTGCTGGCGTTCCTGATCTCCACCGCGGTGCGCGTGATTCAGGGTTCGGCCACGGTCGCGATGATTACCGCTGCCGGCCTGATGGCACCGGTCATCACCACGCTCAACCTCGACGGCCCGGTGCTCGGTCTGCTGGTGATCTCGATCGCCTCCGGCGCCACGGTACTGAGCCACGTCAACGACTCCGGGTTCTGGCTGGTCAACCGCTACTTCGGCCTCACCGAAGCGCAGACCCTGAGAAGCTGGACGGTGATGGAGACCATCATCGGGCTGGTCGGGCTGGTCATGTCGCTGATCATCGGGCTGTTCGTCTGACCCGACACGCGCCATGCGATACAAGACGCCCGCTGTGGAGAGTTTTCCGCAGCGGGCGTTTTTCATGGATCAGGCGTCTTTCATGAATCAGGCGTCTTTCATGAATCAGGCGTCTTTCATGAATCAGGCGTCTTTCATGAATCAGGCGTCTTTCATGAATCAGGCGTTTTCCATGGACCGGACCGACATCGGGCCAACGACCTTATGACGTTCCCAGCGCTTCCCGCACTGTTTCCTTCCGCCGTCTGGATAGCTCTTCGCCCAGCGCCGGCCCGCGAAAGCCTTCGTCGAGCAGCGCCTTCGGCACGATCTGCGAGGCAAGCCGCCAGGCCAGCACCAGATCGTCCGCCAGGCTGCCGTCGTCGTGGGCGATCAGGGCCAGCAAGGGCGCGACCCGTTCGGGGCGTCGCCAGGCATCGATGGCGTCGAGCCAGGCCATGATCGTGCCGGCATGGTCCGTTTCGACACCGGGCCGCTGCCCACCGATCTGCTGGCGCAACCGGTAGGACAGCGCTGCCAGCCGCATGGCATCACGGAACGCATTGGGTGCCTTGACGGCGTCGTTGAGCCGGGACTGCTCGTCGTCCTTGAGGTGCTCGCCGAGCCGCGCCCAGCGCCAGAGCGTCAGCGGGTAGGCAGCCGATGCGTCGGGGACGTGCTCGAGTCGCGCCAGCACCTGTTCCAACGTCGGGGTCGACAGGGGCGGCATCAGCTCCGCCAGGGCGCCGCAGGATTCCAGCGTCTGGAAATAGGCAGCGGGATCGGCTTCCCCCAGCGCCTTGTGCGTCTCGGTCCAGACGCGCTCGGCAACCAGGTACGACATCTCGCCGCTGTCGGTGAGCTGGCGCATCAGGGTCATCGTCTGCGGGGCGATGGTGAAACCCAGCTTGCGATAGCGGGCCAGAAACCGGGCCGCTCGCAATACCCGCAGCGGGTCCTCGACGAAGGCGGCCGAAACATGCCGGAGCTGCCTGGCCTCGAGATCGGCAGCGCCGCCGTAGGGGTCGACCAGTTCACCGGCAGGCGTCTCGGCCATCGCATTGATGGTGAAATCACGCCGCGCCAGATCGGCCTCCAGCGTCACGTCGGGGCTGGCGTGGACCTCGAACCCGGTATAGCCGCGCCCCTGCTTGCGCTCGGTGCGGGCCAGCGCGTACTCCTCGTGGGTGTCGGGATGGAGAAAGACCGGAAAGTCCCGGCCGACCGATTTGAACCCGCGCTGACGCATCGCTTCCGGCGTCGCGCCGACCACGACCCAGTCCCGGTCGCCGATCGGCCAGCCCAGGCGGGCATCGCGGACGGCGCCGCCCACGAGATAGACCTCCAGCCCGTCGAGCCTGGGATCGGTTTGAGGGTCGAGACGCGAATCGGGTTGCGTACTCATCGTCTGGCTCCGTAGTCAGTGCGGGGCGAAAACCTAAGGAAGCGCTGAATAAATAGGCGAACGAGATGAGGCGCAAGGCGCACGGCACACAGAAGACGAGACATAACATGGGGTTAGGCGAGTCTTCGAGTACCGCGCAACGTAGCGATTCGCTCGTGCAGGCATTTATGCAGTGGTTCCCTAACGTTCGACGCTCTCGGGCCGACGATGCGCCCAATCCACGAAGCCGCCATCCAGGCTGTAAACCTCGTCGAAGCCTTGCCCCGCCAGCCAGCCCGCGGCCTGCTGGCTGGAGTGGCCGTGATAGCAGACCACCACCAGCGGCGTTTCGCTGGGCGTGTTGTCCACCAGTTCCGCCACCGTGGTGTTGTCGAGATGGCGGCTGCCGGGAATGTGCCCCTGCGCGAAGCTCAACGGATCGCGGATGTCGACCAGCTGCAACGGGCGCCCCTCGCTCAGCCACTGCGCCAGCGTCGCCGGGTCGAGATGTTCGAAAGACTGGGTCATGGGTCGCTCCTGAAAGAATGGTGACTAGCGTACAGCTCAACGGCTTGAAGCGGCGGCGGGCACGGCGATCCGTTCGCCACTGTCGAGATCGAGTGCGGTCAATGATCCTCCCCATACGCAACCGGTGTCCAACGCCTGCGCGTTGATTCGCGCTCCCGGCGTGCGACCTTCCAGCGCCGCCCAGTGGCCGAACAGCAGCGTGAGCCTGCCACCGCCGGCAAGTTCATCGTGACGCGGATAGGTGAACCAGGGCGCGAAACCGGCCGGGGCGCTGTCCAGCCCCTCCTTGGCAGCGAAGTCCAGCGTGCCGTCGTCGGCGATGAAGCGCATGCGGGTAAAGACGTTGACGATGGCTCGAATCCGATCCTCGCCGGTCAGCTCGGGCGTGAACCGGGCCGGACGGTTGCCGTACATCACGCTCAGGAACGCATCCACCTCGTCGCCGCGCAGGACCGCTTCCGCTTCGGCAGCGAGTTCGGCAGCCTCGGCGAGCGACCACTGCGGCAACAGGCCGGCGTGGGTCATCACATAGCCATTTTTGACAGGGCTACGCTCGCGATCGGCGACCAGCAGCGGCTGGCCGCGCAGCCATTCGAGCATCTCCGAGCGGTCCGGGGCTTCGAGAATGTCCGTCAGGGTGTCGTTGCGCTTGAGCTTGCCGTGGCCACGTGCCACCGCCAGCAGGTGAAGATCGTGATTGCCCAGTACCACGCTGGCGGCGCCATCCAGGGCGACGCTCCTGCGCAGGCAGCCGAGCGAGTCCGGGCCGCGATTGACCAGGTCGCCCGCCAGCCACAGATGATCCCGCGAGGGCGAGAAGTCGAGACGTTCGAGCAGGGCTTCGAATTCGGCGTAACAGCCCTGTAGATCGCCGATTGCGTAGGTCGCCATGCGCTTCCTCGTGTCGGTGGTGCGATCTCGTATTGATGGTGCGATCGGGAGCGGCGATTCGATGCCGATCGAGACGCGGCCGCGAGGGTCGATTCGCCCGCGTCGATCAGTGGATCTGGTTGGGACCGGCCAGCCGAAACGGCGCGATGGCGACGTCGAAGGAGGCCTGGGTGGACAGATCGATGCAGGTATAGCTGCCCTGCATGACGCCGACGGGGCATTCGATGACCGCGCGACTGGTGTAGCGGTAACTGTGCCCGGCGGTGATCGTCGGCTGCTTGCCGACCACGCCGTTGCCACGCACTTCCTGCACCTTGCCGTGGCCCTGGGTGATCTTCCAGTAGCGCGACAGCAACTGCACGCTGCGGTCGGAATGGTTGTGAACGGTCACCGTGTAGCTGAACACGAAACGCTTGTCGTTGGGCGACGATTCGTCCTCGCGAAACGCTGGCTCGACGTCGACCGTGATGTCTGGTGTCGTCTCGCTCATGAGGTCTTCTCCGTCACTGGGTGGCTCGTCGCGCTGCCTGTCAGGTGATTGCTGATGGCGACCAGCTCCTCGACGCGCAGCGTCTGGGGGCGGCGGCCGGGGTCGATGCCCAGCGACTCCAGCGCCTCGGCGTCGATCACCCCCTTGAGATTGTTGCGCAGCGTCTTGCGCCGCTGGCCGAATGCCACCCGCACCACGTCGGCGAAATGGGCCTCGTCGTGAGCGGGCGACGGCAGCTCGGCATAGGGCGTCAATCGCACGATCGCCGAGTCCACCTTGGGCTGGGGCACGAAGGCGCCGGGCGGCACGATGAACAGCGATTCGACCGCGCAGTGATACTGGGTCATCACCGACAGTCGCCCCCAGTCCGGCCCGCCGGGTTCGGCGGCGAGGCGCTCGACGACCTCCTTCTGCAGCATGAAGTGCATGTCCTGGATGGCGCCGCGCGCGGCCAGCAGATGGAAGATCAGCGGCGTGGAGATGTTGTAGGGCAGGTTGCCCACCACCCGCAACGGCCTGCCATCCTGCTGCGACAACGCGTGGAAATCGAACTTGAGCGCGTCGCCTTCGTGAATCCTGAAATCGGGGTAGTCGTAGAACTGCACCCGCAATCCGGGGATCAGGTCGCGATCGAGCTCGATCACTTCCAGCGCGCCGGCCGCTTCGAGGATCGGGCCGGTCAACGCGCCCTGGCCGGGGCCGATTTCGATCAGGCGATCGCCGCTACGCGGGGCGATGGCACGCACGATGCGGGAGATCACTCCACTATCGCGGAGAAAGTTCTGACCGAAACGCTTCCGGGCACGCGGCATCGGAGAACGGTCGGAGGAGCGTGTAGACATGAAAAACGAATTCCTTCAGTGAACGCGGGCCGTCATCTGGCGGGCCACCTGCAGTGCCACCCGGAGGCTACCCACATCGGCCAGGCCAGTGCCGGCAAGATCGAGTGCGGTGCCGTGATCGACGGAGGTCCGTACCATGCCCAGCCCCAGCGTGATATTGGCGGCCTGCCCGAACCCGGCATACTTGAGCACCGGCAGGCCCTGGTCGTGATACATCGCCAGCACCGCATCGGCGTGATCGAGATGGCGCGGCGTGAACAGCGTATCCGCCGGTAACGGCCCGATCAGGTCGAGCCCTTCTTCGCGCAGTCGGTTCAGCGCGGGCGTGATGACCTCGATCTCCTCGCGGCCCAGATGGCCATCCTCGCCGGCGTGGGGGTTGAGCCCGCAGACCAGGATGCGCGGCGACGCGATGTCGAAGCGCTGCTCCAGCTCGGCCGCCAGGATCCGGCCGACACGCATCAGGCCGGGGCCGGTGATCGCGCTGGAGACCCGGGAGAGCGGCAGATGCGTGGTGGCCAGGGCGACCCGCAGCGGCCTGGCGGTGCGTTCGGTGGCCAGCATCATCACCACCTCCTCGGCACCGCAGGCGTCACGCAGATACTCGGTATGTCCGGTGAAGCCGACATGCCCGCCTTCGATGATCGCGCCCTTGTGCAGCGGCGCCGTCACCATCGCATCGGCGATGCCCTGCTGACAGGCCTCGATGGCGACATCCAGCGTCTTCAGCACGTAACCGGCGTTGGCGGGATCGAGCCGTCCTGGCGTCGAGGGCGCTGCCAGCGACACCGGCCAGACCGGCAGCCGGCCATTGATTGGCGCCGGCAATGCATCGCCGGGAGCTAGCACGTCGAGCTCGACCGACCAGCCCAGCCGCCTTGCCCGTTCGGCCAGCAGGTCCGGGTCGCCGACGGCGACTACCGTTGCATCCAGCTGCTGCCAGTCCCGCGCCGCCGCCAGGGCGAGCTCGGGACCGATACCGGCCGGTTCGCCGGTGGTCAATGCCAGTACCGGCAATGTCATCAGTTCCGGTCGAGACGGTTGTCGATGTAGGCGCTGGCACGGATTTCCTGCGTCCACGCCTCGAGCTCGTCACTCACCTTGCGCTGGAAGATCGCCTGGCTGGCCTGCTCCCGGCTCATCTGGCCACTGTCACCGCCACGGGTCTCGATCAGCTTGACCAGGTGGAAGCCGCTGGGGCTGCGGATCGGCTCGCTGACTTCTCCCGGAGAGAGATCGGGAATGACGTCGGAGAAGATGGTGGGAATCTGCGCCGACTGGCGCCAGCCGAGATCGCCCCCCTGCAACGCCTGGGCGTCGTCGGACTCGGCCACGGCGAGTTGCTGGAAGTCGGCGCCATCCCGCAGCTGCCGATAGAGCTTCTGCGCCTCCGCCTGCGCCTGGGTGACCTGATCCGGCGTCGGCGACTGGGGCACGGCGACCAGGATCTGAGCGAGATGGTAGGCAACGTTGCTGTTTTCGCTGCGCTGGCTCAGGAAACGATCGACCTCCCGATCCGACACCGTGACCCTGCTGGCGACCCGGCTCTGCTGTACCTGGCGAATCAGCAGCTCGCGCCGAACCTGCTCGCGCACTTCGGCCAGGCTCTGGCCCTGCTGTTCCAGCGTATTGGCGAACTCGTCCAGACTCATGCCGTTGTTTTCGGCAATGCCACGCATGGTGCTGTTGAGCTGGGTTTCATCGATGCTCAGATTGGCATCTTCGGCCATCTGCAGCTCGATCTGCTCGACAATCATGCGATCCAGCACCTGACGCTCCAGCGCCTGTCCCGGCGGCATCGGGATATTGTTGGCCTGCAGCTGGTCGCGCGCCTGGACGACACGCCTTTCGAGCTGACTGTGCATGATGGCATCGTCGTTGACCACGGCAACGATACGATCCAGCGGCACCACCTCCGCCATCGCGGACAACGGCGACAGCAGCATTACCAGCGCCAGGGGGATCCATACTCTAGGACGCATGCCTACCTCTCTTGCTTTGATGGAGCGGCGAGCCGCTCGGGCTCGCCGTAAACATTGATTGACTGCGATCTCTCGCCGGCCCGGTTTCGTCAGAACTGCGTCGCTTCGTAACCCGGCACGGCCTGCGCGAAGTAGCTGTCGGCTTCCTGACCGACGCCGCCCAGCCCCTTGAACACGAAACGCAGGAACAGGCCTCGGTCGGTGTAATCGTCTTCGATGGTGTTGGCAGTGTGATTGTCCTCGACCCATTCGCGCCATACCACCTGCACCGCGCTGCAGCAGCTGTTGAACTGGACACCGGCCAGGGTTTCCAGATCGCGGCTGTTGGTATTGTCGTAGAGGTAGCGGCCGATCAGATCCAGGGACGACGTCGCCTTGTAGGCGAACGACACGTCGAAATCTTCCCGGTCGTAGCCCAGACGATCCTCCGCATAACCCGAGGGATCGAACCCTTGGAGTTGCCAACGGTAGCCAAGGTTCACTACGTGACCGACAGGACTCAGATACTGGAGATACGCCGACGTTCGTTCGGTGGTGGAACGATCGGGATCGTAGAACCACTCGTAACGCGAGCGCCACTGGTCGTTGATGCGCCAATCGAGCTGGGTGATGACCGGCGAACGATCGCGGGTGGCGCGATACCAGTCCTCGTAGTTGGTTTCCTTGTCCGGCAACGTATCCGGATCGCCTTCAATGTCGATGTTGCGATCGGAGAAGTAGGCACTCTGCCCCACGGAGAGCGACAGCCGCTCACGGCCGGTATCGTCCTCGAGGAAGCGCGTCGAGGCCCCATAAGAGAGCTTGTTGACGTCTCCCACGCGATCGGCGCCCGTGAACCGGTAAGGCGACCACAGCTGGCTCCAGGAGACCGAACGCTCGTCGGTATCGAACTCCGGGAACTCCGACTGGTCGCGCTCGGGCACGTAGGCGTAGTAGAGACGCGGCTCGAAGGTCTGTTTCCAGTCGTTATCGAACAGCGACACGTCGCGCTGGAAGATCAGCCCGGAGTCGACCGAGTACACCGGCACGGTGCGCGACAGACTCTCGTCGCGGTCGGTATCCCGGTTGCCGTAGTCGAGCTCGTAATTGGTCTGCCAGAGCTGGAAGCGCGGCTCGAGGAAGCCCCAACTGGGCTGGGCACGCCAGCCGATGGCCGGCGTCAGGTTGACGCGCGTACCGTTGGCCGCTTCGCGCAGCAGTATGCGACGCGTGTTGCCGGTTTCCTCGTCTTCCCAGAAGCCGTCGCTGTCGACGCCTTGCAGATCGCGCCAGAAGTAGGTCGCGTTGGAGTTCCACTCCTGGTAGAAGCCGTTGTCCTGCTGCCAGCGCGCGTTGGCGGTCAGGCTCGGCAACTGATAGTAAGGACGGTCGTCCTCGTCCAGCGGGTAGTCCATCCGCTGGTAGCCCTGCGCCCGCGCATCGAGATTCCAGGTCGTGCCTTGATAGCTCAGCCGCGCCAGGCGTTCGAGATACTCGGTATCCTGCTCGCCGAAGTCGCGACCGAAGTCATCGAAGTAGCGCCCGTCACTCGCGGCGCCGTAGCGCATGGCGTAATCCAGCCGTTCGGTGAACCGACCGTAGTGGCTGTAATCGACGTACCAGCGATCCTCGCCGTCGAAGGCGTCGTCGGGATCGTTGGGGTTGTCGCTCTCGCCACCGTTGTCGTTGGGCAGGTAGGAGCCTTCGATCGAGCCCTGGTCGCTGCCGAACAGATAGCGGAATTCGCCACCCAGCATGAAGCCGTGATCGGAGATGACCCGCGGCGTGATCGTGGCGTCGTAATTGGGCGCCAGGTTGAGATAGTAGGGCTGGCTGTAATCGAGACCGTCGCTGGAGATTCCCATCGTCGGCCATAGAAAGCCGCTTTGACGCCGATCATCGATAGGGAAACGCACCCAAGGCCAGTAGAAGACGGGGACGTCTCCCATTTCCAGCCGCGCGTTGGATGCGGTGCCGAACCCCTGCTCGCGATCGATGGTGACGTCGCTTCCCACCAGACGCCATAGCCGGCTATCCGGTGCGCAGGTAGTGAAGCTGGCCTCACGCATGCGGTAGCGGCCATCGGCGAGACGCTGCATCGACTGGGCGTCGCCTCGAATCCGCTGATCGTGAACCACGTAGTGCGCGTCATCGATACGCGCGGCATCGCTGTCGAGCGATACCTGGCCTTCTTCGCCACGTACCAGCATGCCCGGATAGCGAATGGCCAGCGGTCCTTCGGCGAATGCCGTGTCGCGCGCGGCATTGACGCTAACTCGCGGCGATTCCAGCTGGCTCTCGCCGCGCCGCAGCACGACGTTCCCGCCCAGGATGGTTTCACCGTCGTTGCCGTACTCGGCCGATGCCGAGTCGGACAGCACCTCTTCGGGGGTCTTGCCTTCGGGCAGCAAATAGCCCGGTTCGATATAGCGGCCACCACACAGGGCGCCGGCCGGCGCTTGATCGCCCCATGGCGCCCAATCCAGTTGATCCGCGGGTAACGGTGCGGGGGGCGCCGCCTGGGCCGTCGATGAAATCAGGCCAGTCAGGGCAGTCCAGACCAGTCGCTTGCCCATGTCCTCTGTGTCCTTGCCGAGTGGAGTCGGTATTATACAGACCTCGACGGGAGTTGCCGCGAAGCCATTCCTTGTTGAACCGTCCGAGTATCTACCGCGTCCATTACATCGAATTCGACGGCACCTTTCGATTTGGCGATGCCGGCCAAACGCGGCACACTGATGACAGCCGTTCGATGTCTCGCCGTTCGATGGTCTCGCCATCACGCTCGAAAACGTATCGCCCTGCACGAACGATGCATCGACGACGCGCACGGCACACCCAGATTAGGGCCCAGCATGCGGTGCCATCTCCGGCCCGTCAACTCGCCACGCGAGCTGGCCGCGGCGACGCATCGAAACGCCCCATCATCACGACCGGAAGCCTGCATGACCTTGCGCCTCGACTCCCTTCGTCACTGGATCGCCACCCAGCACCGTCTTTCACCCGATGCCTGCCGATGGGAAGCGGTCGCCGGCGATGCCAGCCTGCGCGGCTACTGCCGTGTCACCTTTCCCGACGCCACCACCCGGATCGTCATGGATGCGCCGCCGACGCTGGAAGATAGCGGCCCCTTCGTGGCCATCGGCCGGGAATGGCACGCCGCAGGGCTGCCGGTGCCAACGATCCATGCCATTGATCTCGAGCAGGGATTCATCGAGCTCGACGATCTCGGCAACGATAGCCTGCATCACCATTTTGATACCGATGCCGGCGCGCACGCCGGCACCACTCAGGCGCTCGATCTGCTCGATGCTATCGAACAGCGCGCGCCGTTCGCCTCGCTGCCGTGCTACGAGCCCGCATTTCTCGAAGAAGAGATGGACCGCTTTCCCAACTGGGGCCTGACGCAATGGCTCGGGATCGAGACGCCGCCACAGTGGCCGGAGGTCAAGCGCCATTTGCTCGATAATATCGCCAGACTCCCCACCGTCGCCGTGCACCGCGACTTCGACGCCATGAACCTGATGATCCACCAGGACCGGCTGTGGATCATCGACTTTCAGGGCGCGCTGGCCGGGCCGCTCGGCTACGATCTGATTTCGCTGCTGCGGGGGCGCTACCATCGCTGGTCGCGCCAGGAGATGGACGACTGGATCGAAGGCTTCCGCCAGCGCTGTCTTGCTGCGGGGAGCATCGCGCCCGATATCGACGCCCGAGCGTTCCGCACGAGCGTCGAGGCGATCGGCGCCCAGCGCCAGCTCAAGATCCTCGGCCAGTTCTGCCGGCTCTGCCTGCGCGACGGCAAGCCGCGCTATCTCGAATGGCTGCCCCACTTCTACGCGCATCTCGACGACGGACTGGAAGCACTGCCCGCCCTCGGCGACTTCCACGCCTGGCTACGTGAAAGCTATCGCCCGGCCATGGAAGCGCGCCTGGCCGAGCACCGCGCGGCCAACGGCGGCGGAGGCGACTCATGAAGGCGATGATTCTCGCCGCCGGCCTCGGCACCCGCATGCGCCCGCTCACCGACCACTGCCCCAAGCCGCTGCTGCCGGTCGCCGGCAAGCCGCTGATCGTCCATCATCTCGAACGCCTGGCAGCGGCGGGAATTTGCGACATCGTGATCAATGTCAGCTTCCGGGCGCAGCAGATCATCGATGCGCTCGGCGACGGCGACCGTTACGGTGTCTCGCTCACCTTCAGCGTCGAAGAGGCACCGCTGGAAACCGCCGGCGGCCTGCGCCAGGCGTTACCCGCGCTCGGCGAGGCGCCTTTCGTGCTGGTCAACGGCGATGTCTGGACGGACTTCCCCCTCGAGCGGCTGGCGTTGACCGAAGGCGACCTGGCCTCGCTGGTGATGGTGAACACTACCGACTTCCATCGTCGCGGCGACTTTCACCTCGATGCCCGCGGCCGTCTGCATGCCGAGGGCGAACCGCGTCTGATCTATGCCGGCCTGGGTGTCATCCACCCCCAACTGGTTGCCGACCTGCCAGTCGGCACGGTCGCCAGGCTGGCGCCGCTGCTGACCGAGGCCATGCAGGCCGGCCGTGTCGGCGGCTGGCACCATCGCGGCGACTGGGTCGATGTCGGCACCCCGGAACGGCTGGCCGAACTGGAAGCCAGGCTGCGGTCATGACGGCGCGGACATCACCAGCGAGGGCCGGGAATGTTATTCTGCCCTCATCGATCAACACGTGATTCAACGACGAATCCCCAGTAAGAGGGCATTTACAAAATGCCTGCGCTCGGCAATACGGCGTTGAAATCGATCTCAAAATACTCATTTACTCCATGTAAACTCCGCTTTTTCGACCGATTTCGCCTTGTCTTGCCTTCGCTCGTCGAATTTGTAAACACCCTCTAAGGAATCCTTGCCATGAAAGCCACAGTCAAATGGACCGACGGCCGCCAGTTCGTCACCGAATCCGGCAGCGGCCATAGTGTCGTGATCGACGGCAACCCGGACCACGGCGGCCGCAACACCGGCCCGCGCCCGATGGAAATGGTGCTGATGGGTCTCGGCGGCTGCACGTCGTTCGACGTCATCCAGATTCTCGAAAAGGCTCGCGCCAACGTCACCGACTGCGTCGCCACCCTGGAAGCCGAGCGCTTCGACGGCACCCCCAGCGTGTTCACCAAGATCCACGTCCACTTCGTCGTCACCGGCAAAGGGCTGAAGGATGCCGTGGTGAAGCGCGCCGTCGACCTCTCTGCCGAGAAATACTGCAGCGCCTCGCTGATGCTCGCCAAGGGCGGCGTGGAAATCACCCACTCCTACGAGATCGTCGAGGCGTAAGACGCGAGACGCGAGACGCGAGACGCGAGCCGCGAGCCGCGAGCCGCGAGCCGCGAGCCGCGAGCCGCGAGCCGCGAGCCGCGAGCCGCGAGCCGCGAGCCGCGAGCCGCGAGCCGCGAGCCGCGAGCCGCGAAGAGCAGGCTCCTGCCTCAAACGCAAAATGCCAGCGATGTTTATCGCTGGCATTTTCGTTCGAGGATGCTTTTTAAAGCTGCCCCTTCGTCGTCGCTTGCGGTTCAGATCCGGTAGACGCTTTTCGTCATGACCTTCGACACCAACCGCATGCCCCACTTCACCGGTAGCGGGAAGCGGCTGCCGCCGGATTCCAGCGCCCAGCGTTCGTGCTGCGCTTCGTCGATGCACATCTGCTCCAGTACCGCCCGCGAGCGCTTGTCGTCGATCGGCAGCTTGCGCAGATGCGACTCGAGATGGCGTCCCACCTGCTCTTCGGTGGCGGCAACGAAGCCGAGACTGACACGGTCGCCGATCGCGCCGGCCAGCGCGCCCAAGCCGAAGGAGGCGGCGTAGAACGCGGGGTTGAGATAGCTGGTGCGGCCGTCGAGCTCCTGCAGGCGCTGGTCGCACCATGCCAGGTGATCGATCTCCTCCGCGGCGGCTTCTTCCATGCGTTCGCGGGTCTCGGTCAATTTCGCCGTCAGGCCCTGACCCTGATAGAGCGCCTGCGCGCAGACCTCGCCGGTATGGTTGATGCGCATCAACCCCGCGACCTGACGACGCTGCTCCTCGTCGAGAAAGCTTTCGGGTTGCACATTGGCCGGGGATGGTCGACTCGGCTGGGCCGCCTTGGGTACCAGCGTGCGCAGCACGGTATCGAACTGATGGATCAGATTGTCGGCACGGGAAATCTGGCGTGTCATCGGAGTCTCCTGGCGGTCTGGCGGCTTAACAAGGTCGGTCACTGTCGAGTGGGCCGGCGCGCGTTGCGCCGTTGCGCTCAGCCCGGCGGCCACTGCATCCGGCGCCCGCCCAGCAGATGCATGTGAATATGATAGACCGACTGCCCGCCCGCTTCGTTGCAGTTCATCACCACGCGGTAGCCGTCCTCGGCGAATCCGAGCTGCTTGGCCAGCTTGGCGGCGGTGTACTGCAGCCGGCCGATCAGCGCCAGGTCTTCTTCCTCGATGTCGTTGAGAGTGGCGATCGGCTTCTTGGGGATGATCAGAATGTGCGTGGGCGCCTTGGGATCGATGTCGTTGAAGGCCAGTACCTCGTCGTCTTCGTAGACGATGTCTGCCGGTATCTCGCGATCGATGATCTTGCTGAAAAGTGTCGGCTCCATGAGAACTCCTGATATCGAAATGATGTCCCGGCCTCAGCGAAAGCGTCGCTGGGCCAGCAGCTGTCGTACCTGCGGCGCGAGGATCAGATCCATCGCCAGCGACAATCGCGCGCCGGGTACGACCAGCGTATTGGGGCGACTCATGAAGGCATCATGAATCATGGTGACCAGATAGGGAAAATCGACGGCCGCCGGGTCGCGGAAGCGGATGACCACGAAGGACTCGCCATCGTTGGGTACGTCCTGAAGCTCGAACGGGTTGGAGGTATCGACCGTCGGCACGCGCTGGAAGTTGATGTGCGTGCGTGAAAGCTGGGGCTGGATATAGCGCACGTAGTCGTGCATGCGGCCCAGAATCGTGTCGATGACCGCCTCCTGGGAATAGCCCCGCAGCTTGGTGTCGCGATCGATCTTCTGCAGCCATTCGAGATTGATCGTCGGCGCCACGCCGATCAGCATGTCGACGTGGCGGGCGATGTCGACCTCGTGGGTCACCAGGCCACCATGAAGCCCCTCGTAGAGCATCAGGTCGGTGCCGCTGGGGATCGGCTGCCAGTCGGTGAAGGTGCCGACCTGCCAGCCCGCCTCGATCATGCGCTTGTCTTCGGCATGAATGTAGTGGCGATAGGTCCCCTTGCCGCTCTCGCCGTACTCCTGAAACAGCGCGTCGAGCCGGTCGAGCAGGTTGGCGTTGACCGAGAAGTGAGAAAGCTCGGCCTTGCGCTCCGGCTCGGTCTGCAGAATCTGCGCCAGCTCCGCCCGCGAGTAGCGATGGAAGGCATCGCCGTCGATGAACGCGGCGTGCACGTCCTCGCGGGCGAACATGCGCTCGAACGTTCGCTTGACCGTGGTGGTACCGGCTCCCGACGAGCCGGTCACCGCGATGATCGGAAATTCACGCGACATGCGATGCCTCTCTGTTTCGCCAAACTCGCTTTCGCCAAACCCGCTTTCGCCAGATCCGCTCTCGCCAGATCAGCGCGCTGCCGCGGCCATTCGACGTGGCCCCGCGATAGCTCGACAGATCGAGCCGGCGATTGGCCGGTCGTTGGCGCATCGCACGCTGCATGGCGGGTTTCCTTGTCTCTATGACGCCCGATCGTTCAGGACGACTGACGTTCTCGGGCAATGGCGCGATGGGCGATGTCGCGGCGATATTCGGCGCCGTCCCAGCGGACCATCTCGAGCCCGGCATAGGCCTGCGACGTCGCCGCGCCGACCGTGTTGCCGAGAGCGGTCACACATAGCACGCGCCCGCCGCTGGTGACGACGCGACCATCGTCGCTCATGCGGGTACCGGCGTGGAACACCTTGCAGCCGGCCGCGTCCGCCGCGTCGAGCCCGGTAATCTCGTCACCCTTGCGATAGCTGCCGGGATAGCCTTTCGCCGCCAGCACCACGCCCACGGCGGCACGGGAATCCCATTCGCACTCGACCTGATCGAGACGCCGTTCCAGCGCGGCCTGGCACAGCGCCACCAGATCGCTCTTCAGCCGCATCAGGATCGGCTGGGTTTCCGGATCGCCGAAACGACAGTTGTACTCGATCACTCTAGGGGCGCCGTCGGCATCGATCATCAGCCCGGCGTAGAGGAAACCGGTATAGGGGTGGCCTTCGGCGGCCATGCCCCGCACCGTGGGCAGGATCACCTCATCCATGATGCGTCGATGAACGCTCTCGGTGACCACCGGCGCCGGCGAGTAAGCGCCCATGCCACCGGTATTGGGCCCGGTATCGCCGTCGCCGGCGCGCTTGTGATCCTGGCTGGTGGCCATCGGCAGCACGTGCTCGCCATCGACCATGACGATGAAGCTGGCCTCCTCGCCCTCGAGGAAATCCTCGATCACGACCCGCGCTCCGGCATCGCCGAAGGCGTTGTCCTCGAGCATGTCACGGATCGCCGCTTCGGCCTCGGCTTCGGCCATCGCCACGACCACGCCCTTGCCCGCGGCCAGCCCGTCGGCCTTGATCACGATCGGCGCGCCCTTCTGCCCGAGGTAGGCCAGCGCGGATTCGACCTCGCTGAACGTCTGGTAGTCGGCGGACGGAATCGCGTGGCGTGCCAGGAAGTCCTTGGTGAATGCCTTGGAGCCCTCGAGCTGCGCGGCGCCCTCGGTCGGGCCGAAGATGGCCAGCCCCGCTGCCTGGAACGCGTCGACGACGCCGGCGACGAGCGGCGCTTCCGGCCCGACGATCGTCAGATCGACGGCGTTGTCACGCGCGAAGACGATCAGCGCTTCGCTGTCCATGACATCGATGGCAACGTTGGTCAGCCCCGGCTCCCGCGCGGTGCCGGCATTGCCCGGTGCCACGAAAACCGTCTCGACCTGCGGTGATTGTGCCGCTTTCCATGCCAGCGCATGTTCGCGCCCGCCCCCGCCAATGATCAGAACCTTCATCGCTAACCTTCTTCTGCCGAGCCTTGATTGGCTGAGTGAGTGGCTGAGTGAGAGAGTGAACGGGCATTATGTCAGAAAGGTGTCCTGCTCGCCGCTGTGTTCGGGCATCCCGCTGGCCCTGGGCGGCTATATTCGCATGCTATGTTCGCGTGCGCCGTTCAGGCAGAATGGCCGCCTGCCTGACTCCCTGTTGCCATGCGCTGAACCGCCATCTCCATGAACCTGATTCTGCTCCAGCCCGAAGATTGGGCGAACGACACTCACGCCTGTCTCCATGATCCGCGCCGCCTGCACCATCTCCGCGAAGTCCATCGCGCCGCGCCGGGAGACTGCCTGACCGTGGGCGCCCTCGACGGCCTGATCGGCCGCGGCGAGCTGCTGTCGTTGACCGATACCGAAGCACAGTTCCGGGTCACGCTCGATCGCGAGCCGCCGGCGCCGCTGCCGGTTCACCTGCTGCTGGCACTGCCGAGGCCGCGCATGCTGGCGCGAACGCTGGAGCACGTCTCGGCGCTGGGGGTCAAACGCGTAACGCTGATGCATACCCGCCGCGTCGAGAAGAGCTATTGGCAATCTCCCGAGCTGAAGCCGGAAAAGATCCGCCAGCATCTGCTGCTCGGACTGGAGCAGGCCCGCGATACCCGGCTGCCGGAGATCGCGTTAGAAACCCGTTTCAAGCCGTTCGTCGAAGATCGACTGCCGGCCATGCTCGCGGGCCAGCGCGGCCTGCTGGCCCACCCCGGGCTGGCTCAGGCCTGCCCGCGCGGTATCAGCGATGCCACGTTGCTGGCCATCGGACCGGAGGGCGGTTTCGTCGATTACGAGGTGGAGAAGTTCCTCGAGCTGGGCTTCGAGGGGATCCATCTAGGAGAGCGCATCCTGCGCGTCGAGACGGCCGTGACGGCGCTGCTGTCTCGACTGTTCTGAGCCGGCTGCCTGTCAGCGCTGCCCGATGGCTGAACCGAGGCTGAACCGAGAGCATTCGTACGCGTCCGACATTCGTACGCGTCCGACATTCGTACGCGCCAGACATTCGCGCGCGTCAGCATTCGTGCATACATCAGATATTCGTGGCCGGCTTCGGCAATGCCTCGGGCAGGCGGCGCTGCCAGTCAGCCAAGTCGCGGATGAGCTCGATATTCAGAAAGCGCCGCAGCGTCGTGCTCAGGTTGGTGAGCAGCTGCGCCGTCGCGGCATCCAGGGTGGGCCTGGCTCCGGCGTTGTCGGAATCGTGCAACCACAGCAGCAGAGGCACGGCAGGGGCAGCGCTCGAGGCAACCGGCGCCAGCGTCCGCTTCACGCGCCGGTAGAGATCGGCCACGTCGACCTGCACGGCATCGACCCATAGCACCCAGGCCCGCACGGTCGCCGACGCGGCCTGAGCTTCCAGCGTGACCTGCCAGCGCCGGCCCGCAGGAGCTGGTAGTTGCGCCAGCGCCTGCATCAGCCCCTCGTCGTCCGGTTCTCCGATCACCCCCAGCGGCACGGTGCCGGGGGCAGCCCAGGCGCGCAGCCCTGCCGCCTGATCGGTCATGCCGCCTGCCCCCGGTCGCTGGCGTCGAGCCCCATCAGGGCGTCATGGGCGCTCAGCGTGTCCATCAGCGCTTCCATCAGCGCCTTGGGCCGACGACCGCAACGACGCTGGGCGATACCGGAAAGCCGTGCGCGAACGTCCATCGCCCAATCCGCCTCTTCCGCACTCAAGCGCACCGCCAGCGCCGCCAGCGTCGAGGCCAGCTGCCAGCGCTGCTCCCGATCCTTCACCAGCCCGCGCTCCTGCATTGCCTGATCGGCCTGCCGGGTCAGCCCGGGCAGGGTCTCGATCATGACCGCCGGGGGCAGGCGCGATGCGATATCGAGCCCCGCCTGGCTGCTGCTCAGCCAGTAACGTCTGGCCAGCCTGCGGCCATCGTCGGCGTCGCGAATTTCGCCGTACCACGCCACCACCGGCAGGCTGTAGGCATCCTGGCGCCGCTGGCTGACGCTCGTTTCCAGCCGCGTCAGGTGAAGAGTGGCGGCACGCCCCTGGTGGCGCAGGGGTTGCGGCTCGACGGCTTCGCCCAGCGTCATCGCCCGAGACAGCGGCAGCCATTCGCCGGCATGACGAATCCGGCGCGCGCCGGTCACGGCCGCCAGCCAGCCGCGCCCGGCGGCCTCGAAACGTTCGAGGTCGGCGACGGCCGGCAGTTGCGCCAGCAGATGCCAGCCCGCGCCGAGATCGTCGGCCCAGCGAAACTGTTCGGCACTGCCCGCGGGGAGACGGTGTCGCGGCCAGGTCAGCGGCTGGGGCATGCCGTGATGATCCAGCGACACCAGTGGCATCGCCTGATCGGCGCCACTGACGCTGGTGGCCTTGGACCAGTAGAGCGCGTGGGGCACGTCCGCAGCGGCCAGCAGGCTCTGTTGGGTAGCGCCCGCCATGAGCCGGGCGAACTCGTCGCCCCCGGCTTGCGTCGAACGCTTGGCACGGCGCCAGATCTGCTCGAGCAGCGTCATGCCCAGATTGTGCTGTCTCAGGGTATCGAGCGTCGCAACCAGGGCATCGCGCTGACGCAGAACACCACGCGAGAGCGCCTGCTGCCGCGCCTGCTGCGGAGGCACCGTGGCCGCCGCCTCGCTGACGAAGGGCGAATCGCCGGCCAGTGCCAGCGCTTCGTCGAGCAGGGCGTCGGCATCGACGAGTTCGAGATCTTCCGGCACGCGCTGGCCGCGGGAGACGTAGCAGAGCCTGAGCCGATGGCGAATGACCACATCCAGCACGTTACCCAGCCGTGCCGCCTCGTCGAGCTTGGTCAGGATGCAGCCCCACAGCGGCTCTCCCGCCTCCTGCGAGGCCTGCTGCCAGGCCTCGATGACCTGCGCCAGGGTATCGCCGTGACTGGCCGCGTTGAGCACCAGCACCCGCCGAGCCGGCGCCGGGCCGGCCCCCAGCCGCGCGATCTCGCCTACCAGCCGCTGGTCCCGCTGGCTCATGCCGACCGTGTCGATCACCGTGAGCTTCTTGCCTCCGCTGCGTGACAGCAGTGCCCGGCGCGGTTGGGTCAGACGCGCCAGCAGGTCGCCGAGATTGCCGTTCTCCTCGAGCGCGTGGACTTCCGAGCCCAGTAGCCGGGCGTAGATGCGTAGCTGCTCGGCCGCACCGATACGGTAGCTATCCGTCGTCACCAGCGCGACGTCCTTCGGGCCGTGACGCATCACGTAGCGGGAGGCCAGCTTGGCGGTGGTGGTGGTCTTGCCGACACCGGTGGGGCCGACCAGGGCAAACACGCCGCCGCTCTCGAACAGGGCTTCCTCGTCATCCAGCAGCGACAGGCGAGCGCGCAGCTGGCGCACGAGCCAGGCCTTCGCGGCGGGGGACTCCGGTTGTTCGTCGCGCAGCTCTTCCGGCGGATCCTGAATGACCTCGTCGGCGAGCGAAGCGCTGAAGCCGGCCTGGATCAGACGTTGACGCAATGCGGTCGTCAACGATGCTGCGTCGCTCTGCGAGGAAGCCGTGCCCCCGCTAAGCATGGCGCGCACGTCCTCCAGCAACTGGCGGTTCAGGGCCTGCAGCGTTTCCAGGGTCGGGTTGGGGGCCGGAGCCGGGGCCGGCGCTTCCGCGGGGGGCGCTTCCGCCGCCGGCGACTCGAGGCTGGAGAGCGTCTGCTCATGCTCCTGCTCGGGCATGGCGATGATCTCGACGCCACCCTCGACGGAACGGTTGGAAAGGATCAGTACCTGATCCCCCAGCGCCGCCCTCACCTGACGCATGGCTTCGCGGCTATTGCTGGCAGTGAAACGTTGGACGCCCATGACTTCCTCGATGATGCGAGGCAGTCTGCCGTTCTACCGCTGACCGCCTCTGGAGTTTCGCGCCCACAGTCTGCCAGTCGGAAGATCGCGGGCATGGGTGGGAATGGCCATCAAACCGGCGCCAATTCGAGGGCTGACCGGACAGCTAGGCAACGAGCCCTGCCGGATCCGCGCTCGGCGCAGCGCTTGCGTCCGGCTCAGCCTTCCCTGACGGTTCAGCTCTCGGTCAGGCGCCGGAACAGCGACTGCGTGGGGTAACCATCCGGAATGACACCGATGCTGCGCTGATAGGCGCGTAATCCGGCACGGGTGTTGGGACCGACCAGGCCATCCGGAGTGCCGACATCGAACCCGTGGGAATTGAGCTCCTGCTGCATGCGCCGGATGCGATCACGTGACAGGGCCGGCTCCCCGCGCGGCCACTCGCCCTGGATGCCCGGCCGTCCGGCCAGCCGATCCGACAGCGTCGCCACCGCCAGCGCATAGCTGGTGGAGGCGTTGTAGCGCATGATCACGCGGAAGTTGTGGCCGACCAGGAACGCCGGCCCCTTGGCGCCGGCGGGCGCGATGACCGAGGCCTGATCGAAGTCCGGCAGCGGGCTGCCGTCGAGACGCTTCACTCCCTGGGTTTGCCACGCCCGGGCATCGTGGCGTACCGACAGCTCGGTCTGCGAATAGTCGAAGTCGTCCGGCAATGTGACTTCGACGCCCCAGGGCTGCCCCCGCTGCCAGCCGGAAGCCTCCAGATAGTTGGCGGTCGACGCCATCACGTCGGGAATGCTGCCCCAGATATCGCGACGGCCGTCGCCATCTTCATCCACCGCGTAGGCCAGGAAACTGCTCGGAATGAATTGGGTATGACCCATCGCCCCGGCCCAGGAACCCCGCATGCGATCGCGGTCGATATCGCCGTTCTGTAGAATCTTGAGCGCGGCCATCAGTTCGCCGCGCGCGAACGACTGACGGCGGCCATCGAACCCCAGCGTCGACAGCGCGTCGATGGTCTCGAAGTTGCCGAAGTTGCTGCCGTAATTGCTCTCGATGCCCCAGATGGCGACGATCACCTCCCCCGGTACGCCATACTGCTGCGTTACCTGATCCGCCGTGGCGCGATGTTCGGCAAGACGCGCGCGGCCGGTGGAAACGCGCTGCGCCGAGACGGCACTGTCGAGATAGCTCCAGACCTGGCGGGTGAATTCGGGCTGGGAGCGGTCGTACTCGAGGATGCGGGGCTGATAGCTGACCGGGTCGAACGCCTCGGCCAGGGTTGCCTGATCGATACCCTCGGCGGCGGCCCGCTGCCGGAAATCGGCCACCCAGGCGTCGAACGCCGCCGGATCCTTCGGCGTTTCCGGGCTTGCTTTGGCGTCGGTTGCGGCATCAGCACTCTCACCGGCGCTGTCCGCAGCATCGGCCGATTTCGAGGAGGTCGCCCCGGAAGCGACGGAAGACGACGATGACGAAGCCACGGCGCCACTCGTGTTCGAGGCGTTCGACACAGTATGCGTATCGGCAACGCTCTGACATCCCAGAAGCGCTAGACAAAGACAGAGCGAGAGTGTGGCAGGAGCCTTGACCGGCAGTGAACGCTTCACAAAAGCACATCCTTAATGCTGAATATCCTGTATGTCGGCGTCGATACGCCAACCAAATTGCCCCCGCAGTGTAGCGTATCCCGCCGCCCCGGGAACCTCGATCGGTGATCGCCTCGATATCCGGGATACACCGATGGAAGCGCCAGGCTCACGGCTCGAGTCCCCCTTTTCGACGTCCTCCGGCGATTCTACCCGGATGACTTCCCCGGTGCCGCCCCCTATGGCTAGGGGCATATCGGCGTGGTAAAGTCGGTTCAACGCTGTCGCCCGATTCTCATAAATCATCAATACTTTCAATAATTTCGCGTATCGCAAATTATGATCGGGCGCTTTCTGAAGGGAGGAGAGACACCATGCCGGGCCACATGCCTAGCCAGCTGTCGCTGACATGCGCGACCTGTCGTATTGGTGCCCAGACTCGTATCGGTGCCCGGGCTCTGCCGCCCCGTGCCGCCCCGTGCCGGCACGATCACGACCCAGAACCAGACACCCGCCTGGATGCTGGCGCCTCGCGGCGTGCGCCGTCCCTATCTGACCGATCCGCCCCAGCGTCTCTGACCCGGCGACGAGTTCCCGTGGCGCGACGCGCGCCGCCACCGCGGGTCCCCCGCTCGCCGTCGTCTCTTGTCCGCCTGAGCGAGCCTGCCTCGCGGAGAAGATCACTACCGCACCGACTCTCTGCCACAGTCTCGCGACCTACGCCTCGTGCGGCTGGCAACATCGCTTACACTGGAGCGAGTTACGGTCGCGGACCGATCGCGATGAACGCGAGAACGAAGCTCGAACCCACCGGACCGTCGCCCTGCGCCGGGCCGATGATCGAGCCTCCCTGATCCAAGAATAGAGCGACGATTTCATGTCACTGCCGCTGATCGTTCTACTGCCGCTACTGGGCAGCCTGATACCGTTGCTGAGCAACAATCGGCAACGCACGCTCAATGCCTGGTCCACCGCGCTGCTCCCTGCGATCGCGCTAGGCATGGCCATTTCGCATGCGCCTGGAGTGATCTCCGGCGAGGTGTATCACTTCAGCATGAGCTGGGTGCCGCAACTGGGGCTCGATCTGGCGTTCCGGCTCGACGGGCTCTCGCTGCTGTTTTTGCTGCTGATCCTGGGCATCGGGCTGCTGATCATTCTGTATTCCCGCTATTATCTGTCGCCGGACGACAGCATGCCTCGGTTCTACGCCTACCTGATGCTGTTCATGACTTCCATGATCGGCATCGTCATGGCCGACAACCTGCTGCTGCTGTGGGTATTCTGGGAATTGACCAGCCTGTCGTCGTTTCTGTTGATCGGCTACTGGTACCAGCAGAGCGAGGCACGACGAGGCGCCCGCATGGCCCTGGCCGTCACCGGCATGGGCGGGCTGGCGATGCTGGCCGGTTTCCTGCTGATCGGCCATATCGTCGGGACCTTCGACATGCAGACGGTGCTCGACAGCCGCGATCTGATCCAGGCCGATCCGCGCTATCTGCCGGCGCTGTTGCTGGTGCTGCTGGGTGCCTTCACCAAGTCGGCGCAGTTCCCGTTCCATTTCTGGCTGCCCCACGCCATGGCGGCGCCGACGCCGGTCTCGGCATTCCTGCACTCCGCCACGATGGTCAAGGCCGGCGTCTTCCTGCTCGCGCGTATGCATCCGGCACTGGCCGGCTCGCAGCTCTGGCTCTATATCGTCACCCTCACCGGGCTGGTGACGATGATCTACGCCGCCTATTTCGCGCTGCTCAAGTACGATCTCAAGGGCGTGCTGGCATTTTCCACCGTCAGCCATCTGGGCATGATCACCATGCTGTTCGGGCTGGACAGCAAGATGGCGGTGGCGGCTGGACTGTTTCATGTTCTCAACCACGCCATGTTCAAGGCGACGCTGTTCATGTCGGCGGGCATCGTCGATCACGAGACCGGTTCTCGGGACATCCGCAAGCTGAGCGGGCTGCGACGCAGCATGCCGATGACGGCGGCACTGGCAGGTCTCGCCGCGGCTTCCATGGCCGGCGTTCCCCTGCTCAACGGCTTCATATCGAAGGAGATGATGCTGACCGAGACGCTGGAAACCGGGATCCTGGGCGGCCTGGCCTGGCTGATCCCGGTGCTCGCGACCCTCGGCAGCGTGCTGTCGGTGGCCTATTCGCTGCGTTACGTACGCAACGTCTTCTTCGGGCCGGAAGCGCAGGAGCTACCCAAGACGCCCCACGAGGCGCCTTTCCTGATGCGTCTGCCGATGCTGCTGTTGGTCGCGCTGTGCGTCGTGATCGGCCTGCTGCCTGCGCTGACCGTCACCGGGCTGCTCGGCGCTGCCGCACAGGTCACGATTCTGCCGCCCAGGCCGGAGCTGCACCTGGCGATCTGGCACGGCTTCAACCTGCCCCTGCTGATGAGCGTCATCGCCCTGGCCGGCGGGGTCGGCATCTACGCCGTACGCCGCAAGCTGTTTGCCTTCCAGCGCCAGTTCCCTCAGCGCAACGCCTCGATGATCTTCGAGCACAACGTCCGCAGCCTGCTGCACTGGACCCAGCAAGCGATCGATCGCTTCGAGAACGGCTCGCTGCAGCGCTACATGCTGTGGTTGATCATCGCCGTGCTATTCCTCACCGGCAGCGGCCTGCTGGACCTTACCCAGTTGCGCGGGCCGCGCCAGCTCCAGGCGCTCGATGGCCTGCTGATCGCGGGCGCGGTGATCACCATTCTGGCGGGCCTGGGCACGGCGGTGCTGCATCGCCGACGTCTGGTCTCGCTGATGATGCTGTCGGTGGTGGGGCTGATGGTTTCGTTGGCCTTTGCCCGCTTCTCGGCTCCCGACCTCGCCCTGACCCAGCTGGCGGTCGAGGTGGTGACGGTCATCCTGCTGATGCTGGCGCTGTTCTTCCTGCCGCAGCGTACGCCCAAGGAGTCCAGCGGCGCACGCGTGGTCCGCGATGTTCTGCTGGCGGCGGGCTTCGGCGGCATCGTCGCGAGTCTCAACTATGCGATGCTGACGCGACCGCTGGACACCATTTCCGGCTTCTTCCTGGAGAACAGCGTCAGCGGCGGCGGCGGCCACAACGTGGTCAACGTCATCCTGGTCGACTTCCGCGGCTTCGATACGCTGGGCGAGATCACCGTGCTGTGCATTGCCGCCATCGGCATCTACAAGCTGCTCAACCGCCTGCGTCTGTTCATGCCCTCCAGCGATAGCGAAGGGCGCCCCTGGTCCCGCGATCTGCATCCCATGCTGCTGGGTACGGTATCGCAGAGCCTACTGCCGCTGGCGCTGCTGGTGTCGGTGTTCATCTTCCTGCGGGGTCACAACGAACCCGGTGGCGGCTTCATCGCCGGCCTGGTGACGGCCGTGGCCTTGATCCTGCTGTATATCGCCCGTGGGGTCGACTGGACCCAACAGAGAATGTCGTTCCAGTATCAGCCGATCGCCGTGGTCGGTGTCGCCATCGCCGCGCTGACCGGACTCGGCAGCTGGGCCTTCGGCCACAACTTCCTGACCTCTGCCTTCGGGCACTTCTCGATTCCCTATATCGGCGAGATCGAGCTCGTCACGCCGATGCTGTTCGACCTCGGCGTCTATCTCACCGTCGTCGGCGCCACGCTGATGATTCTGGCCAATCTGGGCAAGTTGACGACACGGCACCGTCCCAGCAAAGAGAATGAAAAGGAGACCGTCTGATGGAAGCGCTCTTTGCCACCGTAACCGGTTTCCTGGCCGCCAGCGGGCTCTACCTGGCGCTGCGTGGCCGCACCTTCCCCGTGGTCGTGGGGCTGACGCTGCTCTCCTACGCGGTCAACCTGTTCCTTTTTTCCACCGGCGGCCTGACCACCAATGGCGCGGCGGTGATTCGTGACGGCGTCGATTATTACGCCGACCCGCTGCCACAGGCCCTGGTGCTGACGGCCATCGTGATCGGCTTCGCCATGACGGCGTTCTCGGTGATCCTGGCGATGCGCGTGCGCGGCGACCTGGGCAGCGATCAGGTCAACGACCAGCGTGGCGAAGAGTCGAAGGAGGACAAGTCGTGATGCAGCACCTGATCATCCTTCCGATTCTTCTGCCGCTGTTGAGCGGCCTGCTGATGCTGGTCAAGCGGGACTCGGCCGTACTGCCTCGCCGGGCGATCGCCCTGGTCAGCACGGCGCTGCTGCTGGCAGTCAGTGCCATGCTGGTGGTCCAGAGCGACAGCGGTGACATCACCTACTACGCTCTGGGCGACTGGCAGCCGCCGTTCGGCATCATCCTGGTACTCGACCGGCTCTCCGCACTGATGGTATGCCTTACCAGCTTCCTGGCGCTCGGCAGCGTGGCCTACGCCTGTGCCGGCGACGATCGCAAGGGCAGCAATTTCCACGGTCTGTTCCAGCTCCAGTTGATGGGGATCAACGGCGCCTTCCTGACTGGCGACATCTTCAACCTGTTCGTGTTCTTCGAGGTGCTGCTGATCGCCTCCTACTCGCTGCTGATGCATGGCGGCGGCAAGGATCGCACCCAGGCCGGCTTCCACTACGTGGCGCTGAACCTGGCGGGCTCGGCGATGTTTCTGATCGCGCTCGGGGTGCTCTACGGCACCACCGGCACGCTCAACATGGCCGACATGTCCCAGAAGGTGGCATCGCTCGACCCCGATCGTCTTGGCCTGCTCAAGGCGGGGGCGTTTTTGCTGCTGGTGGTGTTCGGGCTGAAGGCCGCGATCCTCCCGCTCTATTTCTGGCTGCCGCGGGCCTACAGCAGTGCACCGGCGCCGGTGGCGGCACTGTTCGCGATCATGACCAAGGTGGGGATCTACGCCATTCTGCGGGTCTATACGCTCATCTTCGGCGACAGCGCAGGCGGGCTCGCCAATTTCGTCCAGCCCTGGCTCTGGTGGTTCGCACTGGCGACGCTGGCCCTCGGCGGGCTGGGTGTCTTGTCGGCGCGGGATCTGCGTAATCAGGTGGCCTATCTGCTGCTGATTTCGGTGGGGACGTTGCTGGTCGGCGTCAGCATGAACCGCGAGGCGCCCATCGCCGCCCTGCTCTACTACATGATCCACACCACGCTGGTCAGCGGCGGCCTGTTCCTGCTGGCCGATGCGATCGGCGAACAGCGCGGCAAGGCCGGGGCACGTATCGTGCCCGGCCGGGGCGTCACCCAGCCTGCGCTGCTGGGTCTGTTCTACTTCATCGGTGCGGCGACCATCATCGGGCTACCGCCGTTTTCGGGCGCTATCGGCAAGGCACTGCTGCTCGATTCGGCCCTGCCGAGCGAACAGCCGTGGCTGTGGTCGCTGTTGCTGCTGTCGAGCCTTGCCGGTCTCGTCGCCATGGCGCGCAGCGGCTCCACCGTCTTCTGGAAGGCCGGCCGCGGCGACAACGACGGCCCCAGGCTGAAGACGGCGATGCTGGCAGGCCTGATCCTGCTGCTCGGTGCCTCGCCGGTGCTCTCGATCCTGGCCGGCCCGATCACTCGCTTCACCGATGCCAGTGCCACACAGCTGCTCGATCAAGACGCCTACGGCGAAGCGATTCTCTCCCCGAACGTTACCGGAGGTGACTCATGATTCCTCCCATTCGCTGGCTGCCGATGCCGGTGCTGTCACTGCTGCTGCTGGTCGTCTGGCTGTTGCTGCAGCAGAGCGTGGCACTCGGACAATGGATTCTTGGCGGCGTCCTGGCGATCCTGATTCCGGTGATCTGTCGACCGTTCTGGGAACGCCAGCCCACCATCAAGCGCCCCTTGAAACTGGTCGGCTACTTCTTTCGGGTGCTGGGCGACATCGTGACCGCCAATCTGCAGGTTTCGAAGCTGATTCTCGATCCCCGCGGCCGGATGCGCCCCGCCTTCGTGGAATATCCGCTGACGCTGAAGGAGAGCTTTCCGATCACCATCCTGGCCAGCACCATCACCATGACGCCGGGGACCGTCTCGGCCCACCTGCGCCTGGATGGCAAGACCCTGCTCATTCACGCGCTGGACGTGGGCGATATCAACGCCCTGATCGACGACATTCACCAGCGCTACGAGCGCCCACTGCTGGAGATCTTCGAATCATGATCGACATGGCTCTGTGGATCGCGCTGGCGCTGTTCTGCGCCGCCGTCGTACTCAATTTCTATCGTGCCGTGGTCGGGCCGAGCCTGCCGGATCGCATTTTGGCGGTGGATACCATGTACATGAACTCGATCGCTCTGATCGTGCTGTTCGGTATCTGGGTCGACAACAAGGACTACTTCGAGGCGGCGCTGCTGATCGCGATGCTCGGCTTCGTCAGCACCATCGCCGTCTGCAAGTACCTGCTGCGCGGCGACATCATCGAATAGGAGGGATAACGATGCTGAATACGGTCATCGAGGGCGTGATCGCCTTCATGCTGGTCGCCGGAGGCGCGTTCGCCTTCATCGGCTCGCTGGGCCTGACGCATTTGAAGGATTTCTACATGCGTCTGCACGGCCCTTCGAAAACGACGACGCTGGGGGTCGGCTGCACCCTGATCGGTTCGCTGATCTATTTCAGCCAGGAAGACGGCCCGATCGTTCAGGAACTGCTGATCACGATCTTCGCGTTCATCACCGCGCCGGTATCGGCACACATGCTGGCCAAGAGCGCCCTGCACCACAAGCTCAAACCGGATCCCCGCACCCGCGGCAATCCGGTCGAGCTGGAGAGCGAGAAGCCCAAGCACACCATCGAGGAAGCCCCCCAAGGCGACTCTCCCCTCCCTTGAAGGGTTAAGCGCTGAAAAGTGCGCGCCGTCTCCGAGATGGCGCGCCGGCGGCTTCACCAGCCGGCGGTGTGCTGTTCGACCAGCTTGGTCAGCAGGGTGACGTGCTCCGGGCGATCGTTGAGGGCGGGAATATAGCGATAGCGCCCGCCTCCGGCTTCCTGGAAGTAGTGACGATTCTCGGCATCGATCTCCTCGAGCGTCTCGAGACAGTCCGCCGCGAAGGCCGGGCTGATGACGTCGACACACTCGATCTTGTCCGCGCCCCATGCCTTCAGCGTCTCGTCGGTGTAGGGCTTGAGCCATTCTTCACGGCCGAAGCGCGACTGATAGCTCTGGAACCACTCGCCCTCGCCCAGTCCAAGCTCTTCCGCCAGCAGCCGGCTGGTCTTCTCGCAATGCCTGGCATAGGGATCGCCGTTGTCGACGTAGCGCTTGGGGATGCCGTGATAGGACATCAGCAGCCGGCCGCGGTCGCCGTTGGCCTCCCAGTGCTGGCGAACGCTGGCAGCGAGAGCCGAAATATAGTCGGGGTGATCATGATAATCGCGCACGAAGCGCAGCTCCGGCAGGTGCGGGCAAGGTTCCAGTGCCTTGGCCAGCCGCTGGAATACGGCAGCGGTAGTGGTGCGCGAGAACTGCGGATAGAGCGGTAGCACCACGATGCGATCTACGCCGGATTCCCGCAGCTTTAAGCCGGCCTCCTCCATGCTCGGCTTTCCATAGGTCATCGCCAGCTCGACCGGGATCGACTCGCCCGTCTGGCTCGCCAGACGCTCGCGCAGCGCTCGCTGCTGGCGGCGGCCGATCGCCAGCAATGGCGAGCCTTCCTCCTGCCATACCGACGCATAGGCCTTGGCGACCTTGGGCGGGCGGATGCGAAGAATGACGCCATGCAGAATCGGCCACCACAGCCAGCGCGGCGCATCGATAACCCGCGGATCGCCGAGGAACTCGCCAAGATACTGCCTTACGGCCTTGGGCGTGGGCGCCTCGGGCGTTCCCAGATTGACCAGCAGCACTCCGAAACGGGCCGCCATAAAACCACTCCTTTCCCTGCCGACTTTGGACGAAATTCTACCACTGCCGCGTGAACCGGCCCGATCATCTTATACGATCAATACCATGTGTATAAGTTATGGATAACCCATGGGCGCGTCCGCCCGCTGATATTGTCGATGATGCGCCACTTTGCCGATACCCTGCGCGACAAAGGGTATCAGGTTCATACAGCAGACCCGAAGACGATGGCAACCAGCAGCAATCTGCTCCAGAAAGCCGAGCGGCCGCCGTATCCGTATCGGAACGACATCACAAGCCAAGTTAACGTGCTGATCGAAGCGCACTTCGGCGATCGTTTCGGCATCCTGGACGGTTTCAACGGGGGCAGAGAAGCTGGAGAGGAACGAGGGGAAAGGCGTGGACGGCGAACTTCCCTCCGTGTCGAGGCAAGTCACTCTTCGACTCGCCGGAGGGAACTGAATTGATGAATGAAATGGTTGGCGAATGAAATGGATTGATGAATGACGTGTCGACTAGCCGACGCTTTCCGGATCAGAAGACCAGCGGCATTCGCGACAGCAGCGGATCGTGATAATGCGGCTCGTGGCCGACGATCTCGTCGTTGGCGACCTGTTGAACCAGGTAGGCACGATGGATGCCGGCCCGTTTCAATTCGCCGTAGACGTCCTCGAGCGAACGAAACAGCATCGGCTTGCCGCGCCGGGTCAAGGCCTGCGTGGCGCCATCCCCGGGCTCCAGCATGACCTGATAGTAGCGACTGCCGGCATGGGCGATGACCCGTATTTCGAAGTCTTCATGGTGTCGCTGATAGTGTTCAAGCTCCTTGAGCTCCATGGTTCCCTCCTGTGGGTTGAGTATGGAATCGTTACGGCAGGCCGGCACTCCTTGCCGAACCTTTGACTAGCCGCTTCCCGAATGCCGATGCAGAATCCGCCTCGGCCTTACCGGGACAATCGGCCAATTGAGCCTCATCTTTATTAAGACTATGTTGCACCACGAGAGTTCAGCGCGGGATTTCGTCGCTATTCGTGCGAACGGTCACGACAACGCGCCCGTTCTCGGCCCGCTTGGCCGCACCTTTGAAGCGGCTCCAGAGATCACCGAAATTGTCGATCCGCGCGGTGGGCGGTACCCGCAACGCCGTGATGGAAAGCCGGGTGATGGGGAAGAATCGCCATTGATCGAAGCGATCCTTGGCATGAAAGCCGCCCGCCTGCCGCTCCGATTCCGGCAGCAACTGCAGGCTCTCATCGCGAAAGCAGCGCTGGATCCGGCTCAGTTTCGACTGCAAGCCGCTATCGTCGTTGAGCAGAAGAATGAAGTCGTCGCCTCCGAGATGGCCCAGGAAGTCGTTCCGCCCCGCCGCATCGCTCAGCACTCTCGCCAGTGTCAGGATCATCTGGTCACCCATTGCGTAGCCGAAGCGATCGTTGAACGGCTTGAAATGGTCCAGATCGAGATAACAGGCAACGAAGGGACTTGCCTGGCTTCGATAATGTTCCAGCGCTGCACGGATCGGCCGATTCCCTGGAAGCTGAGTCAGCGGATTGGCCTGGCGGGCGATCTGGACCTGCTGTTCGGTAAAGAGCTGCAGAAGATTGATGACGTGTCCGATGCCGAGATAGCGCCCGCCATCGGTAATGATGAAGTCCTCGTCACGCATCGAGTCGTCGCGTCCGGTCACCTTGCGCGATACGCGCTCGAGCGGTTCCCCCGCCTCGACGCAGAGCGCCCCTCTCTGCATGATCTTGTCGATGGACTGGCGGCCGTAGAGATCGAAGCCGAAGCGGTTGCCGAGCAAGGCCATCAACTGCCGGCGGCCGAGCAACCCCACCGGCGTTCCCTGCTCGTCGACCACAGCCAGGGCATTGGCCTCAGGCAGACGGCTGAAGCGCTCCGCGGCCTCTCCGATGCTGAGCGTGGTCGTCAGTGCCGGCAAGGGTACGCACAGCCGGCGAATTTCCGTGGCTGCCGCTGCCGGACGACGCGATGCCGCCAGGGCGACCAGGCGCGACTCCAGTACGTCACGCGATCGCTGAGGCGCCGGTTCGGGACGAGCGAACAGCCACCCCTGGCAGTAGTCGGCCCCGAGTTCGAGCAGGGTATCGAGCTCTTCCTCTCGTTCGACGCCCTCGGCAACCACGCGGCTTCCCAGGCTGTGTGCGATGTCGATAATCGACCGCACGAAGCGCCTTTTCACGCGGTCGCGATCTACCCCAGCCACGAAGTGGCGATCAAGCTTGACGTAGTCGGGGTTGAGTTGTGACCAGAGCCTGAGCCCGGCGTAGCCGTCACCGAGATCGTCGAGCGCGATGGAGAACCCCATCGACTGATAATGCTCGGCGGCTTCGGCCATCAGTTCTGGATCGATGCCGGGAGACTGCTCGGTAATTTCGATGACGATCTGGGACGGTGTCAGGCCATGATCGGACAGCAATTGTAACGTCTGGCCGCTGATGTGGGCCGGGTCGATCAGCACTTCCGGACTGACATTGAGAAACAGCAGTTCACCCAGCCCCGTCTCGACCCAGCGCTCGAAGGCCCTCTCGCGACAGACCCGCTCCAGGGAAGCCAGCAGACCGCGGTCACGGGCCGTCTGGAACATTGCCAGCGGGCTGGAGAAGCGAGAGGTTCGCGGCCCGCGGGACAATGCCTCGTAAGCCAGCACCCGACCGGTGGCGACGGAGACGATAGGCTGAAAGTGCACGTTCAGATCGCGCTGGGCGATCAGGGCTTCGAGAGAGCCGGGGGCAAGAGAAACGGCGGATTGGTCCATGAACGCCATTGAGCCCCAAGGTCATGACAACATGGTGACACAAAACATTACATGGAAAGAACGCGCCGTTTCAGGGAAAGATCGACAGTCTACTGGTAAGCGGAAGGATCGATGGCCTTGCCTAGGGAGTTGCGGTCGATCCAATTTCCTGCCTTGGCTTCCTTGTAGCGAAACACGACCCGGTCACCGACGGCTACCGGCAATTCGGCGTCTTCCGTCTGGTAACTGTAGAGCTCGCCGTCGACGGTCAGCCAGTGACGATAGAGATCCGGCATGCCCAGCCACTCCTTGAACGGCCCTTCCCGTTCGAGCTTCTCCAGTTGGCCGCGCACTTCGATCTTGGGCACACGCTGACGACGACCTCGCTGAAAACCGCCTGCCATGGTTTGACTCCTTGATGTCTTTTCTACGTCGGCGCTGCCGACATGTTTCGGTTGTATCGAACTGGACGTATCGAACTGGACGTATCGCGAACTGGACGTATCGCGAACTGGACGTACCGACTTATTCGTAGTGCTGACCGTAACTATCCGGCGCCAGATCCTCGAAACGGGTGTACTTGCCAATGAATGCCATATGGACGGTACCGATCGGGCCGTTACGCTGCTTGCCGATAATCAGCTCCGCCAACCCCTTGTTGTCGGGATTGTCGGTATTGTAGACCTCGTCACGATAGACGAAGGCGATGACATCGGCATCCTGCTCGATGGCACCCGACTCACGCAGATCCGACATTACGGGCCGCTTGTTGGGACGCTGCTCCAGTGATCGGTTGAGCTGGGACAGCGACACCACCGGGCAGTTGAACTCCTTCGCGATGCCCTTCAGCGATCGCGAAATCTCGGAGATCTCTGCGGTACGATTCTCGGAAAGCCCCGGCACCTGCATCAGCTGCAGGTAGTCGATCATCACCAGACCGATATTGCCGTGCTCGCGAGCGATTCGGCGCACGCGGGAGCGCAATTCATTGGGAGAAAGCGCCGGAGTGTCGTCGATGAACAGCTGGCGATCCTTGAGCAGGTTGACCGCCGAAGTCAACCGCGGCCAGTCCTCGTCCTCGAGCTGGCCGGTTCGGACGCGTGTCTGATCGATCCTGCCCAGGGAAGAGAGCATGCGCAGCATCAACGACTCGGCAGGCATCTCCATCGAGAAAACGATGACCGGCTTGTCATTGGAGACAACGGCATGTTCGACCAGATTCATGGCGAACGTCGTCTTGCCCATCGACGGGCGCCCGGCGATGATCACCAGGTCCGACGGCTGCAGACCCGATGTCATGTCGTCCAGATCGCGGAACCCGGTAGAGATCCCGGTCATCTGGCCCTTCATGTTGAACAGCTCGTCGATCCGATCGACGGCCTTGGTCAGCAGCTGGCTCATGCCGATGGGGCCACCGAACTTGGGCCGGGACTCGCTGATCTGGAATACCAGCCGTTCGGCTTCGTTGACCAGCTCGTCCGGCAGCCGCCCTTCCGGCGAATAGGCGCTGTCGGCGATCTGGCGCGAGGCCTGGATCAGCTTGCGCAACGTCGCCCGCTCGCGAACGATATCGGCATAGGCGCGGATATTGCTTGCAGAGGGCGTATTGCGTGCCAGTTCCGCCAGATAGGCGAGCCCGCCTACGCTTTCGAGCTGATCCCGGCGTTCGAGCGCTTCCGACAGGGTCACGACATCGAGCGGATGTGCGCTCTCGGCCAGCTCCGCCATCGCATTGAACGTCAACCGGTGCTCATGGCGGTAGAAGTCGTCTGCCACCAGACGCTCCGACACCGTATCCCAGCTGCTGTTGTCGAGCATCAGCCCGCCCAGTACCGACTGCTCCGCCTCGAGCGAGTGCGGCGGTACCTTCAGCTGCGCGGTTTCCTGATCGTTGTCGACGCGTTGGTTCATGCTTGGCGTTCACCTATGTCATCTTGCGCTGAATGATCGCGCGCTGGACAAGCGGGAGTGGTCTGGCGCCCATTCTACCCAGTCGTTCGTCGCCTGCCGATCACGAAAAAGGCACGTAGGGCGGTAAGCCCTACGTGCCTTGAGCCAGACGTCACATCGGCGATAGAAGTCGAGCTTTACTCGGCCACGACCACGACGCGAACGCTGGAAGTGACTTCGGCGTGCAGCTGCAGCGCGATGTCGTATTCACCGGTCTGGCGAATCGGACCTTCCGGCATGCGCACTTCGCTCTTGGCGACTTCGATACCGGCCTGTGCCATGGCTTCGGCCAGGTCACGCGGGCCGATGGAGCCGAACAGCTTGCCTTCTTCACCCGCCTTGGCGACCAGAGACAGCTCGATCTCGGCGAGCTGAGCGGCGCGTGTTTCGGCCTGGGCCTTGCGCTCGGCAGCCTGGGCTTCGAGCTCGGCACGCTGTGCTTCGAACGCTTCGACGTTGTCTTTGGTTGCCGGTACGGCCAGGCCGTAAGGAACCAGGTAATTACGGCCGTAACCGGGCTTGACGGTGACCTTGTCACCCAGATAGCCCAGCTTGCCGATGTTATCGAGCAGAATGACTTCCATTCTCGTGAACCTCTCGTCAATCACTGCGTGTCAGGCGGCCGCGAAAATCCGCGAAGGTATCTACCAACGCCAACAGCAGTACAATCAGAATCGTGGGCCAGGTGGTCAACAGCAAGGCATAGAAGCCTACCAGCCAGAACCCGCTCATTCCCTTCAAACCGATAAACCCATGTACCAGCGCCACACCGGCGACCAGTAACGGCACCCAGGCCAGCAGGCTGGCAGCGGGGACGGCCAGCACTACCCCCAGCCCCATCAGCGCGACCAGTAGCAGAAGCTGCTTTCGCGAAAGCCTCAGTGCGTGAAACTCCTCGCGAAACCCGCCGGGATTGTAGAGCCCGGCCTGCCAACTGCGGGCCAGTGCCAGGCAGGCAATTCCGGCGAGCAATACCACCAAGCCGGTCGCTCCGCCGATCACCAGCGCTGCCATCATTTCGGTATCGACGCCCTGCGCCGATAACTGATCCAGCATGCGTCCGACCTCTGACGAGCTTTGGCGCAGCTCCGCCAGCAGCGATTCGGTACCACCCGCGGGGAGGAAGATCCCCAACTGGACCATCGCCATACAGACCACGCTGCCGACGATCAGGGCTTCCGTCCAGCGCATGCGCGATCGCAGTACCGTCGCCATCAGCGTCACCAGCAGAATGCTGGCCAGCGGAACCGCGTCGCCCTGTACCCACCACCAGCCGGCGGGCAGCGCCGCTGCGATCAGTACCGGTGCTGCGGTCGTCATGCCTCGGCGCAAAGTGACGAGTCCCACCACGGCAGCGCTGAACCAGAATAACCAAGGCACCAGCGCTGTCAGTGCGGCTGCCGCAACGGCCTGCGGCGTACCGCGCATGATCCAACGGGCCAGTACCAGCATGATGCCTCGCTGTGGTTTACCGAAACCTGGGTTTACCGAAACTCAGGTTTACCGATCAAGGATACCGAATCAGGGTTTACTGGTGGCTGTCGGAGTACGGCAGCAGCGCCAGGTAACGCGCCCGCTTGATAGCGGTGGACAGCTGACGCTGGTAGCGTGCCTGGGTACCCGTAATGCGGCTCGGAACGATCTTGCCGGTTTCGGTGACGTAGGCCTTCAGCGTATCGATGTCTTTGTAGTCGATGTACTTCACGCCTTCGGCGGTGAAGCGGCAGAACTTACGGCGACGGAAAAAACGTGCCATGAGAGTCTCTCCTTAGCGAAATCGGATCAGTTGGTTTCTGCGGCAGTTTCGGAACGCTCGGGGCGCTCAGAACGCTCACGATCGCCACGCTCGGAGGACTTGTCGTCACGGCGACGGCTCTTTTCTTCAGCCGGCTTCATCATCGGCGAGGCTTCGGTCACGGCCTCTTTGCTGCGCACGATCATGCTGCGGATGATGGCATCGTTGAAGCGGAAGATGTTCTCGATCTCGTCGAGGGTCTCGCCGCTGCATTCGATGTTCATCAGCACGTAATGTGCCTTGTGGATCTTGTTGATCGGGTAAGCCAGGTGACGGCGACCCCAGTCTTCGAGACGATGCACGGTACCGCCGTTTTCGGTGACGAGGCTGGTGTAGCGCTCGACCATGGCCGGAACCTGCTCGCTCTGGTCCGGATGGACCATGAACACGATTTCATAATGACGCATGTTAGCTCCTTTCGGTTTGGCAGCTTCCGCGCGGTGCCGATCATCAAGAGATGGCTACCACGAGAAGCAAGGAGTCGATACCGGATTGCGGTACTCGACCGCATCTACATCCGAATATTCAGACCAATTGGCGCTCTATCCCGGCGCTTCCGAGCCATCAGGCAAGCCTGGCGAATCGGATATACCCCGGAACGGAGCCGCATTCCATGAGCATAGCCTGCCCATAGAACCGCGCAATTGTAGAGACAGGGGCCACCGGGTGCAAGCTCAACCGGCGGCAACGAGCCCGCGCTGGCGGACGGCTTCGAACAGGCAAATCCCGGTGGCAACCGAAACGTTGAGGCTGGAAACCCCGCCCTGCATCGGCAGCTTGACCAGCCCATCGCAGGCTTCGCGAGTCAAGCGGCGCAGGCCCTTGCCTTCCGCGCCCATTACCAGCGCGCAGGGCACGGTGAAATCGGCATCATAGACGAGCGCATCGGCCTCGCCGGCGGTGCCGGTGATCCAGACGCCCTGCTGCTTGAGCTTCTCCATGCAGCGCGCCAGGTTGGTGACCTGAAACACCGGAACGAGTTCGGCCGCGCCACAGGCCACCTTGCGTACGGTGGCGTTCAGCGGTGCGGACTTGTCCTTGGGCACGATCACGCCATTGACACCGGCAGCATCGGCACTACGCAGGCAAGCGCCCAGGTTGTGCGGGTCCGTGACGCCATCGAGGATCAGTAGCAGCAGGGGCTTGTCCGCCAGCCACTGCTCGAGGCGCCACCACAAGGTAGTTTCGCTTTCCGCGACCAGCGGTTCGCAGAATCCGATCACGCCCTGGTGGGAGGCCTGGTTGGAAATCCCGTCCAGTGTTTCTCGCCCCACTCGTTTCAAATCACAGCCCGCCGCATGAGCCAGCTGCAGCAGGGCTTCCAGACGGTGCTCGGCGTGCCCTTGCTGAATCCACAGCACCCTGGGCGGCTGCCCCCGCTCGAACAACGCCCGAACGGCATGCACTCCGTAGACCGGCTCCAGCCCGTCTGGCGTGCGGGGACAATCCCCCGTTCTGGCCGATTGGCGCCGGTTCGCTGAACGGCTCATGGCATCACCCACCTTGACCCGCCTGGCACCACGCCTACAACGATCAACGCGTTCATCGCTTGCCTCGACGCTGGCGCGGACCGCGAGACCGGCGCTTGGGCGCACCGCCCTCTTCGTTGCCGGTAGAGGCACCCTGACGCTCGCGCTTGCCGGGGCGATTCTTGCCTGATGACTTCTTGGCCGGCGCAGCGCTGTCATTGGCTTCTGCACCGGGCTTATGACTACGTGGCGTACGGTGATGACGCGGCGTCGCATCGGCCAGATCGAAATCGATCTTGCGGTCGTCGAGATCCACACGCGCCACGCGAACGGTCACTCCATCGCCCAGACGATAGGCAACGCCACTGCGCTCGCCCTTGAGGCGGTGTTTCTCGGCTTCGTAGTGGTAGTAGTCGGATGGCAGGGAAGTGACATGCACCAGCCCTTCCACGTAGACGTCGTCGAGACGCACGAAGATCCCGAACTGCGTCACCGAGGCGATCGTGCCTTCGTAGACCTCGCCAACCTTGTCCGAGAGGAACTCGCACTTCAGCCAGTCGGTCACGTCGCGGGTCGCCTCGTCGGCACGGCGCTCGGTCATCGAGCAGTGCTCGCCCAGCTCGATCATCTGCTCGAAGGTGTACGGGCACCAGGTGGAGGGTTTTTCCACCGGCGCCCCCTCGGCACGCAGCACGGTCTGCGTCTGGCGCGGCCCTCGAATGACGGAGCGGATCGCACGATGGACCAGCAGATCCGGATAGCGGCGGATCGGCGAGGTGAAATGTGCGTACGCCTGATAGGCGAGACCGAAGTGCCCATCGTTCTGCGGCGAATAGACGGCCTGGCTCATCGAGCGCAGCATTACGGTCTGGATGATATCGAAGTCCGGGCGACCCTGAATCGCCTCTCGCAGCGCCTGATAATCCTTGGGTGTCGGCTCATCGCCACCACCCAAGGTCAGGCCCAGCTCGCCCAGGAACACGCGCAGGTTCTCCAGCCGCTCCGAGGCTGGCGACTGGTGAACACGATAGAGCGCGGGCAGGTCATGCTTGTCGAGGAAGCGCGCCGTGGCCACGTTGGCGGCCAGCATGCACTCCTCGATCAGCTTGTGGGCGTCGTTGCGGCTGCGCGGGACGATCTTTTCGATCTTGCGCTCGTCGTTGAAGACGATCTGCGTTTCGGTGGTATCGAAGTCGATGGCGCCACGCACTTCCCGCGCCTTGCGCAGCACCTGGTAGAGCGCGTGCAAATTCTCGAGCGAAGGCACCAGCTCGCGATACTGCTCGCGTAGCGCCGTTCCCTCTTCGCCATCCGGCTCCTCCAGCATGGTGCCGACCTGGTTGTAGGTCAGTCGCGCATGAGACTGGATCACCGCCTCGTAGAACTTGTAGCGGCTGATCGTTCCGTTCTGCGAGATGTTCATTTCGCAGACCATGGTCAGGCGATCGACGTGCGGATTGAGCGAACAGAGCCCATTGGAGAGCAGCTCCGGCAGCATCGGCACGACCTGACCAGGGAAGTAGACCGAGTTGCCGCGAATATGGGCCTCGTTATCCAGCGCACTGCCGCCACGGACGTAATGGGAAACATCGGCAATCGCCACGACCAGTTTCCAGCTCCCGGATTTCGTCTTCCAGGCACAGACGGCGTCGTCGAAATCCTTGGCGTCTTCGCCGTCGATGGTCACCAACGGCATCTCGCGCAGATCGATGCGCGCCACCTTGTCCTCTTCCTTCACTTCGGCCGACATGCCAGCGATCTGATGTTCCACTTCCGGCGGAAACTCTGCCGGGATATCGTGGGAACGAATCGCGATATCGATCTCGAGACCGGGGTCCATCCTCTCCCCCAGGATCTCCACCACCTCGCCGACCGGCTGCTTGCGGGTTTCCGGCTGCTGGGTGATACGCACCGACACGATCTGGCCGTCTCTTGCGCCACCGCTGACGCTGTGCGGGATGATCACTTCCTGGCTGATGCGGGAGTTCTCCGGTATCAACACGGCGAATTCCGAGGTGTTCTGACGGAACACGCCGACCAGCGTCTGGGTATTGCGCGCCAGCACTTCGGCTATGGTGCCTTCGGCGCGACCACGACGATCCCGACCGCTGATGCGCGCCAGCACCACATCGCCATCGAAGACGCGGCGCATCTGACGCGGCGGCAACACCAGGTCAGGCTTGACGCCATCGTGGCGAATCAGAAAGCCCATCCCATCCCGGTGGCCCTGCACCCGGCCCTTGATCAGGTCGAGCTTGTCGATCAGGGCATAGGCGCCCTTGCGGTCCCTGAGGATCTGACCGTCGCGTTCCATGGCGGCCAGGCGCCGACGCACGGCTTCCAGCTGGTTCTCGTCCTCGAGCCCCAGCATGGCGCTCATGTTTTCGTGCGTAATCGGCTTGCCGTACTCCTCCAGACGCGACAGCAGATATTCGCGACTGGGCACGGGGTTATCGTATTTCTGGGTTTCGCGAGCCGCGTGCGGATCGTCGTTCAACGTCCAATGAGTCATGCAACCATCATCCTTGCGTTGAGCCAGCGGGGCCTGATTTGTAGAGAATAGTCACGCGGCGGGCGGCCTGGGCCGTTCGATTTTTTGGGATTCATGCCCCAAGTATAGCGGCCACGCCTGTTCGACCCAACCATGCACTGTCCAATGTGACCAATTGCCCGTGCCGCGGCGCGCATCGCCGCACCGCAAGACCATGACCGAGCGGGATATATCAACGCGCATGAGATGCTTGCATTCGGACACAGAGTCGGTATTATGCATCGCGCCTTGGCCCAGATGGCGGAATTGGTAGACGCGCTAGCTTCAGGTGCTAGTGTCCTTACGGACGTGGAGGTTCAAGTCCTCTTCTGGGCACCATCGCTTACGGCGATGGCGCTTTCGGGAATGAGAATTCACGAAAGCCATGCATTCAAGGCCGGATAAGCCCGGATGGCGGAATTGGTAGACGCGCTAGCTTCAGGTGCTAGTGTCCTTACGGACGTGGAGGTTCAAGTCCTCTTCCGGGCACCATCCAGACTGCAGTATCAGATTTGCATGACATGCCCAGGTGGCGGAATTGGTAGACGCGCTAGCTTCAGGTGCTAGTGTCCTTACGGACGTGGAGGTTCAAGTCCTCTCCTGGGCACCATGTGTCATGTCATTGTTTCCTCGCAGTCCTCTTCTCTCTGCTATTCCTGCATCTCCCGTTTTCGAAGCATTGCCTGCTTCCATCGCACGCTCAATACCAAGATTCAGGGCCGACGTCCACGGACGTTACTGATAACGCCCCGGACGTGTCGAAACGGCTTCCAGCCCCCAACCGGCAGTTTCCACGTACCCTTCCATCTGACGCTCGATGGAATCGGGCAGTTGCGGAAAGAAATCGAGCCCGGTATGCGCCTCGATCTCATCGACAGTGACCAGAAAGCGAGCCAGCGGCTCGTTGCCGCTGACGTCCTGGGGCATGAGAAATGCCAGCGCCCGCGGCGTCTGACCGGGAACGACCAGTATCTTGTAGAAGCCCACGGGGACCTGGGTAAAGCCCACCCGATGCAGTAGCTGATCGTCGAAGACCGGTCCGGTGACGACCCACACGCGGCCGAAGCGCGGCACGAAGTCATCGATGACGGCCTCCTCCAGGCGTTGCCAAAGCTGCCGATTGAGCTTGGGCCGTTGCGGGGTGATGTTGGTCATCAGGAAACTGGCCAGCTGCGCATCGCGGCCGTGAACGACCGACATCGCATAATTCGGCGCCAGATGCCCCCGGTCGTAGCCGCTATGGGTGTAGTCGTCGCTGCCGATCGGCCACAGGCTACGCCAGTCGGGCTCGAAGCGATCGGGCCGCGGCTGACTGCGGGGGCTATCGACCCGGTTCAGCACGTAGCCCACCCACAATGCTTCGCCCCGCACGTCCGACCACCCGACCAGGAAGCCGTCGTTGCGCAGCACTCGGTTCCAGCTCCGCCAGTCGTTCCACTGCCACTCCGGCACGCCCATCCAACTGAGCCGATCACGGACATCACCTTCCTGCCAGTACCACAGCCCGCTGATGACGACGACAAAAACGAGCCCGATTCGGGACGAGCGAGCCAGCTGCCCCAGCAGCCCTCGCCTGCGACGACGCGCCACCGGGACTTAGAGACCGACGGAGAACATGGCGTCGAGATCGTGGCGCGAATGCACCTGCATGGCATTGAGCGTCTCGGTGTCGCGAATCCCCTCGACGCTCATCAAGCGCTCGGTCACCAGCGTGGCCAGAGACTCGAAATCCCGCGTGCGGGCGATGGCGATCAGGTCATAGCGACCGCAGGTCGAATAGACTTCGCTGATTCCTTCCAGGTCGGCCAGCTGTTCGGCGACACCGCGAATCCGGCCCTTTTCGACATTGATCAGAATGACGGCGTTCTGCATTTCCCTCTCCCACCGAATCAGGCCCGCAACCGGCAGACCCATAACCAGAATGATAGCGATCGGGCGAGTATATCAGCTCTGCGACGGGACATGCCGCACGGGCGTATTCACGCCGATTCTCGCGTCGGCTCGGGAATCGGCCATTGGTAGCGACGCACGATATCGTCCCCTTCCGTCGATTCGAGCTTGATGGGAAATCCCCACAACTGGTGCAGATAGCGCATGACCGGAAACAGGCTCTGCCCCAGCGGACGGCGTCGATCCTGCACATGGCGCAGCGTCAGCGAACGATCACCGCGAATGTCGGCTTCCCAGACCTGGATGTTGGGCTCCCGAGCGGATAACGCGTACTGCACGCTCAACGCCTCGCGGATCCGGCGATAGCCGCGGTCGTCGTGAATCGCCTCGATCTGGAGACTGTCGTCGCGATCGTCATCGACCAGGCTGAACAGCTTGAGATCGCGAATCACCTTGGGCGACAGGAACTGCTGAATGAACGATTCGTCCTTGAAGTTCTGCATCGCGAAATGCAGCGTCTCCAGCCAGTCGCTGCCGGCGATGTCCGGGAACCACTCGCGGTCCTCGTCGGTCGGTGCCCGGCAGATGCGCTGGATATCGCTGAACATCGCGAACCCCAGTGCGTAGGGATTGATACCGTTGAAATAAGGGCTGTCGAAACCCGGCTGAGTGACGACCGAGGTATGCGACTGCAGGAACTCGAGCATGATGCCCTCGTCGATCAACCCGTCGTCATACAGGCGGTTCATCAGGGTGTAGTGCCAGAACGTCGCCCAGCCTTCGTTCATCACCTGGGTCTGACGCTGCGGATAGAAATACTGGGCAAGCTTACGCACGATACGCACGATCTCGCGCTGCCATGGCTCCAGCAGCGGTGCATTCTTTTCGAGGAAATAGAGCAGGTTCTCCTGCGGTTCGCTGGGATAGCGGCCATGACGATGCAGCCCCAGCGGGTCGTTCTCGTGATCGTGCAGCGGCTCCTGGGCCAGCTCGCTCACCACCGGCGGAATCGTGCTCCAGAGTCGATTGACCTGCGTCTGCAGATACGCCTCCCGCTCCTCCTGGCGGCGCGCCTCTTCACCGGCCGAAATCGGAGAGGGTCGCTTGTAGCGATCGACGCCGTAGTTCTGCAGGGCGTGGCAGGCATCGAGAAGCTGCTCGACGGCCTCGACCCCGTGACGCTCTTCGCACTTGGCGACATAGCTGCGTGCAAAGACCAGGTAATCGACGATCGCCGAAGCATCGGTCCAGGTTCGAAACAGGTAATTGCCCTTGAAGAACGAGTTGTGCCCGTAGCAGGCATGCGCGATGACCAACACCTGCATCATCAGCGAATTCTCTTCCATCAGATAAGCGATGCAGGGGTCGGAATTGATCACCAGCTCATAGGCCAGCCCCATCTGGCCGCGACGGTAGGCCTGCTCCACTGACAGGAACTGTTTGCCGAACGACCAGTGATGGTAGCCGATCGGCATGCCCACGCTGGCGTAGGCATCCATCATCTGCTCGGAGGTGATGATCTCTATCTGGTTGGGATAGGTATCCAACCGATACTCCCTGGCCAACTCGGCGATGGCACGCTCGTAGGTCTCGAGCGCCTCGAAGTTCCAATCCGAACCGGTGGCTATGGGCTTGCGTCGCGTCATCGTGGTTTCCTCGCTGCGTCCGTCCCGTCCTGCTGCCTGCGACATCGATGTCAGCCTTGCGCACGCTGACGAAAGAGCTCGCGAAAGACCGGATAGATATCTTCCGCCTGAACGATCTGCTGCATGGCGAAGCGCTCGGGATAGGCCGCCCGCACCGTGTCGTAAGCCTCCCACAGCGCCTGGTGGGCGTGAGGCGTGATCTCCACATAGGTGAAGTACTGCAACTTGCGCATCAACGACTCGTTAAGCAGCTCGAGGCAGTTCGACGAATCGTCATCCCAGTTGTCGCCATCACTGGCCTGCGCCACGTAGAGGTTCCACTGCTCGGGCGCGTAGCGCGCCTCGATGATGCTGTTGACCAGCGTCAGAGCACTGGAGACGATCGTGCCGCCGGTCTCACGTGAATAGAAGAACTCCTCTTCGTCGACCTCCTTGGCCACGGTATGGTGACGCACGAACACCAGCTCGACCTTCTCGTAATTGCGTTCGAGAAACAGATAGAGCAGCAGGAAGAAGCGCTTGCCGATATCCTTGTGCGCCTGGGTCATCGAGCCGGAGACGTCCATGATGCAGAACATCACGGCCTGGTTCGACGGCATGGGCTGATGGGTGAGGTGGTTGTAGCGCAGGTCGTAGGTATCCAGAAACGGAATCGACGCAATCCGCTTCTCCAGCCTGGCAATCTCGGATTTCAGCTCATCGATACGCGCCGGATTGCGCAATACCGGATCCTTGCGCTCTTCGGTGTCGAGCGCCTCCTGGGCCTCGCGCAGTGCCCGTTTCAATGGCGCCCGCATGCCGATACGCCGGGCCTGGGCCTCGCGCATCGAACGCACGATATTGATGCGCGCCGGCACGCCCTCCTTGGAGATGCCAGCCCTTACCGGCCGGGTCTCCTCCAGAACCTGCAGCTGCTTGCGCTCCAGATGCGGCAGCTCCAGGCCATCGAAAACGAAATCGAGAAACTCTTCTCGTGACAGCGAGAACACGAACTCGTCCATGCCCTCGCCCTGATTCCCTGCCTGCCCTTCGCCACTGCCGCCACCACCGCCTCCGCCCCCAGGACGGCGCAACCGATCCCCCTCGGCAAACTCCTTGTTTCCCGGACTCACTACCGTACGCCGACCACCCGGCCCATGTTGAAACGAGGGTTCGGAGATATCCTTGGTGGGAATCGAGACCTTTTCGCCGCGCTCCATATCGGTGATCGAGCGCCGATTCACCGACTCTTCCACGGCGCGCTTGATGTGGGAACGATAGCGCTGCAAGAACCGCTGACGATTGACCGCACTCTTGTGGCGTGCGTTGGGGCGTCGATCGATGAAGTAACTCATGGCACCTCCCGCAGACCGGCTGCGATAGTGGCCATCCGAGAATGGCCGCTGCCTCGGGGAGCGCGGCCCGACTCGCAGCCGCCGCTCCTGCTGACATCAACTAACCACGTGCTAGTGCGACTTGCGCACCCGCAGATACCACTCGGAGAGCAGGCGCACCTGCTTTTCGGTATAGCCGCGCTGCACCATGCGATCGACGAAATCCTCGTGCTTGCGCTGATCCGACGCCGATGCCTTGGCATTGAACGAGATGACCGGCAGCAACTCTTCGGTATTGGCGAACATCTTGTGCTCGATCACGCCGCGGAGCTTCTCGTAGGACTGCCAGCTCGGGTTCATGCCGTTGTTGTGAGCGCGCGCGCGCAGCACGAAATTGACGACCTCGTGGCGGAAGTCCTTGGGATTGGAGATCCCGGCGGGCTTCTCGATCTTCTCGAGATCCTCGTTGAGCGATTGCCGGTCGAACAGCTCGCCCGTTTCCGGATCGCGATACTCCTGATCCTGGATCCAGAAGTCGGCGTAGGTCACGTAGCGGTCGAAGATGTTCTGGCCGTACTCGGTATAGGACTCGAGATACGCAGTCTGGATCTCCTTGCCGATGAAATCGACGTAGCGCGGCGCCAGGTACTCCTTGATAAACCGCAGGTAGCGCTCGTGGACCTCCTTGGGCAACTGTTCGCGTTCCAGCGCCTGCTCCAGCACGTAAAGCAGGTGTACCGGATTGGCGGCGATCTCGTGGGCATCGAAGTTGAACACCTTAGAGAGGATCTTGAAGGCGAAACGGGTGGAGAGTCCGTTCATGCCTTCATCGACCCCGGCCGCGTCGCGATACTCCTGGATCGACTTGGCCTTGGGGTCGGTATCCTTCAGGTTCTCGCCATCGTAGACCCGCATCTTGGAGTAGATGCTCGAGTTTTCCGGCTCCTTGAGCCGCGACAGCACCGAAAACTGCGCCAGCATGCGCAGCGTATCCGGCGCGCAGGGGGCTTCGTTGAGCGACGAATGCTCCAGCAGCTTCTGATAGATCTTGATCTCTTCGGAAACGCGCAGGCAATAAGGCACCTTGACGATATAGACGCGGTCGAGAAATGCCTCGTTGTTGCGATTGTTGCGGAACTGCTGCCACTCGCTCTCGTTGGAGTGGGCCATGATGATGCCATCGAACGGAATCGCCCCCATGCCCTCGGTGGGGTTGTAGTTCCCCTCCTGCGTGGCCGTGAGCAGCGGATGCAGCACCTTGATCGGCGCCTTGAACATCTCGACGAACTCCATCAGCCCCTGGTTGGCCTTGCACAGGCCGCCGGAGAAGCTGTAGGCATCCGGGTCGTCCTGGGAATAGAGCTCCAACTGACGGATATCGACCTTGCCCACCAATGACGAGATATCCTGGTTGTTCTCGTCGCCAGGCTCGGTCTTGGACACCGCAATCTGATTGAGTCGCGACGGATGCAGACGCACCACGCGGAACTGCGACAGATCCCCGCCGAACTCCTTGAGGCGCTTGGCCGCCCAGGGCGACATCGGCCCCCGCAGGTGGCGCTGGGGAATGTTGTATTCCTTCTCGAGCAGCTCGCCATCTTCCTCAGGCGAGAACAGCCCGAGCGGCGATTCGTAGACCGGCGAATCCTTGATCGCATAGAACGGTACGCGCTCCATGAGCAGCTTCAGGCGTTCGGCCAGCGACGACTTGCCGCCACCGACCGGGCCCAGCAGGTAGAGAATCTGCTTGCGCTCCTCCAACCCCTGAGCGGCATGACGGAAATAGGAGACGATCTGCTCGATCGCCTCTTCCATGCCGTAGAACTCGGCAAAGGCGGGATAGCGGCGAATGACCTTGTTGGAGAAAATACGGGAAAGGCGAGGATCCTTGGCCGTGTCGATCGCTTCCGGTTCCCCGATGGCACTCAGCATCCGCTCGGCGGCGTTGGCGTAGACACGGGGATCTTTCCGGCACAGCTCTAGATATTCCTGCAGGCTCATTTCTTCCTGTTGAACCTGTTCGTAACGGCTCTGCACGTGATCGAAGATGCTCATGGAAGCCTCCTGGTCATGACCCCCAACCGCACAGGACGGATGCCCTGCCAGCCGGGCTAGCTGACTAACAGCATAGACAGACATAGACAGATGCACGAAGCGTCGGACAGACCCGTTTCGCGAGCCTTTTCAACGCAGCGTCGGAACACACGCTTTAGAACACGCTACCACGATCCGGTTTCGATGCACGGGGAATTTTGCGCCGACAAAACGCACTGCGTCGCGCGATTTCCGGTAACTCATAGAAAAATCACGACAAAATTCGTTCGCGAATCGAGCAAGGAGAAAAAGGCGAGAAAACCGGCGCCCGAGACCTCAGGGCGCCGGATGCATCAGGGCGCGTCGAAAGCGGCCCGGGCGTCGGCCAGCAATTGATCGAGCAGCTCGGAAGTGGTGTTCCAGGAGCAGACGAACCGCGCACCGCCAGCGCCGATGAAGGTATAAAAGGTCCAGCCCTTGGCGCGCAATTGCGAAATGACCGGCTCGGGCAAACTGACGAAGACGCTGTTGGCCTGCGTCGGAAACATCAGCGAAGCACCGGGTAGCGCGGCCAACCCCTCGGCGAGATAACGCGCCATGGCATTGGCATGGTCGGCATTGCTTCTCCAGGCGCCGGATTCCAGCAGCCCCAGCCAAGGTGCGGCGATGAAGCGCATCTTGGAAGCCAGCTGACCCGCCTGCTTGCAGCGGTAGGGAAAATCCTCGGCCAGTTCCTTGTTGAAGAACAGAATCGCCTCGCCCATCGGCAAGCCGTTCTTGGTGCCGGAGAAACAGAGCACGTCGACCCCGGCCTGCCAGGTCAGCTCGGCCGGAGACGCCCCCAAGGCACTGCAGGCGTTGGCGAAACGGGCGCCGTCCATATGGACACGCAGATCATACTTGTCCGCGACGGTGCGGATCGCCAACAGCTCCTCGCGGGAATAGACCGTGCCCACCTCGGTGGCCTGGGTGATCGAGACGACCCGCGGCTTGGGATAGTGAATGTCGTTACGCTTCACCACCAGCCGCTCGATGCCTTCGGGCGTCAGCTTGCCATCTTCACCGGGGCTGGTCAGCAGTTTGGAGCCGTTGGAAAAGAACTCCGGGCCGCCGCACTCGTCGGTCTCGATGTGGGCCAGCTCGTGACAGATTACGCTGTGATAGCTCTGCCCCAGCGCCGCTAGCGACAGCGAGTTGGCGGCCGTGCCATTGAAGACGAAGAAGACGTCACAGTCGTAATCGAAAAGCTCGCGAAAACGATCCGCAGCGCGATGGGTCCAGGCATCATTGCCGTAAGCGAGATCATCGCTGGCATTGGCCCGAATCAGGTAATCGAGGGCTTCCGGGCAAATGCCGGAGGTGTTATCGCTCGCCAGATAGCGAGGGCTACAATCGGATGTCATCTGGGGGTCCTTGTACGATCCCTCCATCGAGAAAAAGCGACCAAGGCCGATCACGGCACGAGAGTCTGCGTTTTCTGAGGGTCAGGCATGGCGGTCGCGAGACACGGCAGCCTGAATAACAAAGCTCGACCCGGGGAGCGACGGGGTCGCCGTCGCACGGCTCGCGCTCACTGGTGAAATTCCAGTCTAACACCTGTCTTCGACGCCCGGCAGCGCACGAGCACTCGCCACTCACGCTGACTCAACGCAACCGGTCGCAGCTCATAGACTCGCCGCCAGCCGCACGCCCTGATCGATGGCACGCTTGGCATCGAGCTCAGCAGCCAGATCGGCGCCACCGATTCGATGAGCCCTCACGCCGCTTGCGACCAGCGCCTCATGAAGTGCCTGCTGCGACTCCTGACCGGCACAGATCACGATATTGTCGACTGCCAGCAACCTGGTCTCCCCGTTGACGCTGACATGCAATCCATCATCGTCAATATGCTGATAGACGCAGCCCGACAACGTTTCGACCCGGCGCGCCCGCAGCGCGGCACGATGAACCCAGCCGGTCGTCACGCCAAGCCCCTCGCCCGGCTTGCCGGCCTTGCGCTGCAGCAGCGTGATCTGGCGCGGCACCGCTGGCGGCACCCGCGGCTTCAGCCCGCCAGCGGTGGCCACCGATAGATCAACGCCCCATTCGTCGCACCAGCGCTCGACGTCCTCGGCGGGCGAGTCCGCATGGGCCAGCAGTTCCGCCACATCGAAACCGATCCCGCCGGCACCGATGATCGCCACTCGTCGCCCCACTCGCTCGGGATGCCGGATCGCCACGGGATAGGGAAGCACGCTGGGGTGATCGATGCCTTCGATCTCGAGCTCGCGAGGCTTGACGCCGGTAGCGATGACAACCTCGTCGAAGCCCCGCAACTGCTGAACATCGGCCTGGGTATCGAGACACAATTCCACGCCGCGCAGCATCAGTTGGGTGGTGAAATAGCGCAACGTCTCGGCGAACTCCTCCTTTCCCGGGATGCGCTGCGCCAGCCGGAACTGGCCGCCAACCTTTGAATCACGCTCGAACAGCGTCACCCGATGCCCGCGCTCGGCGCAGGCAACGGCGGCAGCCAGCCCGGCCGGGCCGGCTCCCACCACGGCGATCCGTCTGGGCGTATCGGTCGGCGTCAACGTCAGTTCGGTTTCATGACAAGCGCGCGGATTGACCAGACAGGAGGTCAGCTTGCCCTTGAAGGTGTGATCGAGACAGGCCTGATTGCAGGCGATGCAGGTGTTGATCTCGTCGACCCGGCCTTGCTCGGCCTTGCTCACCCATGCCGGATCGGCCAGGAAGGGACGCGCCATCGACACCAGATCGGCATGCCCCTCGGCCAGCACCGCCTCCGCCACCGCCGGCATGTTGATACGATTGGTCGCGATCAGCGGTATCGAAATCGCCTCGCGCACCGCCCGGCTGACAGGAACGAACGCCGCACGCGGCACGCTGGTGACAATGGTCGGCACTCGTGCCTCGTGCCAGCCGATGCCGCTGTTGATCATGTCCGCCCCGGCGCCTTCTATCGCCTGCGCCAGCGCCACGATCTCCTCGCGGGTGCTGCCCTCCTCGACCAGATCGATCATCGACAGTCGAAAGATCAGCAGGAAATCCGTGCCGCAGGCTTCGCGAACCCGACGCACGATCTCGATCGCGAAACGCTGGCGTCCCGCGCTATCGCCACCCCAGGCGTCATCGCGATGGTTGGTACGGCGACAAAGGAACTGATTGATCAGGTAACCTTCCGAACCCATGATCTCGACGCCGTCGTACCCGGCGGCCTGGGCCAGCCTGGCGCAGCGGACGAAGTCGTCGATCTGCCGCTCGACCTCGTCGCCATTCAGCGCGCGTGGCGTGAAGCGATTGATCGGCGCGGCGATCGCCGAGGGCGCGACCAGATCCGGCGAATAGGCATAGCGGCCCGCATGCAGTATCTGCAGGCAGATATGAGCGCCGTGGGCGTGCACCGCTTCCACGACGGGGCGATGCCGCTCGGCCTCGACACCATCGGTGAGCTTGGCGGCGTCCTGGAAGACCGCCCCTTCCGCGTTGGGCGCGATGCCGCCGGTGACGATCAAGCCGACGCCATGACGCGCCCGTTCCGCATAGAACGCCGCCAGACGCTCGAAGCCGTTCGACGCTTCTTCCAGGTTGGTATGCATCGACCCCATCACCACGCGATTGCGCAGTGTCAACGAGCCGACTTGCAGAGGGCGAAATAGATGGGAGAAACGCGTCACGGTCGGATCCACTCATGTCGGGGCGCTTACCGCCGATAGCGGCTTTCAAACGCACGTATGAACATCAGTGTAACGAAAACACCGACGGGAACCATTCCACCAAAGCGGTATCAGGGTGCGGCCGAGGATGAGCAGCGCAGGGACGAACGGAACAAGACAGATCGATAAAATGCCAGCGAGGCTGGGGCGCGAAGACTATCGAATGGCGTGAAAACCATCGAATGGCGAGCGTGTCGGCCTGAAGGTATCGCGACAGCAGAGAATAACAGCGAGGAGATAATCGGAGCAGAAGACGTCGATGGCGGACCGGACGGGACTCGAACCCGCGACCTCCGGCGTGACAGGCCGGCATTCTAACCAGCTGAACTACCGGTCCGCTGTGGTGGGTGGTACAGGACTCGAACCTGTGACCCCCAGCATGTGAGGCTGGTGCTCTAACCAGCTGAGCTAACCACCCAGACGTCAAACAATTCGATACAACAAACACTAGCAGTGCGAAGCGTGGCGGACCGGACGAGACTCGAACTCGCGACCTCCGGCGTGACAGGCCGGCATTCTAACCAACTGAACTACCGGTCCACTCGATGTATCAGAGGCTTGAGTCGAAACACAGACCAACGATACCAACTACGCGACTAGCGGGTGACATAGCATGCCTTGCGACGTGCCGATGTCGGTGGAAATGGCGGACCGGACGAGACTCGAACTCGCGACCTCCGGCGTGACAGGCCGGCATTCTAACCAACTGAACTACCGGTCCGCATTTTCCAACTGCTTCTTGCCACTCTTTCTTGCAACTACGACTTGCAACACGTGAACCCGAGCACTACGAAAACGTAATGGTGGGTGGTACAGGGTTCGAACCTGTGACCCCCAGCTTGTAAGGCTGGTGCTCTCCCAGCTGAGCTAACCACCCGTGGTCACGTGGCGCTGCATTCTACCTGTGACCGGTCGAAAGTCAACAGCTTTTCACACCACTATTTTCCATCCGGATCATTCACTTGCGCCCAGCCGGCGTGATACGTGGCCGACAGCCTCATCGATCAATGTCGACTGCGTCCGCGCGTGGCGTTTGGGCGGCTTCCAATCGTGGTCTCCGCCATCCAGGAAGTGGCACTCCGTCTGTGCCGGTAAATCGTATCCTTCGACCTCGTCGCGTCGCCCGAACGGGTCGCGCGTCCCCTGAAGCAACAGCAGCGGACACCGAATCTCCGGCCAGTGATCGAGTCGCAAACGCGCAGGCTTGCCGGGGGGATGAAACGGGTAGCCACACAGGACCAGCCCCGCCATCTCGACTTGCGTGGCCAGCAGGCTCGCGACCCTGCCTCCCATGGACTTGCCGCCGAACCACAGCGGTGTCTCGCCATCCAGCGCCTGCAACGCCCGATGCCATTCGGAAAGCTCCGCCACCAGTCTTTCGATCCTGGGCGGCGGCCGGCGCTTGCCCGCCTGGCGCATGGTCGCCATGTAGCCGAACTCCAGCGCCACGACCTGAATGCCGCACGCGGCCAACTGCTGGCGCAATCGGGTCAGAAACGGGGAATCGTGCCCGGCCCCGGCCCCGTGACAGAGAATCAGGCGCGCATGCCTCGCCTGGCCTTCGACGACGAATCCACCCAGGGCGGTCTCATGGTTCACGCCGTCGCCCGCTGCCAGCGCTGCACGTAATGTTTCGCTATCCTGCGTCTCGAATGGTGGAACTGCGGCCGCTCCGGTCATCGTGCCCCCTTGTCGATCGGTTCCGGCAGATCATGCCGCTTCGGCCGGTGCCAGCGAGGAATCGGTGAGGCCTCGCGGCAAGCCCGACGATGCCCCAGCATTCCCATGCGGCCTCTTTTTTGCGTAGGATGACAAAACTTGATCGATCGGTCAGATTTTCTGGCCATGCGCATTTCGCATGACAGGTTTGTCAGGATATGTCGCTCAACGACGCATTCCCTGATGATGACAAGCCAACGACAACAAACCGACGACCACAAGCCAACGACAACAACCAGGACATTCCCATGACGCTGAACGTTCTCGTCATCGGCGCCGGCATGGGCGGGCTCACCGCCGCCCTGGCGCTCCAGCAGGCAGGCCACCAGGTCGAGGTCATCGACCGCGTCGCCGAGCTTCGCCCGGTGGGCGCGGCCATCTCGGTCTGGTCCAACGGCGTCAAGGTGCTCAAGGCCCTGGGGTTGGGCGATGCCGTCGAGCAGGCCAGCGGACGCATGAACGACATGGCCTATCTCACCAAGGACGGCCAGCCCCTGACCCATTTCAGCCTGCAGCCGCTCTACGACCAGGTGGGACAGCGTGCCTGCCCCATTGCGCGGGCGGCGCTCCAGCAGTTGCTGCTGGATGCCGTGGGGCCGGACAACGTCACGCTCGGCCTGGCCTGCACCGATTACCGCTGCGATGACAGCGGCGTGGAAGCCACCTTTGACGACGGTTCGACGCGCCGGGCCGACCTGATCGTGATCGCCGACGGCACGCACTCCCGATTGCGCGAACGGGCGCTCGGCCATGCCGTGGAGCGTCGCTACTGCGGCTACGTCAACTGGAACGTGCGGGTCGCCGCCACGCCCGATCTCGCCCCGCTCGACCGATGGGTGCAGTACGTCGGCGACCATCAGCGCGTCTCGATGATGCCGATGAGCGGCGAAGGCGCCTCGCCCGAGTTCTACTGCTTCTTCGACGTCCCGCTGCCCGCCGGCACGCCCAACGACCCCGCCAGCTATCGTGACGAGCTCGCACGGCATTTCGCCGGCTGGGCACCGCCGGTTCAGCGGCTGATCGAACGCATCGACCCTGCCGCGATGGCTCGCGTGGAGATTCACGACATCGAACCCCTGGAGACGTTGATCGGCGAACGTGCCGCCATTCTCGGCGACGCGGCGCACGGCATGGCACCGGATCTGGGCCAGGGGGGCTGTCAGGCGATGGAAGACGCGTGGGTGCTGGCTCGCGCACTCGATGATGCCGATAGCGACATTTCCGCCGCCCTGCAAGCCTACGACCGTGCCCGCGTCCAGCGGGTCGGCAGTATCGTCACGCGCGCACGCCAGCGTGCCGACACGACCCATGGCGCCGATCCCGCCAAGACACGCGCCTGGTACGCCGAACTGGCCGAAGAGGACGGCACCCGCATCATGGGCGGAATGAGCAAGACGATACTTGGTGGCCCGCTGGCATGAATGCACAAGGCCCGCCGGAGATCACCTCCGGCGGGCCTTGTGGGCGCCGTTCACTCAGGCTTCGCGGGCGAGCAGATCGAAGGTATCGATCCGCGTCTCCTGCATCTGACGCTGCTTCGCCTCCAGCCCCGCGAAATCGAACAGGTCGCGATCCGCAAGCTGCGAGGGTGCGACGTTGGTCACCGCCTTGAACATGGTCTCGAGCCGCCCGGGATGCTTGACCTCCCACTCCGCCAGCATCTCCTTGACCACCTGGCGCTGCAGGTTGGGCTGCGAGCCGCACAGGTTGCAGGGAATGATCGGGAACGCCATCTGGCGCGCGAACTCGGCGATATCGGCCTCTCGGCAGTAGGCCAGCGGACGGATGACGATGTTCTTGCCATTGTCCGACAGCAGCTTGGGCGGCATCGCCTTGAGCGAACCGCCGAAGAACATGTTGAGGAACAGCGTCTCCAGGATGTCCTCGCGGTGGTGCCCGAGCGCCACCTTGGTCGCCCCGATCTCCTCGGCGAAGCCGTAGAGCGAGCCGCGACGCAGCCGCGAACAGAGCGCACAGGTGGTCTTGCCCTCCGGCGTCTTTTCCTTGACCACCGAATAGGTATCGCGCTCGAGGATGTGATAGTTCACCCCCTTGGCATCCAGATACTCGGGCAGCACGTGTTCGGGGAAGCCCGGCTGCTTCTGATCGAGATTGACCGCGACCAGTTCGAAATTGACCGGCGCGTTACGCTGCAGATTCATCAGAATCTCCAGCATGGTGTAGGAGTCCTTGCCGCCGGAAAGGCACACCATCACCTTGTCGCCTTCGTGGATCATCCCGTAATCGATGATCGCGTTGCCGACCTGACGGCGAAGGCGCTTCTGCAGCTTGTTGAACTCGTACTTCTGGGTAACGGTAGATGCTTGCATGGGTCGAACGACACATATGGGTATGAAGGCGCGCTCATGCTATCACTGCGCCCGGCGACTTGCGATGCGCCCTCGCTAACTTGTCGTCAGGGCGCCCTTCTTCAGGCGTATGTACATCAAGGCCGTGGTTGTCGCATCACCGAGGGCGGTGTGGCGGCCCATCACCGGCACATTGAGCGCCTCGGCGACCGACTCGAAATTTACCGTCGGCTCCAGCTGCGGGCGCGTCCGATGCATCTCGCGCAGATAGAGCTGTGCCACGTCAAGGCATGCATTGGGTAGGCTGAAGCCGAACAGCGGCCGAAGCTGACGGTCGATCACCGCCCGGTCGTAATCGATGCACCAACCCAACAGCGGGCGGTTGCCGATGAAATCGAGAAACTTTTCCAGCGCCTCCCCCAGCTCGTCGCCATCATTCAAGTCGATCCCGCGCATACGATGGATCTTGATGGAATCACCGCGCAGGCTGGCCGGCGGCTGGAGGCGCAGATCCAGCGAGCCGCTGGTCAGCACGCGCTCGCCCTGGATGCGTACCGCAGCGATCGAGACCAGTTCGGCGGTCCTGGTATCGAGGCCGGTGGTCTCGCAGTCGATGGCCACCATCTCGTCACCGGTGTAGGGACTGAACAGCCAGCCATAGCGGCCATCCGCCTGGCGGCGGCGATCGGCCACACGGCGTAGCGAACGTATCATCGCAGTCCTCGTCAGTATTCGAGATGAAAACGGTGCGTCAGACGTTGCTGGAAATCCTTGACGATATGCAGCGCCTGGCGCAACAGGTCGCGCTCCAGCGACGACAGAGACTGCACCACGACCAGGTTGGGTTCGCCGCTGTTCCGCCGTCCGTCGAGTTGGGCCAGCTGTTGCTTGAGGCGCAGTTCGATGAAAAGCGCCAGCGCCTCGCCGAGATCCGCGGCAAAGTCCGCTTCCAGCCGTCCCTGTTCGGCAAGCGCCGCCAGCCGAGCCAGGGTCGATGTCTCGTTGATGCGACATTCCAGCGCCAGGGTGCGCACCCCGTGCACGATCGGGAAGATACCGCCTTTCTTGATGTCGATACCGTGTCTGGGTGTCTTGAGCGTGCCGAACAGGGTCAACGGCGCGGCGAAATGCAGCGCGGCTCGAGCAAAGTAGGAAAGCAGCAATTCATCGTGGGAGCAGCTGGCGAAGAGATGTTCGCGCATGCGATCCAGCAAACGAGTATCGCCGGCTACGCCACGGGCATCGAGCATGATGGCAAGGTTCATCAGCGATGCGCCGTCACGACGCTCGACCCAGCGCGTGACCGTCCTTCGCCAGCCGCTCTCGCTATCTACCCAGGCAGGATTCGAGACCATGATATTGCCCGGACAGGGCGGGTAGCCCAGCGTATAGAGCGTTTCGGTGAAACGCTGCATGGCGATCTCGCGATCAGGCCAATCGCTGTCGTCGGCGACGATCAGCGCATTGTCCTGATCGGTCTTGAGGATCTGCTCACCGCGTCCTTCACTGCCCATTACCAATAGACAGCTCTGAGCGCGGTAGCGGGGGGCGACGAGAAACTGATAGGCCTTGTCGACGATACGCCCGTTGAGCGCCGCCAGCAGATCCATGACGAAGCGGAGCTTGATCCCCTGGGCCATCAGCGCCTGGACCAGCTCCGGCAGCCGTGCGCTGGCGCGAGCCAGGGCCTCGAGATCGTCGGCCTGCTCGAGCTCGAGACTGACCATGTAGGAACGGCTCGAGAAATGGCTGAGCACATCGGTCAACTCCACCACGCCAACCGGCCGGTCCTGCTCGACCACCACCACCCTGGCTACCTGATGCCGGGTCATCTGCACCAGCGCTTCGAACAGATACTGATCGGGAGCGGCGGAAACCAGCTCGAAGTGAGCGATGGTGACCACCGGACGCGCCTGCGTCGCGCCTTCCATCACTAATGCATTGAGCAGATCGGTCTTGGTCACCACCCCGAAGCGACCGTCCTTGCCGACCAGCATGCTGTCGGCATGGCTTTCGTTGAGCCGGTTGGCCGCCGCGGCAATACTGGTGGTCGCCTCGACGATCAACGGCGCTCGCATGCAGGCGCTGACCCGAGCCAGCATGAAACCCGCCATGTTCACGCCACTTTCGGCGCGACGCTCGGCTAGCAGGCGGGTCTTCTGCGCCAGCCCGCGCTGGAAGAAGTCGGCGAAAGCCGGGTAATCGTCGCAAAGGTGCTCGAAGAGTGTCTTGGGCATCGCATAGCAGAGGCTTTCCTGCTCCACCTTGAAGCGATATCGGCTGGATCCTTTGAGAATGCTGATAGCACCGAACAGGTCGCCAGCCGTGTAATGGGCAATGCGCGCCTGATCGCTCGGCGCGTGGGGGTCGAGCTCCGCGACCTCGCCCTTGTGGATGATGTACACGAACTCGCCGGGCTGGCCGGCGTCGAGGATGATCTCGCCGCGATTGAAGTAGAGCAGATCGACACCACGAATGACACGCTCACGGCCGCTACCGTCGAGTAGCGTAAAGGGTGGTTGGGAAAGATCCATGTCGACCATCAGCCGGCTCCCGTCATTGCAACGGCATACCTATGCCGAGCCCCTACCTTGAGTTGGCCCGAAGTGGAAATGCTCGAACCGTCATATCGTTTCAGCCACGAGAATTCACCCTTCAAAAAAGCGCCATTGCGGCGATGCTCAGGCAAAAACGCAATCTACGGCGCTCTGTATACTCTCCCGATATCCTTCCGGCACTCTACACTTAACGATTTGTTTGCCAACTCATCATAACTTAACGAAGCTCTCCTCCTTTATTGACCAGGACTTATCACTTTTATAGCAAAGTAGAATATCGTCCATGACATCCAGCCGGACTCAACGCCCCGCACTCTTGGTTAGACCATGGTCTTATAGACCTCAGTCAAAATCATTAAGCAACGATTTCATATCCAATCAACCATATATAAAACATTAGTCAATTGTTTCCACGATACTAAGGTAGAAGATTTAACATCTTGTTTTCGCTACTCAATATTGCTATTGAGCACTATAGGGAGATCGCAAGTCGATAACGTACCCTGTCGACGAGCCAAGGCGCGAATAAAGGAGACTTTAGTCTTCATAAATGAGTGATCGAAAAGCGGCTGTCGACCGAACCTTCCCGCGTAAAATTCGTACGCATGTGAATCACTCATGATAAATGTAGTTTGTAGTCGAGCGGTTTCCCGCCGGGCGGGCATAAACTCGGAACACTTCCCAGCTTCAATGACGCGGAGAACGATAATATGGCAGATGACAAATCCAACGCTGCTGCCTATTGGAAGGCGAATCTTCGCCTGATAACCGGCTGCCTGATCGTCTGGGCGCTGGCGTCCTATGGCTGCGCTATCCTGTTACGACCCTTGCTGGCTGGCATATCCATCGGTGGCACTGACCTGGGTTTCTGGTTCGCGCAACAGGGGTCCATTCTGATCTTCATCGGCTTGATCTTCTTCTATGCCTGGAAGATGAACCGGCTGGACAAACAATTCGGTCTCGGGGAGTAAGCCTGCATGAGTCAATTTGCCATCAACGTTCTCTTCGTCGGCGGCTCCTTTGCCATCTACATCGGCATTGCGATCTGGGCCAAGGCCGGTTCGACCAAGGACTTCTACGTCGCAGGCGGCGGGGTACACCCCATCACCAACGGCATGGCGATCGGCGCCGACTGGATGTCCGCCGCCTCGTTCATTTCCATGGCGGGCATCATCGCCTCGGCAGGCTATGGCGCCTCCACCTTCCTGATGGGCTGGACCGGAGGCTATGTCCTGTTGGCTCTGCTGCTGGCCCCTTACTTGCGCAAGTTCGGCAAGTTCACCGTCCCCGAGTTTATCGGCGACCGTTTCTACAGCAAATCGGCGCGCATGGTAGCGGTGGTCTGCCTGATCATCGCCTCGCTCACCTACGTCATCGGTCAGATGGCCGGTGCCGGCGTGGCCTTCTCGCGCTTTCTGGAAGTCGATGCGACCACCGGCCTCATCATCGCCGCCATTGTCGTGTTCTTCTATTCGGTCCTGGGGGGCATGAAGGGCATCACCTATACCCAGGTGGCTCAGTACATCGTACTGATCATCGCCTACACCATCCCGGCGGTATTCATTTCGCTGCAACTGACCGACAACCCGATACCGCCGCTCGGCCTGTTCTCCGATCACAGCGCCTCCGGCGAGCCGCTATTGGCCAAGCTCAACGAAGTCGTCACCGCACTGGGCTTCAATGAGTACACGGCGATGGTCGACAACAAGCTGAACATGGTGCTGTTCACGCTATCGCTGATGATCGGTACCGCGGGGCTGCCGCACGTCATCATGCGCTTTTTCACCGTTCCCAAGGTCGCCGACGCACGCTGGTCCGCCGGCTGGGCGCTGGTGTTCATCGGCCTGCTCTATCTGACCGCGCCTGCCGTGGCCTCGATGGCCCGCCTCAATCTGGTGACCACCATCTACCCGGACATGGCCGCCCAGGTCGAGAACTACGAGGACGCCGCCGCCAATCCCATCGCGTACGCGGACCGTCCCGACTGGATTCGCACCTGGGAAGAGACAGGACTGATAACCTTCGACGACAAGAACAACGACGGCAACATTCAACTCTACAACGGCGCCGCCGACTTCTCCGACCGCGGGTGGCAAGGTAACGAACTGGAGGTCAGCAACGACATTCTGGTGCTGGCCAACCCCGAAATCGCCAATCTGCCCGGCTGGGTGGTCGGTCTGATCGCCGCGGGGGGCCTGGCGGCAGCGCTGTCCACGGCGGCAGGTCTGTTGCTGGCGATTTCCTCGGCGATCAGTCATGACCTGATCAAGGGGGCGATCAACCCGAGGATCACCGAAAGGGGCGAACTGCGGGCAGCCCGCATTTCGATGTCCGTGGCGATCGTGGTCGCGACGTACCTCGGCGTCAATCCTCCCGGATTCGCCGCCCAGGTCGTGGCGCTGGCCTTCGGTATCGCCGCCGCCTCGCTGTTCCCCGCGCTGATGATGGGAATCTTCTCCAAGCGGATCAACAACAAGGGGGCGATCGCTGGCATGCTCTCGGGCCTGATCTTCACCCTGGTATACATCTTCGTCTACAAGGGCTGGTTCTTCATTCCCGATACCAACAACCTGCCGGACACTGAGGCCAACTGGGTAATGGGCATCTCGCCGCTGTCCATCGGCTCCGTGGGCGCCATCCTCAACTTCGCCGTGGCATACATGGTTTCCAGCGTCACCGAGGAGCCGCCGCAGGAGATTCAGGATCTGGTGGAAAGCGTGCGCTATCCCAAGGGGGCTGGTGTCGCGATCGATCACTAAGCGACAATGCTTTCTGAAGAGTCAGGCTAACTGGCACCACTCGAATCGGGCTTCCCAGCGGGAAGCCCGATTCTTTGAGCAAGGAATCACCATGATATGGCATTTGGTCGCGGCAGCCTCCGCCGGCCTGGGCGCCGCCGGCGTGGCGCTACTGTTACGTTCTCTCAGCGGTAAACGTCTACCGCGCTGGATCATCCCAGCCTGCGCGGGGCTGGGCCTACTGGCCTACCAGATCAACTACGAGTACGACTGGTATGAATACAAGCGCCAGCAGTTGCCCGAATCGGCGACAGTGGTGTCGACCGAGAAGAGCCGGATGTTATGGCGCCCATGGACCTATCTCCATCCGCTGACCACGGCGTTCAGCGTCGTCGACCGGGACAAACTGGTGCAATCGCGAGCCAACGGCGAGCGCCTCGTCGAGTTCGTTCTCTATCGTTTCGAAATGCAGTATCGCGACGTGCTGACCCACCAGGCGTATCTGGTCAATTGCAGCGCTCGCGAGAGCGTCCCGCTCGTGGGCGATAGCCGCCAGCCCGACATCGGCCGTTTGCGTCATCTCGCGGGCGACGACCCGCAACTCGAGACGGTCTGTTCCGAAAGCTGATCCGGCACGCGGCACCATCGATATCAAGCCCCGGATCGCGGCTGCCCTCGAGGTTGGCGTTGCCCTAGAATGGCCGCATATCAAGGGAGAGAGTTCATGTTCGAAGGCGGTTTATTGATCGTGGTGGCACTGCTCTATGTCGCCACGTTGTTCGCCATTGCCTGGCGCGGGGATCGGCACGCCAGACGCCACGGCGCCGCAAGCCGCCGGCCAATCGTCTACAGTCTGGCGCTGGCGGTCTACTGCACGTCCTGGACCTTCTACGGCAGCGTCGGCCAGGCCGCGACGTCGGGCTGGTCGTTTGCCAGCATCTTCGTAGGCCCGGTGCTCGCGTTCCTGCTGTTCTGGCCGGTAATCACCAAGATGATCCGGGTCGCCAAGCGCCAGAACGTGACCTCGATCGCCGACTTCATCGCCTCGCGTTACGGCAAGTCCCAGTCGCTGGCCGCTTTTGCCAGCATGATCGCCCTGATCGGGACGCTGCCCTACATCGCCCTCCAGCTGAAAGCCGTCTCCAGCGCCTTTCGAGTGATGACCAGCGACGGCCATGCAGTGAAGGCGCCGATCGTCGACGACACGGCGTTCTATATCACCATTTTCATGGCGGTCTTCGCGATCCTCTTCGGTACCCGCGATACCAACGCCACCGAGCATCACGAAGGGCTGATCCAGGCCATTGCCTTCGAGTCGGTGGTCAAGCTACTGGTCTTTCTGGTGCTGGGCGCCTACGTCACCTGGGGCATGTTCGATGGCTTGGGCGAACTGCTGACGCGCGCGGATACCTATCTGAAGCTGCAGCAGCAGCTGACCGAGCAGAACTTCGATACCAGTTTCTGGACCCAGACGCTGCTGGCGATGCTGGCGGTGTTCTGTCTACCTCGGCAATTTCATATTACGGTAGTCGAGAATACCCATACCGATGATGCCAAGCGGGCACGCTGGCTATTTCCGGTCTATCTGGTGGCCATCGGCTTCTTCGTCCTGCCCCTGGCGGCTGCGGGGCTATCGCTGTTTCCCGGTGAGGGCATTTCGCCGGACAGCTATGTCCTCGCCCTGCCGATCGTCGCCGACCAGCCGTGGCTGGCGATGATGACCTTCGTCGGCGGACTCTCGGCGGCCACCGGCATGGTGATCATGGCCGTCGTCTCCAACGCGATCATGATCTCCAACGAAATCGTGCTGCCGGCGCTGTTCCGACTGCGCTGGTTCGAGGAGCAGCCCCGGGACTACGGCCGGCTGGTGCTGCGCGCCCGTCGACTCACCATCGTCGTCATCCTGGCCCTGGCCTACCTGTTCTACCAGCTGGTCGCCGAGTACAGCTCGCTCGCCGCCACCGGCCTGCTATCGCTCTCGGCCGCCGCCCAGTTCGCCCCGGCGCTGCTCGGCGGGCTCTACTGGAAGCGCGGCAATCGTCTCGGCGTGGTGACCGGACTCAACGTCGGCTTCGCGATCTGGGCCTACACCCTGCTGATGCCGGCGCTGATCCAGGCCAACCTGCTGCCGGAAGCGTGGCTGATCGGGGGCCCGCTGGGGCTGGAGTGGCTCTCGCCGCTGCATCTGTTCGGCCTCAACGTCACCGACAGTTTCGCCCACGGCGTGATGCTGTCGCTGGGCTTCAACCTGTTCTTCTACATCTTCATCTCGCAGCTGACACCGCAGCGGGTCGTCGAGCGCATCCAGGCCTCGCTGTTCGTCGACAGCATCGAAACCCGTCAGACCACGGTCAACCGCCCCTGGACGGGCGCCACGACCATGGGCGACCTCAAGGTGCTGTGCGAGCGTTTCCTGGGCAAATCGCAGGTCGAACGCGCCTTCGAGGACTACGCCCGGCGCAACGCCAAGCCGGTGGACAACAACATTCGGGCATCGATCGACGTCATCCAGTTCACCGAACGCCTTCTGGCCTCGGTTCTCGGCGCATCGTCGGCGCGCATCGTGGTCAACTCCGCGCTTCAGGGCCGCGGTATCGGCATCTCGGACGTCATCTCGATCGTCGACGAAGCGTCACAGGTGCTGGAGTTCAACCGGGCGCTGCTGCAGGCGACCATCGAGAACATCAACCAGGGCATCGGCGTGGTCGACCAGAACCTCAACCTGGTGGTCTGGAACCAGCGCTATCTGGAGATCTTCCGTTTCCCCGACAACCTGATCCGCGTCGGCACGCCGATGGAAAAGGTGTTCCGCTACAACGCCCACAACGGTGAATACGGCCCCGGCGATCCCGAGGAACACGTCGAGCAGCTGATCGAGAACATCCGCAGCGGCCAGCCGCACCGCTACGAGCGCTATCGCCCCGACGGCTCGGTGCTGGAGGTGCTGGGCAACCCGATGCCGGGTGGCGGCTTCGTCTATACCTATCAGGACATCACGCAGCAGAAGCGCACCGAGGAAGCGCTGATCCGCTCCGAGAGCAACATCCGCATCTACACCGACAACGTGCCGGCGCTGATCGCCTACTTCGACAAGGAGTGTCGCTATCTCTTCACCAACCGCGCCTACGAAGCGGCGATGGGGATCGACCGCAACGCGGTGATCGGGGAGCGGGCGGACAACGTGCTGCCGCCGCAGACGGCGCGTCAACGCACACCCTGGATGCAGCGAGCGCTGAGCGGCGAGCGGGTCACCTTCGAGATCTCGCTCGACGACGGCGACGGCGGCATTCGCTACATGCTGGTGACCTACACGCCGCACTTCGGCGAAGGGGGGCGAATTCTCGGCTTCTTCGCGCTCTATCAGGACATCACCGAGCGCCGGCTGGCAGAGATCGCCCTGCGAGAGACCAATGAAAACCTCGAGGAGCGGGTTCGCGAACGTACCCAGGCGCTATCGGAGGCCAACGCAGCGTTACGCCAGGAGAACCGCGTTCGCGCCGAGGCCGAACAGGCGCTGCGCCAGGCCAAGCAGACCGCCGAGGATGCCAACGCCTCGAAGACGCGCTTCCTCGCCGCCGCCAGCCACGATCTGCTGCAACCGCTCAACGCCGCCCGGCTATTCACCTCGGCGCTGGGTCAGCAGATCGCGGACCCCGATCATGGCCGCACCATCGGCCATATCGACAACTCACTCCAGGCCGCCGAGGAGCTGCTGGGCACGCTGCTGGATATCTCCAAGCTCGACGCCGGCGCGCTCACGCCGCGTCGCAGCCAGTTCCCCCTGGCCGACATCCTGCGTCCGCTGCGCGCCGAATTCGAAGTCATGGCTGACGATCGCGGCCTCGATCTGGACATGGTCACGACCAGTCTGTGGGTGGAGAGCGATGCCCAGATGCTGCGACGCATCATTCAGAACTTCCTGTCCAATGCCCTGCGCTACACCCAGCAGGGACGCGTCCTGCTGGGCTGCCGTCGCGCCGGCGGGCGCGTGACGATCGAGGTCTGGGATACCGGTCCGGGGATACCGGAATCCAAGCTGAGCGAGATATTCCAGGAGTTCCGGCGTCTCGATCAGGCCTCCCGGCACAAGGAGAGCGAGCGCGGTCTGGGCCTGGGCCTGTCGATTTCCGAGCGCATGAGCCGCGTACTGGATCACCCGATTCTCGTTCGCTCCCGAGTCGGCTTGGGAACCGTGTTCTCGGTCTCCGTGCCGATGATCGCCGATCGCCGCGGCGCCGCCACGCCGGAAGAGACGGCGCCCAACAAGCGGGCCAGCAACAAGCTGGCGGGCACGCGCATTCTCTGCATCGACAACGAGCGCCTCATCCTCGAAGGCATGAAAGCGATGCTGGAAGGCTGGGAGTGCGAAGTCTATACGGCCACCTCGATCGGTGGCGCCAAGTCGGCGCTTCGCAACATGGGGGGCGATCCGGATGCGATTCTCGCGGACTACCATCTCGACAACGAAGTCACCGGCATGATGGCCCTGGAAGCGCTGGAAGAGCTCTGCGAGCAGGCCGTACCGGGCATCGTGATCACCGCCGACCGCACCGAAGAAGTCGCCGAGGAGATCAAGCGCGGCGGCTATCAGATCCTGCTCAAGCCGGTACGCCCGGCCGCTCTGCGCGCGCTGATGACCCGGACACTGCAGGCCAGTCGCGCAGCGAGGCTGTCGGGCGACTGAGCTTCGGGCTTCGGGCTTCGGGCTTCGGGCTTCGGGCTTCGGGCTTCGGGCTTCGGGCTTCGGGCTTCGGGCTTCGAGCTTCGAGCTTCGAGCTTCGAGCTTCGAGCTTCGAGCTTCGAGCTTCGAGCTTCGAGCTTCGAGCTTCGAGCTTCGAGCTTCGAGCTTCGAAAATCAGGATGCTGTCCTTGAACAAAAAAATATCAGCGACGCTAGCGTCGCTGACATTTTTTATTCAAAGCCAAAATCAAACCACTCCGCATAGCAAGGCAACTAGCTTTTGCTCGAAGCCCGTGGCTCGCGGCTATGTTCTATTCGTCGAGAAACGAGCGCAGCGGTTCGGAGCGCGACGGATGACGCAGCTTGCGTAACGCCTTGGCTTCGATCTGACGGATACGCTCGCGGGTGACGTCGAACTGCTTGCCAACCTCTTCCAGCGTGTGGTCGGTGTTCATGTCGATGCCGAAGCGCATGCGCAGCACCTTGGCTTCGCGCGCGGTCAGGCCGCCGAGGACGTTACGAGTCGCCTCGATCAGACCCTCGCCGGTAGCGGAGTCGATCGGCAGCACCATGGTGCTGTCTTCGATGAAGTCGCCCAGGTGCGAGTCTTCGTCATCACCGATGGGCGTCTCCATGGAGATCGGCTCCTTGGCGATCTTGAGCACCTTGCGCACCTTGTCTTCCGGCATCTCGAGACGCTCGCCCAGCTCTTCCGGAGTGGGCTCGCGGCCCATCTCCTGCAGCATCTGACGCGATACGCGGTTGAGCTTGTTGATCGTCTCGATCATGTGCACCGGAATACGGATGGTGCGGGCCTGGTCGGCGATGGAGCGCGTGATCGCCTGGCGAATCCACCAGGTGGCATACGTGGAGAACTTGTAGCCACGGCGGTACTCGAACTTGTCCACCGCCTTCATCAGGCCGATGTTGCCCTCCTGGATCAGATCCAGGAACTGCAGGCCGCGGTTGGTGTACTTCTTGGCGATCGAGATGACCAGACGCAGGTTGGCTTCGACCATCTCTTTCTTGGCACGACGCGCCTTGGCTTCGCCGATGGAGAGACGGCGGTTGACTTCCTTCAACTGGCCGACATTGAGCAACACCATTTCCTGCTCGAAACCGATCTTGCGCTGGGCGCGCTGAACGTCACCGCGGAACGGTTCGAGACGATCGGCATACTTGCCGTTCTTGGCGATGAATTCGTCGAACCAGCCTTCGGCGGTTTCGTTGCCCAGAAACGAGCTGATGAACGTCTTGCGCGGCACTTTGCCCTGCTTGACGAACACCTGCATGATCGCCTTTTCCTGACTCCGTACCTGATCGACACTGATCCGTACCTGGCCGACCAGGCGCTCGAAATGCTTGGGCGACAGCTTGATCGGCGAGAACAGCTCGGCCAGACGCGCCTGCTCGACATTGGCTTCTTCGGAGCCGCGCCCGTGCTTCTCGATAGCCGCCTTGGCCGCTTCGTTCTGATCGCGAATCTGCTCGAAGCGCACCCGTGCCTCTTCGGGGTCGGGGCCGCCTTCGCTCGCGCTGTCGTCGTCTTCGCTGTCCTCGTCGTCTTCATCGCCGCTGATGTCGGCTTCGACTTCTTCCGGCATCTCGACTTCGGCAACCCCCGGGATCCCTTCGTCAGGATCGATGAAACCGGAGAACAGATCCGAGAGGCGCCCGGGGGCTTCCTCGTCCTGGGTCTGATCGTAGACGTCGAGAATGGAATCCACCGCGCCGGGCAGATAGGCCAGGGAAGACATGACTTCCCGCAGGCCTTCCTCGATGCGCTTGGCAATCAGGATTTCGCCTTCGCGGGTCAGCAGCTCCACCGTGCCCATCTCGCGCATGTACATGCGCACCGGGTCGGTCGTACGTCCGACATCGCTCTCCACTGCCGCCAACGCCGCCACGGCCTCTTCCGCCGCGGATTCGTCGGTGGAATCGTCGGACATCATCAGCGTGTCTTCATCAGGCGCCTCCTCGACGACATTGATCCCCATGTCGTTGATCATGGAGATAATGTCTTCCACCTGATCCGGATCAGCGATATCTTCGGGGAGATGATCGTTCACTTCGGCATAAGTCAGGAAACCCTGCTCTTTGCCGCGTGCGATCAGCTCCTTCAAACGTGACTGCTGCGCATTTCCAGCCATAGAAACCCTACTCGACGAAGAAGAATGAAGCACCTGGGGGCGACGGCGCGACGACCCAAAAGCCGGCTAGTATAGCGCGCCCCCGCTTTTTGCTGCCAGCTTCTATTACCTTGCCTGCCAGGTGTGCTAGTGTGCTTGGTTAACCTATTTGGTGGCGATCACCGCCATTTCAACCTTTCGACCGCGCTCTCGGTTGATAACCTTACCGATTGACCACTTCACGCTTCCTTGCCTAGTAGTCCTGACCTTATTCGCGACGTTTCGTGCCCTACGAACTTCATGATTCACGGCCCTTCGGCCAACTTTCCGATCAGCTCTCTCAGGCGCTGCTTGTCCGCGCTGCTGAGTGCTCCCGGTTGACGGCTCTTTTCCAGTAACTGGCGGTACTCCTCCACCGGCGTCAAACGAGCGCTCTCGCGCTCGAGATAACGTACCCAGCTTTCCAGCTCACTGGCCCGAACGTCGCGCGGAATTTCCAGTTCACGACGCGCCAGCTGATCGAGGCGCTCACCGTCCGCGCTGCCGTGGAAGTGAGCCAGTAGTACCTGGGGGCTGCGATAGCGTCCGGCGCGCAACAACTGCACCACTTCGCGGCACAAGCGCCCATCGGATGCTTCGATCGGACACCACTCGACCGTCTCCGGCAGCCCCTCGACCAATCCCGGTTCGTGCAACAACAGATGCAATATCCGAGCCGGAATGCTCAGAGAAAGCGTAGCAGTTCCTGGGCGAGATGCCGGGAGTCCGCGCCGCCTTGCACGATTATTGCTATTATCGACCGTCACGCCCGGGTCTGAAGTGGCGTCGATATCGCCATCCGAGGTCATCATCAGCGCTTCGTAGCCAGCGTCCGGCGTCATCGCCTGGCGCGGCTCAGGCATCGCGTGCTTCTCCAGCCAGCCGGCGAAGTGCGACTGGTCTATCCCGCTTCTGACCGACAGCTCCTTGACCAGCAGCGATTTGAGCACGCCTTCCGGTAAAAGTTTCAGGGCGTCCAGCACCGCCGTCACGAAGCGCTCGCGCCCTTCCACCTGCTTGAGATCACGCCCTTCCGCCGCCTGCTCGAACAGAAACTCCGACAGGGGGCTGGCGCAGGTGATGCGCTTCTCGAACGCCTCCTGACCTTCCTGGCGAACCACCGTATCGGGGTCTTCGCCCTCGGGCAGGAACAGGAATCGCACCTGCCGCCCATCGATCATCGACGGCAGCGCCGTCTGCAACGAGCGACGCGCAGCCTGACGGCCGGCGTTGTCGCCATCGAAGCAGAACACCACCTCGTCGACCAGCCGGAACAGCCGCTGCAGATGGTCCGTCGTCAGCGCCGTACCCAGGGTGGCGCAGGCGTTGCGAATGCCGAACTGCGCCAGCGCGACCACATCCATGTAGCCTTCGACCACCAGAACCCGGGAGAGCTGCCGATTGGCCTGACGCGCCTCGAACAGTCCGTAGAGTTCGCGTCCCTTGTGAAAGACCGGCGTCTCCGGCGAATTGAGATACTTGGGCTTGGCATCGCCCAGCACCCTGCCACCGAAGGCGATGGTGCGGCCTTTCCAGTCGCGAATCGGAAACATCACCCGGTCACGAAACCGATCGTAGGTGCGTCCGGTCTCTTCGCGGTGCACCAGCAGCCCGTACTCGACCTGGACCGCTTCGCTGATGCCCTGTTGCAGCAGATAGCGCTTGAGCGACTCCCACTCGTCCTCGGCGTAACCGATGCCGAAATCCCGGATGATCTCCTGGCTCAGGCCGCGACGATCGAGATACTCCCGGGCCTGGCGTCCGCCGCCGAGCGCCAGGCGCTCGCGAAAGAAGCGCGAAGCCAGCTCCAGCAGATTGACGCCCTCTTCACGCTTCTGCTGACGCTGACGCGCTCCCGGATCCTCGCCGCCTTCCCGCTCGACCTGCATACCTGCCCGGGATGCCAACTGCTCGACCGCTTCGGGAAAGCGCAGATTGTCGAACTCCATCAGAAACCGCAGCGCATTGCCGTGCGCGCTGCAGCCGAAGCAGTGATAGAACTGCTTGTCGTGGCTTACCGTGAACGACGGGGAGTTTTCCTGATGGAACGGGCAGAGGCCGCTGTGGTTGCGCCCGCTTTTCTTGAGCTGCACCCGCTCGGAAATCACATCGACGATGTCGGTACGGGCCAACAGGTCATCGATGAAACGTTGGGAAATCTGTCCGGCCATATCATCAGACGCTCTCGGGGGATCCGCTCGCAGGCCAGGCTGCGAACTGCCATGCCTGTCATGGAGAGATATCCAGCTGAAGATAGGACAGGCAAGAAAACACTGCATCCGCGCCGACATGGATCTTGATCCCATGGACGTTGGCGCAATGGCAGCGGAACAAAAACAAACGGCCACCTGAACGGCGGCCGTTTGATCGTCCCTCTGGGGTGACCGAAGTCACCCGCAGTACGGATCAATACAAGCGTTCGAAACGCTTACGCTCACGCTGCAACTTCTTGGCATGACGCTTCACGGCAGCCGCGGCTTTACGCTTGCGGACTGCAGTGGGCTTTTCGTAAGTTTCGCGACGGCGGACTTCGGACAGGACTCCGGCTTTTTCGCAGGAGCGTTTGAAGCGACGCAGCGCGACGTCGAACGGCTCGTTATCACGTACTTTAACAGCGGGCATGAAGCACTCACCTACCTTGGGAATTGAGTTCGGTTTGAACGCACGCCCTTTTGAACGCACGACCCGAGAAATTCGAGACAACGCCGCGAAAGGCTTCGAATCCTGACGTTTCGCTATCCGGATCTTCCCGGCCCAGATCTGTCTCACGAGATCGATCGACAGCCGAGGACGTGTTAAAGGCGCACGACCCAGTTCTACAGAGCAGAGTATTCTAGTCGCGCCCCGGAACCAATGCAAATGGCTTTTCGACAGCGTAAACTAACGCCCCTTTTCGCTTCACGACCCCCGACGGACACCGATCATGCGCGTGCTGGGCATCGAAACCTCCTGCGACGAAACCGGCGTCGCCCTCTATGACACCGAGGCCGGGCTACTGGCCGATGCGCTCTACAGTCAGATAGCGCTACATGCCGAATTTGGCGGCGTGGTGCCGGAACTCGCCTCCCGCGATCACACCCGCAAGCTGCTGCCACTGGTGGATCAGGTGCTCGACGAGGCCGGGTTGGCCAAGCGCGATCTCGATGCCATCGCCTACACTGCCGGCCCCGGCCTGGTCGGCGCGCTGATGGTGGGTGCCTGCACCGCTCACGGCATGGCGCGCGCACTCGGAATCCCCGTACTCGGCGTGCATCACATGGAAGGCCACCTGCTGGCGCCGATGCTGGAGGAGAATCCGCCGGCGTTTCCCTTCGTCGCCCTGCTGGTTTCCGGTGGGCACACCCAGCTCGTGGACGTCCGCGGCCTGGGCGACTATCGGCTGCTGGGGGAATCCGTCGACGATGCGGCCGGCGAAGCGTTCGACAAGGTCGCCAAGATGCTGGAACTCCCCTACCCCGGCGGCCCGCAGGTGGCCGCGCTGGCCGAGCAGGGGCGCAGCGAGCGCTTTCGCTTTCCCCGCCCGATGACCGACCGGCCGGGGCTCGATTTCAGCTTCTCCGGACTGAAGACCCACACCCTGACCGCACTGCGCACGCTTCGCGAACAGGACGCCCTCGACGCCCAGGCGCGCGCCGACGTCGCCCGCGCCTTCGAGGATGCCGTGGTCGACACGCTGGTGATCAAGTGCCGGCGCGCCCTCAAGGAGAGCGGGCGGAAACGCCTGGTCGTTGCCGGTGGCGTCAGCGCCAATCGGCGCCTGCGCGAGACGCTGGATACGGCACTCGCCAAACTGGGCGCCCAGGCGTTCTACCCGCGTGGCCACTTCTGTACCGACAATGGCGCGATGATCGCCTACGCCGGCGCGCAGCGTCTCGCCGCCGGCCAGCGCAGCCAGACCCTGCAGCCTCGCCCACGCTGGCCGCTGGCGGAGCTCACTCCTCCTGCGGTCTGACCTGCTGGCCGTCCTGTTGCCTGAGCCCGCGGCGATCGCACAGGGCATCTTCTTCGTCGAACGGATCGGCCAGCGCTGGTTCGTGCGTTTCGCGGCGTCGCTCCCGCCACAACCGGATGTTCCAGGCGTGCCGAGCCAGAACCAGTAGAGAGAACACGCAGATGACGCCCGTCATCGGCGGCACTAGCCAATAACTCAGCAGCGGCGCCATCAACGCCGTGGCCAGCGAGGCCACCGCCGCCGTGCGCACCCGCCAGGCGAGCAGGAACCAGCAGGTCGCGCAGATCAGCGCCACTGGCGTCGCCAGCATCAGCAGCACGCCGAACGCACTAGCCACCGCCTTGCCGCCGCGCCCCCGATGCCAGACCGGGCAGCTGTGCCCGATCAGCACGCCGAGGCCGACCAGCCCCTGGGACCAGACCGACAGCGACGCCGCGCCGGCCAGCCACAGCACCGGCATGCCCTTGGCGGCATCGATGGTCAGCGTCACCAGCGCCGGCCGCCAGCCGAAGGCACGCAGCACATTGGAAAATCCCGGATTCCCCGAGCCCGCCCAGCGAGGATCGCGCAGGCCCCAGGCACGGCATACCCAGATCGCCCCGAGCAGCGAACCGCTGAGATAGCCGGCCCCCACCAGCAGGCCGGTAACAAGGATCGGTGGCAAGACAACACTCCCCTGGCCGCGTGGCGGTCATCATCGAGCCCTGATTCTGCCACTCTCCTCGCGTACAATCGATGGCCGTTGCGTCGAGCGGGAACGGCCCGCCGATGGCAATCACCGCCAAAAGCATCGCTGCCGACGAGGAGTTAGCGTGGATCAGGTATTGATCGAAGGCTTGAGCCTGGAGACGGTCATCGGCGTCTATGACTGGGAACGTACGGTGCGCCAACGCCTGGAGCTGGATCTGGAACTCGGCACCGATATCCGCCCGGCCGCCCGGGACGACGACCTCGACCGGACGCTCGACTACGCCGCCATCTGTCAGCGTCTTGCCGATTACGCCGACGCCAACGCCCACGGCCTGGTGGAAACCTTCGCCGAGCGCGTCGCGGCACTGCTGATCGACGAATTCGGCGTCCGCCAGCTACGCCTGACCGTGCGCAAGCCCGGCGCCGTGGCCGCGGCACGCGCCGTGGGCATTCGCATCGAGCGCAGTGCCGACTGATGCCGCTGGCCGTTCTCGGGCTGGGCAGCAACATCCAACGCCGGCATCACCTGACCCGCGCCCTGGACGCGCTGGCAACCCTCGCCGACCCGGCCCCGCTACGACTCTCCCCGGTTTACGAGAGTCCCGCAGTCGGCTTCGAGGACGATCGCCCCTTCTACAATCTGGTGGTGGCGTTCGAGACCGAGCTGTCGCCGACCGCGCTCAACGACCGCTGCAAGCGCATCGAGCGCGACAATGGCCGGCCCGCCGGCCCGACCAAGTTCGTCGCCCGCACGCTGGACATCGACCTGCTGCTGTGGGGCGAGGCCGTCGGCCGCCATGGCGACGCCTGCCTGCCGCGCGAAGACATCCTGCGCTACGCTTTCGTGCTGCACCCGCTGGCCGACCTGCTGCCCTCCCACGCCCATCCGGTCGACGGCCGCACGTTCGGGGCGCTATGGGCCGCCTTCGACGCCGCCGATCAATCCCGCGCTCAACCTCACTGGCCGGTGGACTTCCGGTGGAAAGGCCGACTCGTTTCCCGCGCCACCGATGCCTGACGGCAACCAGCAACGATGAAGCACTCGCAATCTCCATCTTCTTTGCCCATTGTCTGAACTGTCACTGCTGCGCGTTGAGACACACTGGAGGAATCGATACCGCCCGTGAAAAAGCCGGATCCCATGTCCTTATCGTATAGCAGATGGCGCGACTGGCCTCGACTGTCGCGTCTCGGCATCAAACTGTTCGCCATCATCCTGATCACCAACGTCTTGATCAGCGGACTGGTGTTCGTGTTCGTCTCGCGCAGCCTGGACGAAGGTTTCGTCAACTATCTCGAGCGCAGCCAGTCGACACGCGCCGAGACACTGGCCAACGCACTGGGCGAACAGTGGACACAGCGCGGCAGCTGGCAGTGGCTGCGCGACAATCCTCGCGCCTGGCAAAGTCTGGTGCGCAGCCAGCTCTGGTCCAGCGAGAAGCGCCCTCCCAGCGGGATCGATCGCCAGTTTTCCGATGCCCGCGGCTACGTTCTGCTCGACGAGCTGAGCAATCCGGTGATCGGCGAGCCCCTGCTCAAGCCGCCCCCTCAGGACGACGATCTGGACATTCCGCCGCCGCCGGAGCCCCATTTCGTGCCGATCCGCAGTGGCAACAAACTTGTCGGCCAGCTGGGCTACCTGCCGCCGGAGCGACTGATGGCGCGAATGGACCAGATCTTTCTCGAGCGCCAGCAGCGCAACCTGACCATCATCGTCGGTTCGCTGTTTCTCGCCTCTCTGCTCCTGGCCGGCGGGCTCGCCTGGTGGCTGGGCCGCCGTGCCAGGCTCATGACCCTGGCCACGCGCCGCCTGACCCTGGGAGACTACAGCGTGCGCCTTTCCGAACGCGGCCGCGACGAGCTCTCGCGTCTCTCGGCGGATTTCAACCAGCTCGCCGAGACGCTCGAGGCCAATCGTCTCGCGCGCCAGCGCTGGGTCGCCGATATCGCCCATGAGCTGCGCACGCCGCTGGCAGTGCTGCGAGGCGAGATCGAAGCCATGCAGGACGGCATCCGCCCTCTGTCGGTGGACAACCTGGGATCGTTGCAGCAGGAGGTCGACCAGCTCGGGCATCTGGTCGAGGACTTGCGCCTGCTGGCCCAGAGCGACGCCGGCGCGCTGGACATGCACCTCGTGCCCGTGGATCTCGAGGAGTCGCTGGTACAGCGCCTCGAGGACAGTCAGCCGAGACTGGAAAGCCTCGGCCTCGCGCTTCAGCTCGAAACCGAACCGCTGTGGGTGCGTGCCGACAGCCAGCGTCTGCGTCAGCTTTGGGATAACCTGCTGTCCAACACCATCGCCTATACCGACAGCCCCGGCACGCTGCGCGTCACGCTGAAGCGCCGTGGCGATCAGGCGACCGTCGTCTGGGAGGACACCGCCCCCGGCGTGCCGGAGGACGAGCTGCCCCGCCTGACCGAGCGGCTGTACCGGGTGGAAGGGTCGCGCAATCGCCGCAGCGGTGGCAGCGGCCTGGGACTGTCGATCGCCAACGCGCTGATCGAAGCGCAGGGCGGCACGCTGGTGCCCTCGGTTTCGCCACTCGGCGGTTTGCGCTGGACGCTGACGTTCCCGCAGGCGCTTCCCGCCGACCGGACGGCGGACGCCTCCCTCGAGCGCGCCGACCACTCGTGCGGCTCGCCCGCCAAGGCGTCGCTCCCGGAGCGGGCCGGCGAGCGACACGAACGACACGAACGACACGAACGATACAACGAACCATTCAGTAGCCACGGCAAGTAGCCACGGCAGCCACGCCAACTGACAGGGAGCCGGTTTGATGAACGACACCATTCTGATCGTCGAGGACGAACCCAAGATTGCACGCCTGGTCGCCGACTATCTGTCGAAGAGCGGCTACGCTTCCGATCACATCGATCACGGCAATGCCGTGATGGCGTGGCTCGAAGAGAATCAGCCGATGCTGATCCTGCTCGACCTGATGCTGCCCGGCACCGATGGTCTCACCCTGTGCCGCCAGATCCGCGAGCGATTTCCCGCCATCCCCGTGATCATGCTGACCGCCCGTGTCGAGGAAGTGGATCGCCTGCTGGGACTCGAGCTGGGCGCCGACGACTATATCTGTAAACCCTTCAGCCCCCGGGAGGTCGTGGCCCGTGTCAAGGCCGTGCTGCGCCGCAGCTACGGCGCCACCGGCACGGACGAATCCACCTCCGAAGGCGACCGCCTGACGCTGGACGAAGACGGCTGGCGCGCGATGGCGGGCAGCGAGGACCTGAATCTCACCGCGGTCGAGTTCCAGCTCCTCAAGGTGATGATGTACAGCCCCGGGCGCATCTTCTCCCGCGACCAGTTGATGGATCACATGTATCGCGATCACCGTATCGTTTCCGAGCGTACCGTCGATAGCCACGTCAAGAAGCTCAGACGCAAGATCGCCGATGTCTGGCCGGACCGCGACATCATCCGCTCCGTCTACGGCGTCGGCTACAAGTATCAGCCCGAGGAGTGAGACCGCCCCGGCCCGGTCTCGACGCTGGCCGGCAAGCGCCGGCACCAGTCAGCCGGCCGGGACGCCGTGGGCCAGGAAGGTATCGACATCCCTCGCCGAGAAGAACAGCAGCGTCACCTCGAGGTCGGGAAGCGTGGGCAGCAACTCGCGCATCACGCCGGCCACGATGGCGGCAGCCGCGTCGGCCGGATAACCGTAGACACCGGTCGAGATGGCCGGAAACGCCAGCCGCGTGAATCGATGCTCTCCCGCCAGGCGCAGCGCATTACGATAGCAATCGGCCAGCTGCTCGGAGCGATCCTCCGACTTGGCGAAAACCGGCCCCACGGTGTGGATCACGTGAGACGCCGGCAGCCGGAACCCCGGCGTCATCGCCACTTCGCCCACCGGTAGCCCCTCCGGCCAGGTCGTGCGTCGCAACTCGCGGCACGCCTCGAGAAGGTCCGGCCCCGCCGCGCGATGGATCGCGCCATCGACGCCGCCACCGCCCTGCAGACTCTTGTTGGCGGCATTGACGATCGCATCGCCCTCGAAGCGGGTGATATCGCCCTCGGCAACGACCAGGCGGTCGCCCTGCCAGTGAATCTTCATCACGTCTCTCCTGTGGACCACGCATACTCGATCGGTAAAACGCAAAAGGTTGGCAACGACCGAATCGCTGCCAACCCCTCTTTCCCAACCCCTCTTTCCCAACCCGTCGTTTTCACACAATGTAGGACGCGATGCCAACGCTCGCGAACCAGAGCCGTTTCGAATCAGGAGGCCTGGTGTCATTTTCAGAAGACGGCTGCACGGAATGTCAGGGGTCGATTGCACCCTCCGGGCTTGCTGCTGTGGCATAGGTAACACTCGGTCTTGCCCTTTCCCTGCCGGCTACCTCCAGGGCAGGGTCATGCGTTGACCACACCATTTCGCCCCCGTGACTTGACTGCATAGCTCGCAGCATCGGCACGCCTTACCACGTCATCGACGCTCTGGTCCGACCATTGGAAGTTGCTCACCCCGATGCTGGCCGTCACTTTCCACGTGCGGCCGTTGTGTTCCAGACCCTTGGCCGCAATGCGCGCTCGCAGCGACTCGGCAATGCGCATGGCCTGGGAGAACTCGCAGCCAGGCAGCAGAATGGCGAACTCGTCGCCCCCCTGGCGGGCGGCATGGTCGCTGCTGCGCGTTTCCGCGCTCATCGCGGCCGCCACCTCGCGGAGCATGCTGTCGCCCAGGGCGTGACCGCCTGCGTCGTTGATGGCCTTGAAATGGTCCAGATCGAACATCAGCAGGGCCGACTGGGTGCCGGCTTTTTTCCAAGCGGCAAAGGCTTCCTCCAGCCGGCGCTCGAAACCGCGGCGGTTGAGCAGGCCGGTCAGCGGATCGTGCTCCGCTTCCCAGCGGCGCAGGGCATCCTCGTGCTGACGCTGGGTGATATCGCGTACGACCCCCACCTGGCCGATGATCTCGCCGTCCACCCGGATCGCAGTGGCGTGGACGTCCAACCAGTACAGCTCACCATGCTCGCCGTAGTAGAGAAACTGGCGCGCGACGTCCTGGTGCCGGAGAAGGCTCGCCTGCCAGGCGGCCACCACCGGTTTGCGATCCTCTTCGTGGATACGCTGGGCCCAGGTCGGCAGGTGGACCGGCGGCGTGATCCCCAGCAGTTGTCTCAGTGCCTGATTGACGAAAGTCAGGTTTCCCTGGGTGTCGGTGACGAACATGCCCTGGGGCGAGGCGGCCAGGATACCTTTCAGGAATGCCTTACGCTGTTGCAGGTCTTCCATGGCCTTCAGACGGCCATGCTCCACCTCATTGAAGACGTCGATGACGTTGCGCAGCTCGGACAGGCGGGTGGCGATCTGAAGGGAGCGCCGGTGGCCTTGGCTCAGCTCCTTGAGCTGCTGGGCCAGGCGCGTCAGTGGCCGCAGGGTCAGCCAGATCACGGCCGCCATCATCGGCAGCAACAGCCCCAACACCCACCAGCCCCGCCACGTAATGCGCTCCATGACGTTTGCCAGGGGGGTATAGACCTGATCGAGGGGCAGGTAGAGACCCAGTATCCAGTCGGCGGGCCAAATCTGGCGATAGGCCGTCAGGCCCGCGCTGCTTCCAAGCAGGTTGCCACTGGCCTCGCCCTGCCAGCCATCGCGCGCCAGATCGAGCCAGGGGTCGCGCGCCACGTCCTCCAGCGTTGGCAGGTCTTGCCGCTGGTCGGGGTGATAGAGCAGCCGGCCCGAGGCCGTGGCGATCACCACATGGCCCTCGTCGCCCAGCCGGAGGCGCTGGAACCCCTCGAACAGCTCGCTGCGGGCGATCTCCACCAGGCCACCCACGAAGCCCGTGTAGCGGCCCTGCTCCGTGTGGCGCGGTACCAGCATCATGACCATGGGCTTGCCGGAGACCGCTCCGACGAAGGGTTCACTGACATGCGGGCGCTGCACGTTGCGCATGAAGCGCGCATAGGACCGATAGCCGATGTCCTGGCCGCGGCGACCTTCAAGCGTCGGCCAGTCATCGACGACGATGTTCTCGGCATCGACCAGAATCAGGCCCTCGAAGAGGGCGAGCAAGGGGTCATGGTTACCCCGGGCCAGCATTCCCGGCGAGGCGTCGGGATACAGCCCGGCCAGGCGCTCCAGTACCTCCAGACGCTGCTCGATCTCATGCGTGATGTCGTTGCGGATCAGCTCCGCCTCATACCGCAGATGCACGCGGTTGGATTCCTCGACCAGCAGGGTGCCGGACTGCCAGCCGAAGGCCAGTAGTGTCATGCTCAGCAGCGTCCAGATCACCACGACCCCCAACAGCAGGCGGCCCCGCAACGAGAAGAGGTAATGATGCAGGACGTGTTTCAGAGACTGGGCGACCCTCATATTCGGCACTCCTATGCTCAACGGCGACGCCACTCCCGCGGCGCAATCGGCGACGCTTGTTCCCAAAGCCTGTTTCGGTAACACCCTACGCCATGTCCGCACAGCCCGCATGGCGACCGACATGGCGCAATCCGCTGCTTGGCGGCCGTCATCTTGTAAGGTCGTCCGCCTTTTCGGCCTTATCGTGGATATCGGGCTGGCTGGCCTTCAAGGCGGCGTAGAGGGCCGTCTTGCTGACCTTGATCCGTGCGGCGGCCTCGCGGACGTTCAGCCCGTTGGCCAGGTACTCCCTTGCCCGCTTCAATTTGTCCTCGGTGACGACAGGCTTGCGTCCCCCTTTGCGCCCGCGAGCGGCGGCAGCGGCCAGTCCCGCCCTGGTACGATCCCGGATCAGGTCACGCTCAAACTGCCCCAGGGCACCGAACACATGGAAGATCAGCCGCCCACCGGGCGTGGTGGTGTCGATGGCTTCGGTCAGCGACCGGAACCCGATACCCCGCGCCTCCAGGGCACTGACGACCTCGATCAGATGCGGCAGCGAGCGTCCCAGTCGATCCAGTCGCCACACGACCAGCACATCCCCGTCGCGTAGAAACTCCAACGCGGCCGTCAGGCCCGGTCGATCCGCCTTGGCCCCGGAGACAGTGTCATCGAAGATCCGCTCGCACCCCGCCTTGCGAAGCGCATCCGTCTGCAAGGCGGTATCCTGCTCCGCCGTCGAGACCCGCGCATAGCCGATCAGCGCCATTGACCGCCCCTTTTGTCCGTTAATCCGTCCGCCTATCTTATTGTCCGAAAACCCATCAAACAAGTCTATTCTCGGACATTGTCCGGGTTGGCCGCCTAATGATCGTTTTCCGGACAAAGCATGCATTATGCACGGGAGTTCTGAGCAAGCGGGCAATCGCTTTGAACAAGTGCGCTTTCCTGTTGACCAGCTGGTCGCTGATCGAGGACATCGTCTCGCCGCTCCAGACGATGAGCTTGCCAGGGCGGGATCACCGCCAGGTATTGAACGGCCTCCTCTGGGCCCTGTGGCCCTGTGTTCAAGAACCAAATGGCGCGATTCTCCAGAATGCTATCGTCCTTGGAAGTCCGGCAGATGGAGAATGTTATCAGTCGGGCTGGTCACGGAGTCTCCTTACACTGGCCGAGCTTTCCCTAGTTGTCAGAGACGGGGTCTGGCAGGAGGACTGCGCAAATGCCTCAACCAAGTAATCGATCATCGCCCTGACCTTGGCTGGTGGGCGCCGGTCGGGGGGAAACAGCACATGCAAGCCGCCCAGGTCGAGCGTGGGCTGGTCGAGTTCCAGGGCCACCAGGGTACCGCGCGCCAGGGCCTCCCCCACGATGAAGTTCGGCTGATAGATCACGCCCTGCCCGCCAAGCGCCGCCGCCAATAATGCATCACCATTGTTGGCTTTGAGATCGCCTTGCACAGGCACCTGAATGTCGCCCTCGCGACCGAAGCTCCAGGTCCCCTCTCTCTGAGAGGGCGACAGGGTATAGCTCAGACAGTTATGGCCGGATAGTTCGGCGACGCCCCCCGGCGTGCCGTATCGTTCCAGATAGTCCGGCGCGGCACATACCCGCATCGGGCAGTCGCCCAGCCGTCGCGCCTTGAGCGAGCTGTCGGCAAGATGACCGATGCGGATCGCCAGGTCCCAGCCTTCCTGGATCAGGCCGTGCTGGGCATCGCTCAGGCCCAGTTCGACCTCCACCTTTGGATAGCGACGGTGGAACGCGGGTAGCAGTGGCGCGATGAAGCGCACGCCGAAGGAGAGCGGTACATTCATGCGCAGCCGCCCGACCGCTTCGACTCTCTGGGCGGCCACTTCCGACTCCGCCTCGTCGAGTTCCTGCAGGATGCGCCGGCAGGCCTCGAGATAGTCGGTGCCGGCGTCCGTCAACGTCAGCCGTCGGGTGGTGCGATGCAGTAGCTTGACGCCCAGCCGGGCCTCCAGGGCATCCATGTGCTTGGTGGCCATAGCCGGCGACATGCCCAGCGCGCGTCCCGCCGCCGATAGGCTGCCGTGGGTTGCCGCTTGGGTAAAGACCCGCATCCCCGTAAAACGGTCCAGCATCTATTTCGCACTCATAGTTAAAGGTGTTTGCATAAAATACCATATTCTCTTACTAAGGGAGTGAGGATACAGTATTACCTACCTAAGTATTCACCGGGCCGCATGGCCCAAGGAATTACACGATGACCAACGCGAGCGTATCGCCCCCTGATTCAACCACCCAGCCGGTGCTGTTCATTCCCCACGGCGCCGGCCCGTGCTTCTTCATGGACTGGAACCCGCCCGGCACCTGGGAAGGCATGGCAGGCTTCCTCAAGGGCGTGGCCGCCTCGCTGCCGGCCCGCCCCCGCGCGATCCTGATGGTCTCCGCCCACTGGCGAACCCCCGGCTTTCGCGTGAGCGCGGGTGAATACCCCGAGCTGATCTACGATTACCACGGGTTTCCTGACCACACCTATGAGCTCACCTACCCGGCCCCCGGCGCGCCGGCCCTGGCAGAGCAGGTCGACAGGCTGCTCTCTCAAGCCGGTCTGGCCAGCCAACGGGACACCGAGCGGGGGTTCGATCACGGTATGTTCGTGCCGCTGAAGCTGATGTTCCCCGAGGCGGATATCCCCGTAGTGCAGTTGTCGCTGCGCGATGATCTCGATCCCGCGGCCCATCTCGCCGCTGGCGAGGCCTTGGCGTCGCTGCGTGATGAAGGTGTACTGATCGTCGGCAGCGGCATGAGCTTCCACAACATGCGCGGCTACGGGGATGCGCGTTTTACCGCACCCTCCGAGGCCTTTGATGACTGGCTGACTCAGACCGTGGAGGCTGAGCCGGATCGGCGCCACGCCGCGCTTGGCGACTGGGCTCGGGCACCCCATGCGCCTCAGTGCCACCCGCCGGGCGACGAAGAGCACCTGATCCCGCTGATGGTCGCCGCCGGCGCCGCGGGGAAGGACAAGGGCCGCAAGATCTATTCGGAACAAGTGCTCAAGACGCAGCTGTCCGCCTACCGCTTCGGCTGAGGCGGCCACGCCACTTTCACAGCCACCTCACATGGCAACTCACGCAATACAGCAGGAGGTAGATGATGCGAATTGAACTTTCTGGCAAACAGGCCCTAGTCACCGGCTCCACCGCGGGCATTGGGCTGGCGATCGCCACTGGCCTGGCCCAGGCGGGTGCTAGCGTGACCGTGGTCGGTCGCGATCAGGCCAAGGTGGACAAGGCCGTGGCCCATATCCAGCAGGCCAGTGGCCGTGACGATGCCAGCGGCGTGGTGGCCGACCCCGGCACCGCCGAAGGCTGTCAGGCGCTGATCGCGGCCCGCCCCGAGGTCGATATCCTGGTCAACAACCTGGGTATCTACGGCGGCCGCCCCTTCTTCGAGATTGACGACGCCGCCTGGGAAGAGATCTTCCAGATCAATGTCATGAGCGGGGTGCGCCTGGCGCGGCACTATGCCCAGGGCATGCAGGCCCGTGGCTGGGGGCGCATCCAGTTCATCTCCAGCGAGTCGGCACTCAACATACCCGCCGAGATGGTGCACTACGGCGTCAGCAAGGCGGCCCTGCAGGGTGTCTCCCGCGGTCTGGCCAAGGTGCTGGCCGGCGGTGGCGTCACGGTCAACACCATCCTGCCCGGCCCGACCCGTACCGAAGGCGCCCAGGCGATGATGGCCAAGCTGGCCGCCGAGCGCGGCGTCTCGGCCGAAGAGATGGAGACCCTGTTCCTGGAGGAGAACCGCCCCTCGACGCTGCTCAAGCGCTTCGCCACCCCCGAGGAGGTCGCCAGCCTGTGCGTCTATGCGGCCTCGCCCCAGGCCAGTGCCACCACCGGCTCCGCCCTGCGAGTGGAAGGCGGCATCGTCGAGAGCATTGCCTGATCGAGACGTCGGGACCGCGGCGATAGCAGGCGGTTTGCTAGCCTGCTAGCTTGGAGCTGCTTGAATTTTTGAAACTACCTGGCGGAGATGTCGATGATCAACGATTCCAAAGAACGCTATGGCAGCGTCAGCAAGGCCTTCCATTGGCTGATGGCGGTATTGATCATCTGGCAGCTGCTCAAGTTTGGTGACCGGATCGCCGAGGGGGAGCACTGGGTAGGCCAGACCCTGGTTCCCTGGCACGTCTCCATCGGCACCCTGCTACTGGTGTTGATCGTGCTGCGCCTGGCGTGGGTGGCGCGTCAGCGTCATCAGCGTCCGGCCCAGGACCCGGCCACTGCCAAGCTGGTCAAGGCCGGGCATGGCCTGCTCTTCGCCGGCATGCTGCTGATGCCGATCACCGGGGTGATGGTGATGCTGGGAGGCGGCTATGGACTGACCGCCTTCGGGTTGGAGATCTTTGCGGAGAGTGAAGAGATCGCTTGGGCCGCAAGTCTCGGCAGCCTGCACTCACCGCTGGCTTGGGCGTTGACCGCGCTGGTCCTCGGGCATATCGGCATCGCCCTGTTTCACCACTTTGTCCAGCGTGACGATACGCTCAAGCGGATGCTGTAGCGCGACCGTGACAGGTACCAGGCATTGCCTTCAACAGGTTTTCGACATGGGAGAGAAAAGGATCATGAAAAAACGCAACTTGGGCCGCTCCGGGGTCGAGATCGCACCGCTCGTCTTCGGTGGCAACGTTTTCGGCTGGACCGCCGATGAAGACCGCTCCTTCACCCTGCTCGATCGCTTCGTCGAGCGTGGCTTCAACGCCATCGACACCGCCGATGTCTATTCGGCCTGGGCGCCGGGGCTCGAGGGCGGTGAGTCGGAAACGGTTCTGGGTCAGTGGCTGGCCCGGCGCGGGCGGCGCGACGATCTCGTACTGATGAGCAAGGTGGGCATGTGGGAGCCGCGCAAGGGCCTCTCGGCGGCCAACATCGAGGCCGCCGTCGAGGACTCCCTGAAGCGCCTGCGTACCGATTACCTGGACGTCTACTTCGCACATATCGATGACCAGGATGTGCCACTGGAGGAAACCCTTGGGGCCTTCGCCCGGCTGATCGAGGCCGGCAAAGTGCGAACCATCGGCGCTTCCAACTATTCCGCCGAGCGACTGGGCGAGGCCCTGGCGGTCTCCCGGAATCAGGGGCTGCCCCGCTACGAAGTGACGCAGCCGCTCTATAACCTCTATGACCGTGACGACTTTGAGGCCGGGCTTGCGAATGTGGCCGAGGAGCATGCGCTCGGGGTGGTGAGCTACTTCTCCCTGGCCAGCGGCTTTCTGACCGGTAAGTATTCGAAGCTCGAAGATCTGGAAGGTAACGCCCGGGCCGATTTCCTGAAGGGCTACTTCGATGAGCGCGGTCAGCGACTTCTGCAGGAGCTGTTGAACGTATCCGATGAGCTTGGCGCCAAGCCCGCCCAAGTAGCTCTGGCCTGGCTGCTGAGCCGCCCCGCGGTCACCGCGCCCATTGCCAGCGCCACTAGCCTAGGTCAGCTGGATGAAGTACTGGATTCCGTGAGCTTGTCGCTGCCTGAACAGGCGCTGGCCAGGCTAGATGTTGCTAGGCGATAACTGACCACCCTCCATCAACCAGGTAATCCGGTGAGCAAGCGACTAGGCTCATTCCTGTGATGGACAGGTATCAACCACTTACTTCCGGATACTCCCGTTTGTTCGAAAGATCGACAACTCGCAACACTCCCAAGGAGGTACACCCCATGACCCAGGTACTGGTGCTCTACTACTCCATGTATGGCCATATCGAGACCATGGCGAACAGCATCGCGGACGGCGCACGCCAGGTGAACGGTGTCGAAGTGACGATCAAGCGGGTCCCCGAGACGATGGACCCGGAGGCCTTCGCCAAGGCCGGCGGCAAGGCACTCGACACCCCCGAGGCGCGTCCCGAGGAACTGGCCGACTATGACGCCGTTATCTTTGGCACGCCGACCCGTTTCGGCAACATGGCCGGCCAGATGCGCACCTTCCTCGACCAGACCGGCAGTCTGTGGGCGAGCGGCAGCCTGCGCGGCAAGGTGGCCAGTGTCTTCACCTCCACCGGCACCGGCGGCGGCAACGAGACCACGATTCTCACCGCTTGGACGACCCTGGCCCATCACGGCATGGTGATCGTGCCCATCGGCTATGGTCTCGAGGCCCAGTTCGATATCTCCGAGGTCAAGGGCGGCTCGCCGTATGGCGCCGCGACCATCGCCGGTGGTGACGGCTCACGTCAACCCAGCGAGACCGAGCTGAACCTCGCCCGTTTTCAGGGCGAGCACGTCGCCGGCATCGCTGCACGGCTGGCCGGATGATAGCGCTCCTCTCGCCCTTGCCGATTAGGCCCCGCCCGGTCACCCGTGCGGGGCCTTTCGTGTGTCAGGGCCAGAGGTTCAGCCCCGGGCAAGATGCTCGGCGATGGTCCGGTCGAAGGTCTCGTGGGTAGCCGGTCGCGCTCGTCCATGACGACCAGGACGATGACCGTGTGGTCGATCTGCACTTGTTCCAGCGGCGTAATAGCAGCGGGAGGTACGCCGCCAGCACCCGCAACGGGCGCGCTTTGCACGCCTGAGCGACCTCGCGGTGAAACGCCGCCAGACTGCGCTTCTGCTTGGTCAGAAAGCGCTTTTGCAGCAGCTCACGGATGATGCGTTCGACCGACTCCGGCAGACGCCCCTTGCCTTTCCCGCCGCCGGATTGGCCGGGAGCCAGGTCCGTCACAAGGCCAGTGCCTTGCCGGGCACGGTGGATCAGGACATATACCTGTCGCCGGGACAGGCCCAGCGCTTGAGCGGCGGCGTCGACGGCCTCATGCCCCACCACCTCAAGCGCTGCCAGTGGTCCGATGATGTCCGTTCGCTGCCGGGCCTGGGCCCAGGCTTTATCGGGCAGGGTGGCCACGCCTTGCTCGGCAATCGGTGTTGAGTCTGACGCCATGCCCCCGACTCGCCTGTGGTGCATAGGAGTACTGAGCATAGTCGAGGTTGGTGAAGGTGACTGCTGATACCGGGCTGTCAGGAGCCGCCTTCACACCTGGCGTTACGCCCCGCCACCTGGTGCAGTCGTCTTCTGAAAATGACACCTGGCGGCTCGCCTCGGCCGACGCGGACTCGGGCAGGGTTGCGGCGGCCGGTGCCATGCCAGCCTCGCCACGCTTGAGCAGGGCGTAGCCGACACCGGTGATCACCGAGCCGGCAGCGATGGCCAGCAGATAGAGCAGCGCCAGGTTGACGGCGTTCGGGATCAGCAGCACGAACAGGCCGCCGTGCGGTGCCATCAGCTTGACGCCGAACCACATCGAGAGCGCCCCGGTCACCGCGCCGCCGACCATCGATACCGGAATCACGCGCAGCGGATCCTTGGCGGCAAAGGGTATCGCCCCCTCGCTGATGAAACAGAGCCCCAGCACGAACGACGCCTTGCCCGCCTCGCGCTCGGCCTGGGCGAACCGGCTGCGCCTCAGGAACGTCGCCAGGCCCATCCCGATGGCCGGCACCATGCCCGCGGCCATGATCGCAGCCATCGGCATGTAGGTCTCGGTCGACAGCAGCCCGACGCCGAAGGTATAAGCTGCCTTGTTGACCGGCCCGCCCAGGTCGAAGCACATCATCGCGCCGAGCAGCACGCCCAGCAGAACCGCGTTGGTCGAGCCCATGTCGTTGAGGAAGGCGGTCAATGCCGACAGAACCGCCGCCACCGGCGTGCCGACCACGTAGATCATGATCAGGCCGGTGACCAGGCTCGCCAGCAGCGGAATGATCAGGATCGGCTTCAGCGACTCCACGCTGGCCGGCAGCTTGACGTAGCGCGTCACCGCCTTGGCCGAGTAGCCGGCCAGGAAGCCGGCCAGAATCCCGCCGATGAAGCCGGCGCCCAGCGTCGAAGCCAGCATCCCGCCGATCATGCCGGGCGCAATGCCCGGACGGTCGGCAATCGAATAGGCGATGTAACCGGCCAGCACCGGCACCATCAGCGCAAAGGCGGTGCCGCCGCCGATCTGCATCAGCGCCGCCGCCAGCGTCCCTTCCTGCTCGTAGGCCTTGATTCCGAACACGAACGAGAGCGCGATGCACAAACCGCCCGCCACTACCATCGGCAGCATGAACGAAACGCCGGTCAGCAGGTGCTTGTAAAATCCGCGCTCCTTGGCGCTCTTCGGGGATCCGCCGCTCTTGCGCTCGCCGCTGGCGCCCTTCCCGCTGCCGGCCGATTCCACCTGCGCCTCGTCGAGCGCCTTCTGGATCGTCTGCTGCGGCTGCTTGAGCGCACTACCGGTGGACGTGCGATAGACCCGCTTGCCGGCGAAGCGGGCGTTGTCGATCTCGATATCGCAGGCCAGCAGCACGACGTCCGCGGCTTCGACGTCTTCGTCGGTGATCCGGTTCTGCGCTCCCACCGACCCTTGTGTCTCGACGTGAATTCGATGACCCAGCGCCCGCCCGGCCTGCTCCAGCGCTTCGGCCGCCATGAAGGTGTGAGCCACGCCGGTCGGGCAGGCCGTGACCGCGACGATGCGCTTGATTCCGGAAGACTCGGGCGACACTGTCTTCGCTGGTTCCGCGGGCTCACTGGCAGCATCGAACACCGTCGCCTCGCGGGCGGCGCGTTCGAGAAACGCCTCGGGGTCGGGCAGCGCCTGCTGGATCGGCGCGCGATAGAGCCGCTTGCCAGCGAAGCGAGCGGCTTCGGGCACCCGCTCCGCTGCGACGACGATCAGATCCGCCGCGGCGATCGCCGCTTCCGACACCGGCGTGACAGCTTCGAGCTCGCCATGCATTTCCGTCCGGGCCTCCCAGCCGCGACGCTTGGCGGCCTGCTCCAGGCGTCTTGCAGCCAGAAAGGTCGTCGCCATGCCGCTGGGGCAGGCGGTAATCAGAATGACATTCATGCGTTCCCCGTTCATGCATTCCCTCCGACGCGCGCTTCGCCGCAGCGGCTGACGCTCGTCTGTTGCAGTAATTCCTGGAAGTCTTCGGCGTGCGGATTGCCGACACCGATATGGCGCACCGCCTCGGCGGCCAGTGCCGTCGCCTGGCGCAGCGCCTCCTGCGGTGATTGATCCGCGATCACGCCATGCAGCAAAGCGGCCAGCAACGTATCGCCCGCGCCCACCGTATTGCGGACCTCGACCCGGGGCGGCGTGGCGCGCCACTCTCCGCGCCGGCCGATCCACAGCACGCCCTCACCACCCAGCGACAGGATCGCCTCCTCGACACCGGAAGCGTGCAGACGCCGGACCGCATCGAGCTGGGCCGCCGGATCGGCCAGCGGGCCGCCGGCCCAGTCGGCCAGCTCCTGTTCGTTGGGCTTGGCCGCGTCGGGCAGTACCGCCAGCGCCGCGGTCAGGGCCGGGCCGCTGGTGTCGATCCAGACCGGCACGCCGCTGGCCTTGAGCGCCCGGATCAGCGTCGCCAGCGCCTCAGGCGACACGCCCGGCGGCAGGCTGCCGGTCACCACGACCGCAGCCGGCGACGTCGCCTTGCAGCGCGTGACCAGATCGGCCGTCAGTTCGGCCAGTGCCGCCTCGGAGACCTCGATGCCCGGGCCGTTGATGTCGGTCACGCGACCGTCGTCCTCGGCCAGCTTGGCGTTGATCCGGGTCTCGCCGGGCAGGCGCAGACTGGCGTCCTCGATCCCGTCGCGCCGGCAGGCCTGGACGAACGCGGTGTCGTTGTCCGCGCCCAGAAAGCCGGACAGGGTGACCCGGTGACCCAGCGACGCCAGCACCTGGGCCACGTTGAGCCCCTTGCCGGCCGCCGCCAGATGCGACGAACGCGTGCGATTGACCGCCCCCGGCTCGAGCCGCGGCAGCTGGATCGACAGATCCAGCGCCGGATTGAGCGTCACCACCAGCACGTGCGCCATTAGAGCGCCTCCAGCGCATCGCGCACGGCCTGGCTGGTAGCCTGGGCCAGCGCCGTCTCGGCGTGCAGGCGAGCGCTCTCCTCGGTGATCCCGCGCAGGCGTGCCTTGACCATCGGCACCTGGCGCACGGAGACCGAGAGCTCGTCGACGCCCAGCCCGACCAGCACCGGCACGGCGGCAGCGTCCGAGCCCAGCTCGCCGCAGACGCCGACCCACTTGCCCTCGGCGTGAGCCGCCTCCACGGTCATCCGGATCAGCCGCAGCACTGCCGGATGCAAGCCATCCGCCTGGGACGACAGCTCAGGGTGGCCGCGGTCGATCGCCAGGGTGTACTGGGTCAGGTCGTTGGTGCCGATGGAGAAGAAGTCGACCTCCGCCGCCAGGCTCGGTGCCAGCAGCGCCGCTGAGGGAATCTCGATCATCACGCCAACCTGGACGTCGGACGCGCCGATCTCCTGTTGCAGCCGGTCGACGATCGCCCTGGCCTGACGGTACTCGTCGACGTCCTTGACCATCGGAAACATGATCCGCAGCGGCCGATCGCCGGCGGCGGTCAGAAGCGCCCGCAGCTGAGTTTCCAGCACGTCCGGGCGGGTCAGCGCCAGCCGGATGCCGCGCAGGCCGAGGAACGGGTTGTCCTCCGCCGCTACCGGCCAGTAAGGCAGCGGCTTGTCGCCGCCAACGTCCAGCGTACGCGCCACCAGCGGGCGGCCGTCGAGAGCGTCGAAGGCACGCCGGTACTCGCCGATCTGGGTCTCCAGATCCGGCGCCTCCGGGTGCGCCATGAACAGGAATTCGGTGCGCAGCAATCCGACGCCTTCGGCACCGTGTTCGACGGCATCCTCGGCATGGGCGGTGTTACCCAAGTTGGCAGCGACTTCGATACGCCGGCCATCCGCCGTGCGGCCCTCTTCGAAGCGCAGGCCGTGCGCTTCGCGACGCAGCCGCTCCAGCTCCTTGAGGCGTAGTTCGGCACGGTCGCGGCGCTCCGCGCTGGGCCGCACGATCACCCGGCCGAGGTCACCGTCGAGGATCAGCTCGTCGTCGTTGGCGAGTGTCAGCGCTCGCTCACCGGCACCGACCACGGCAGGAATGCCCAGCGCCCGCGCCAGAATCGCGCTGTGCGAGGTCGCGCCGCCGCGGGCAGTCAGCAATCCGCGCACCTGGGCGGTATCGAGGCGCGCCACGTCGGAAGGGCCGATATCGTCGGTGACCAGAATGTACGGGCGCTGCGGCGGTGTCGGCATCTTGACCCCGCACAGCACGCCCAGCACCCGGCGACCCACGTCGCGCAGATCGGCGGCGCGCTCGGCCAGCAGCCGATCCGCCAGCACCTCCTGGGCGCGGGCGGCGGTATCGATCGCCTGCCACCACGCCGCTTCGGCACTCATACCGTCGCGCATGCCCTCGAAGGCGGCCTCGTGCAATTCCGGGTCGTCGAGCATCTCGGCATGCATGGAGAGAATCTCGGCCACGTCGCCGCCCTTGGCGGTGCCGATCAGCGCGTGCAGCTGCTCGCGCGCTTCGACCAGGCTGGCGCGCAGTCGCTCGCGCTGCCGTTCGGCGTCGCCTTGTTTTTCCGGCGTCAGATCGCGGGCCCGTTCGGGATAATCGAAGCTGGGTGCGCGCATCACGAAGACCGGCGCGATCGCCAGTCCCGGCGAGGCGGCGGTAGCCGGCAACGCGGTATCGTCGGTGATGGGCTCCGGTACCGCCGTGCCGGGAATTTCTCCCGTTGCCTCGGCCACCGCATCGCGCCGCGAGACGTGGCTGGTGCTGGCGGCATCCGCCAGCGGCCTCACGGACTCGCCGAGCCCGCCCTGGACGGCGGCGACCATCGCCGCCAACGCCGCCTCGGCGCTCCCACCCTCGCCCCCGCCTTCGGCAGAGAAGATCAGCGTCTGGCCGCGCCGGGCACCGAGCCCGATCACCTTGGTCAGGCTGGCGGCGGAAACCGTCTCCGCCGCGCCTTCCAACAGCCGCACGCGAACCGGCACGGACTGCTCGCGGGCTGCCTGGACCAGCAGCTTGGCCGGGCGGGCGTGCAGTCCGTGGGCGTTGAGCAGCGTCACGCGAGCGGTCTCGGCGTGGCTAGACTCGCCGGACAGACGCGCCAGAACGTGGTCGGCATCGGCGTCGACCAGCGCTTCGCCTTCGCCGCTATCCAGCAGATCCGCCAGCCGTTCCAGCAGCTCCCGATGAACGTCGTCTTGCGCCGCCACGCAGAACACGCCATTGACCACGCCTTTCGGGCCAGTGAACGAGCGTTCCGGCGTCGCCAGCGCCAGCGCCGGCTGACTGACGCCGGCGGCAGCACTCACCAGCCACAGCCCCTGGCCCAGCGAGATCGGTTCCTGCTCGGTGATCGCGGCGACGAAGCGCGCATCGACGCACTCGGCCTGGCGCAGCCGCGCGGCCGCCGCCAGCGCCAGCTCGAAACGGTCACGCGCCGGAAAACCCAGGCAGAGCGTACCGGCATCCAGGCGTGCCTTGCGTTGAGGCTTGGCCAGCAGCGCCACCATCGCCTCGGCCGTGTCGGCGTTGGCCAGGCGTTCGGCCACGCTCTCGTCGTCGAGCACGTGCGTCAATCGCCGCAAAACGTCGAGATGTTCGTCGCTGGCGGCGGCGATCGTCACCAGCAGGAATACTTGATTCCCGTCGTGCCACGTCACGCCTTGGGGAAACTGCAGCAGCCGCACACCGGTTCGGTGAATCTGTTCGCGGCTCTCCGGGGTGCCGTGGGGAATGGCGATACCGCTGCCGAGAAAGGTCGAACCCTGCGCCTCGCGGGCGTGCAGCGCGTCGCGATAGCTCGCCTCGACCAGGCCGGCCCGGTGCAGCGACGCGGCGGCCTGATCCAGTGCATCCTGCCAGCTGTCGGCCTGGCAATTGAGCGCCGCGTCCTGCGGCTGGAGGGTCAGCATAACGATCTCTCCGAATGGTCGTTCGATGTCCGTAGCATGGGGCAGCGGCGCTTCCGATACCACCAGGACATCGGATGTTCCAACTTTTTGCTGAATCGTGTCACCTGTCGTGTCGACATGCTCTCCGTTCGTCGGCCGTTTGACAAGCTAGACCTTCGCCTCAGATCTTCGCCACAGTTCTCTGCGACGGAGCGGGCCGGATAGCGGCGAGCGTAAAATCAGGCTGGGCCGGGGCGGCCCGACGCGGTATCGTTCCCAACCGTGCGGACGCGTCATCGTCGATCATGAACGTTGCAGGAGCCTTGCATGAAGCTTGCCGATATCGCCCGACTGGCCGGCGTTTCTCGCACCACCGCCAGCTATGTGCTCAATGGCCAGGCCAGGACGCGTCGCATCAGCGAGGCCACGGTAGCCCGCGTGCTGGCCATCGCCAATGCCCACGATTACCGGATCGATGCCCAGGCGGCGGCCCTGCGCGGCGGCGACAGCCGGACGCTGGGCCTGATCGTGCCGGACCTGGAAAACGGCAGCTACGCACGCCTGGCCAAGCGGCTCGAACACGGCGCGCGCCAGCAGGGCTATCAACTGCTGATCGCCGGTTCCGACGACGATCCGCAAAGCGAGCGTGAAGTCGCGAAGTCGCTGCGCGCCCAGCGTTGCGACGTGCTGCTGGTCGCCAGCAGCCTGAGCCCCGAGGACGCTTTCTATATCGAACTGTCGGCCCAGGGATTGCCGGTGATCGCCATCGACCGCCCGCTGGACCCCGAGCGATTCGTCAACATCGTCACCAACGGTCGCGCTGCCGGGGAAATGCTGACCCGTTCGGTGCTGGCCGACGACGTGTCGGACGTGGTGTGGCTGGACGCGGTGCCGAATCTGTCGATCAGCACCGAACGACGGCGCGGCTTTCTGGACGCCCTGGTCGACAGGCCCCGGTGTCGCCCGCGCTGCTTCAGCGGTGAACGCTACGATCGTGACAGCGGCGCAGCGCTGATGCGCCGCCTGCTGGACGAGGGCGGTTTGCCGGATGCCATCGTCACCGCCTCCTACACGCTAATGGACGGGCTGCTCGACGTCCTGCTCGAACACGGTGCGCCGCCCGCCGAGTTGCATCTGGCGACATTCGGTGACGATCGGCTGCTCGATTTCCTGCCGTGCAAGGTCAACTCGCTCCCCCAGGATCACGACCGGGTTGCCGAACAGGCCCTGGCGCGCGCCATGCAGGCAGCTCGCGGCCAGTACGTGCCCGGGCTGGACGTGATCGACAGGACGCTCAAGCGCCGACGTTGAATGCCGGTGGATGCCGGCGAGACGGATTGTCCACGGCAGAGCGTGGGCTGAACGTCGCGACTGAAGTATGCTTGAGCTCTGCCTGAAATCTGGCTGAAAGCCGCCAAGCGCAGCCATTTTTCCGACAGAGCGTAGTTCACCGACGTATCAGGAACGACATTTGTCAGACGATCTTCCCGACATCCTGGCCGGGCCAATGCTCCGTCGCGCCATGCCGCAGCGACTGGTGATGTGGCTGATCGCTTCGCGCCCGATCGAACTCCAGTTGACGCTATCTGCCGATGACCTCTCGCAGCACCACGATCTCGAGTCGGCGACGACTCGCCTGGCGGTCGGTCATCACGCTCACCTTCACCTGATCGACCTGCCGCTCGGCGATGCCCTGCCCCGGGATGTCCGCATCGCCTACGACCTCGCCTATCGTGTGAATGCCGCAGGGGGAGTGAATGAGGAAGGGAAAGGCACCGGCTGGTGCTCGATGCGGGATTGGGGCGAGGCCCTTTGCTACGACGGTGAGCCACTGCCTACGCTGGTGCTGCGTTCGCGCTACGACAATCTGCTCCACGGCTCCTGCCGCAAGCCGCATCACGCCAGCCCCGATGGCCTGGTGCGCGCCGATCGCTGGCTGAGCGAGCGCCACGCCGACAGCGCCGCGCGGCCGGCAGCGCTACTGATGACCGGCGATCAAATCTATGCCGACGACGTGGCCGGCCCGATGCTCGCCGCCATTCATGCGCTGATTGCCCGACTCGGACTCTATGACGAGTGCCTGGAGGGGACGGAGATCGCCAGCGGCAGCGAGCTCTACGCTCGCGACGAGACCTACTATCACCGCGACGAGCTGCTGCCGGCGATCCGCTCCACCGAAGCTCTGCGCGAGAAGTTCTTCGGCGGTGTGCGCAAGCCGATCTTCACCACCGCCAGCGCGGAAAACCACCTGATCACCTTCGCCGAGCTGCTGGCGATGTATCTGCTGGTGTGGTCGCCGACACCGTGGCGGCTGATCGAGGTGGAAGTTCCTCGACTCGCCGCCGAGGAGCAGGATCGCTACCGCGTCGAACAGCGCCACATCGATGCTTTCGTCGCCGGGCTGCCAAACGTGGCGCGCCTGTTCGCCCACCTTCCCACGCTGATGATCTTCGATGACCATGACGTCACCGATGACTGGAACCTCTCCGCCGCCTGGGAGGCCGCAGTCTACGAACATCCGTTCTCGCGCCGGATCGTGGGTAATGCGCTGATCGCGTACCTGCTGTGTCAGGGATGGGGCAACGATCCCGACGACCTGGCCGAGCCGCTGACCGCCAGCCGCGAATGGCTCGATTCGGCCGCCCATGACGGCCGGCTCGATTGCGAGACGCACAACCGGCTCGTGACCCACCTGCTGCGCTTCACCGGCTGGGGCTACACCCTCGACTCGACGCCGCGCCTGGTGGTACTGGACACGCGCACCCGACGCTGGCGCAGCGAGCGTCGCCGGCATCACCCCTCGGGCCTGATGGACTGGGAGGCGTTGAGCGAATTCCAGCAGGAGCTGCTCGAGGAACCTTCGGTGATCATCGTCTCTCCGGCGCCGATCTTCGGGGTCAAGCTGATCGAAGGCATCCAGCGCGTCTTCACCTGGTTCGGCAAGCCGTTGCTGGTCGACGCGGAGAACTGGATGGCGCATCCCGGCGCGGCCCACACCATGCTCAACATCCTGCGCCACAGCCGCACGCCCCAGCGCTACGTGATTCTATCCGGCGACGTGCACTACTCCTTCGTCTACGCGATCACCCTTCGTCAGCGATCATTTGAAACCTTGACCGGCCAACCGAGTGAGAGGAAGGGCAAGGCGCGCGGAGCGCAGAATTGGAGACATAACTTGGGGTTAGGCGAAAATCGATCGGACCGGCGCACCGGCACCGCGCAACACAGCGATTCGCTTACGCAGGTGGCTGGTCCCCGCATGTGGCAGATCACCAGCAGCGGCCTCAAAAACAACTTCCCCGACACCCTGCTCGACTGGTTCGATCGTCTCAACCGCTGGCTCTACGCGCCCTGGTCACCACTCAACTGGCTCACCAAGCGGCGTCGCATGGCGGTGGTTCCCTACTATCCCGAACGGGCCTCGAAAGGCGAGCGACTTTGGAACCGGGCCGGTATCGGCCAGGTCCTGCTCGATGATCAGGGCGCACCCCGGGAAGTCACGCAACTGGACGCCGACGGCTGTGACACCCGTTTCTCGGAATCCCGCTCGTGATACGGCGCCATGCCGATCGAATATGCTGGTTGCCACGGTTCGATGGGCATGGCGACCGCCATGGATTGTCATCGGGTCTCCATCAACCGGCGCGAGCGACTCCCGGTAGCGCCTCGATATCGCCGAACGTGCCGGTCGTTCCTTCGACATCGCGCAGTTCGACCACGATTCCCCTGGCCGCGGCGTGCTCGACGAACCGGTCGATGTCTTCGCGAATATCCGGATCGATGTAGTTGGCACCGATGGCATCGATGATCAGCTCGCCGTTGTCCGGCACGGTATCGAGACACTGACGCATCTCTTCGCGGTTGAGAAACGAGACATCCTGCTGGAACTTGAGCAGCACGTGATCGCCGCGCCGGGTGCAGGCAATTGCCGAGCGGTAACCCGACTGCAGCAGGAAGTAGAGACTGCACACCAGCCCCACCAGCACGCCCATCAGCAGATCGGTAGCCAGAATCGTGATCACCGTGACGGTGAACGGGATGAAACGGCGCATGCCTTCGCGATACTGATCGAGGAACAGCGCCGGCCTGGCCAGCTTGTAGCCGGTATGCAGCAGGATCGCCGCCAGCGTCGCCAGCGGAATCAGCTCCAGCCACATGGCGAGGAACGCCACGCTGACCAGCAGCAGGCTACCGTGGATCAGGCTCGACAGCCGGGTGCGGCCACCCGCGTTGGCATTGGCGGAGCTGCGCACGATCACCGCCGTCACCGGCAGCGCCCCCACCAGCCCGCAGACCATATTGCCGATGCCCTGCGCCTTCAGCTCGCGATGCGGCGGCGAATGGCGCTTGAGAGGGTCGAGCTTGTCGATGGCCTCCAGGCTCAGCAGGGTCTCGAGACTGGCAATGATGGCGATGGTAATCGCGACCGTATAGACCGCCGGGTTGGCCAGAGCGCCAAGGTCGGGGTGAGTCATCTGCCCGATCAGTTCCGTCGGCCCGGATAGCCCGCCCAGGTCGATATGGTGCCCGGCACTCAGCGCCCAGCCAGGCATCGCACCGCCGACCAGGCGATCGATCGCGACGCTGCCGAGCACCACCAGCAGTGGCCCCGGGATCAGAGCCAGCACGCGATGGCGTTTGATCATCGGCTGCTCCCAGAGTATCAGCAGGCCCAGACTGAACAGCGCAATCCCGGTCGCCAGCGGCGAGATGCCACTGAACAGCGCAACCGGGTCGGCGAGCGACGGCATCTCGTCCAGCGGATGCCCCAGCGCCATCGGGAACTGCCCCAGCACCAGAATCAGGCCGATCCCCGCCAGCATGCCCTTGATCACCGAAGTCGGCACGAAGGCACCGATCCGCCCCAGCTTGAACACACCCATCAGCAGCTGCAGCACGCCGGCGAGTATCACCGCGATCAGGAACGCAGCGAAGCTGCCCAGTTGCTCGATCGCGTCCAGCACGATCACGGTCAGCCCCGCCGCCGGGCCGCTGACACTGAGCGCCGAGCCGCTGAACATCGTTACCACCAGGCCGCCCACCATGCCGGCGACGAGTCCCGCAATGGGCGGCGCGCCGGAGGCCAGCGCGATCCCCAGACAGAGCGGGATCGCCACCAGGAAGACCACGATGCCCGCCGGGATATCGCGGGAGAGATGTCGAAGCGAGAAGGTATCGGGGCTGTCGGGACTGGTGTCACGGAAGGTATCGGAGCCGTCGTGAGCGGCCGACGCCGCAGGCGTCGTCTGTCTCGATGTCTTCTGGGTCGATGTCGTCTGTCTCGATGCCGTCATTGTCGTGTCCTCGGATCCTTGAGTCACAGCGTGGAAATGGCGTGGCCTATTGCTTTTGGTTGCTCTCGAAGATCAGCTTCTAACCGGCCGCCACACGCTGCCAGTCCGGCTCGTCGAACCCGTCCTCCGCGCCCTCGGCCTCGCGACGATAGACTTCCTCCAGGTGTCCGCTCGCCAGATCGTAGACCCAGCCATGCAGGCTTGGCGCCCGCCGCGCCTGCCAGCTCCCGGTGATCAGTTTCAGGCCGGCAAGCCGTTCGATCTGCGCGATCACATTGAGCTCGACCAGATGGTCGACCTTGTCGCCGAGTTGCGAGAACTGCGCGAGTTCGGCGTCCCGCTCGGCGACCAGTTGCTTGACCTGTCCCAGATGCCTGTCGACATGGGGCAACGTCCGAAGGGCGTCGTCGCCGCTCACCGCCGCCTGGATGCCGCCACAGCCGCGGTGCCCGCAGACGATGATGTGGTCCACCTTCAGCGCGTTGATCGCGTACTCGAGCACGCTCGACACGTTGGCATCGTCTTCATGCACCAGGTTGGCGATATTGCGATGGATGAAGAGCTCTCCAGGTCGCGCATTGCAGATCTGCTCCGCCGGCACCCGACTGTCGCAGCAGCCGATCCACAGCGCGGCGGGCGACTGCCCCTGGTGCAGACGCTCGAACAGGTCGGGGTCGGAGGCCTTCATGTCGTCGGCCCAGGCCCGATTCTCGAGTAGCAGACGGTCGAAGAATTGCATGGCAGCACTCCTTGTGCGGTGGCGTTCTGTGTAGTGGCGATATGGATAGCGACGATCGACGAGCTCGGCTTCCACGCGGTCGTTTCGGCGTCCGAACTCGACTTTCCGGCGGTGATGTCGGCCTGGCCGTCGTCATCGTTGGCTAACGACTCGAGCATGAGACGAAAGGCGCAGACTTCGCTTCCAGTCGTACGGCGGAAAGGCAGGATCGGGCAAGCAAAAACCGCTTTGCAGGCTGCAAATTTTGTAAGGCTACGTGATGGAGTGTTGATGCCGGCGGGTCCGAAGCGGATCACGAAATCGCGATTTTTCGCGACTTGGTCGACAGCCGACGAGTGTCAAGAAACGTAAAATCTGGCCTTCCGCCCTTCGTCGATCGTGTTCATGAACTCTGCATGACAGCCGGCTTCAGGGAGGGAAAAGAAAGTCGAGAAACATCAGAAATTTAATAAAATCTAATGTAACAGAAGGCACGACAACCTTGCGTGAAGATGAACCCTTTCATGCTGCCGAGAGGGCTCGACGAGCATGAACGTTACCCGCCGATGACGTTCATGCTCGGTTCATGTCACAGCGACGATTCCAGCACCTCGATCGGGTCGTTCACGCTGATGTCACCGCTATTCTCCGCCACGAGATTCTGACCGAAATAGACCTTGCCCTTCTCGCCTCGGCGATAGCCCGCCAGGGTCTTCAGCGGCTCCTTGTCGGCCCGCTTTTCGCCCCTGGAAGGGTCGACCGTCACCATGGCACAGCGAGAGCATGGCGCATCGACCCGAAACGTCACCTCGCCTATCCGGATGCGTTTCCAGCCATCCTCGGCGTAGGGCTCGGTGCCGGTCGCGACGAGATTGGGCCGGAACTGCGCCATCACATGCGTCCCGTCGGTGCGGGCGTTGAGATCCTCCAGCGAGGCCTCGGAGATCAGCAGCAGCGGATAGCCGTCGGCGAAGCTGACCCTCACCCCGATCGACTGCCGATAGCGCGGCGATCGCTCCCCCAGCCACAGCAGCCGTGCGGGCTCGCCCGCGGCCTCGCTGAACCAGTCGTCGAGAGAGGCATGCGTGGTGGTCGCGCTGAAAGGATCGGCCCACACCTGGGTATCGAACGGCTGCCCCGAGAACTCCTGGCGCGCCACGTCCACCGGCGGCAGCGTGCCGTGAGTCACTGTCAGACGCTCGCCATCGAACTGCGCCCGCACCCTTTGCAGCTGGGGATGCGTACGCGCCGTGAGAAAGGTGCCGTCGGGCTTGACCACCATGAAGCGGCGATCGCCGACCAGACCCTCTTCCTCGACCCGAGCGCGCTGTAGCGACGAGCCGGCCGTGGATTTGATCGGATAACGATGAATGGCAGCAAGCGCTGGCATGAAAGGCTCCTGTCACAACATTGATCTTTTGATTCGGCGATCAGCGCCTGGATTTCAGACGACGCTGATGCTCGCGCTTGGCCTGTTGGTAGGCCTCGTCGGCCCGAACGCGATCCAGCCTTTCGCGATAGCACTCGGCGATGCGAGCCTTCTCGGCATCGGCGTTGCGCGGCTGGCGTAGACGGCCCTGGGCGTCCTTCTTGCGCCCACCCGGATAGCACGCATAGCGCCGTGCGCGGGTATAGCCCATCTGCAGGTATTTCCGCGCCATGTCCATGCCCACGAAGTCGCCTCGTTCGCGATAGTCGCAATAGCGCGCGTGCAGTTCGGCGACGGCCTGCCTGGCGTCGGCCTCGTTGCGGATGGCCCACAGCGGAAGCAGCTCATCCTTGTAGGGCTGGACATGGAACACACCGCGCTCGCCATGGCCGATCCGGTAGCATTCCGGATGCCGACGATAATCGATGGACGCGTCGGGGAAGCTCACGCTCACCTCGCTCAGGTCATCTCGCTCAGGGTCGCGACGGGATCGCGCGGCGGAGGCGGCGCGAGACATCGCGGGGACGAAAAACGGCCGTCTCCGAGGAGACGACCGTCATGTTGCCACGCCTGTGATGCTACGTCAGGTCGTCGCGACCCGCTCGGGCTTGTTGGCCCTGGGCTCGCGCCGACGTCGCTGGAGCGCCACCACCAATCCGAACAGCAAAAGCGCCGGGATCCACATCAGCTCTTTCGGCAGTTGGGACGTGGGGATACGCACCGAGACGATCTCCTGGTCGAAATCGAAGCCCAGCTTTTCCGCCTGGCTACCGAAGTCGGTCATGTCCACCAGCGTCTTGCCATCTTCCCGCATCAGATGCAGGCCCAGGCTCGAGAGCCGCTCGGCACCGGTGTCGCCTTCCGTCGCCGGCACCTGGATCACGAAGCTGGTGGGCGCGCCGTAGGCGTCGAGACCCTCGATGCGCGTCATCAGGTGCTCATTGGGTCCGATCTCTCCCAGCGCCTGCTCGAACTGCGCCGGCGGCACCTCCTCGTAGGGGGCGTCGACCATGTCCATCCAGAAGCCCGGACGGAACAGCGAGAAGGCGACCAGCAGCAGCACCAGGCTTTCGTACCAGCGGCTCCTGACCAGCATGAAGCCCTGGGTGGCGGCCGCGAAAATCAGCATCGCCACCGTCGCCACGACGAAGATGACGATCCCGTGGATCCAGTCGACGTTGATCAGCAACAGGTCGGTGTTGAAGATGAATAGAAACGGCAGCGCCGCCGTCCGCAGGCTGTAGTAGAACGCCTGGAAGCCGGTCCGGATCGGATCGGCGCCGGAGATCGCCGCCGCCGCGAACGAGGCGAGCCCCACCGGCGGTGTCACGTCGGCCATGATGCCGAAGTAGAACACGAACAGGTGGACGGCGATCAGCGGCACGATCAGCCCGTTCTGTTCCCCCAACTGGACGATGACCGGCGCCAGCAACGCCGATACCACGATGTAGTTGGCGGTCGTCGGCAGCCCCATGCCCAGGATCAGACTGAGCACGCCGGTAAGCAGCAGCATCAGCAGCAGGTTGCCCATCGACAGCGTCTCGACCAGATCCGCCAGCACCAGGCCGACGCCGGTCTGTGCCACGGCGCCGACGATGATGCCGGCGGTGGCCGTGGCGATACCGATGCCGATCATGTTGCGAGCACCATCGATCAGCCCGTCCCACAGATCCATGCCGCCGCGCTTGATGTCGTTGGCCAGATCGCTTTTGCCGCGGAAGAAGGCATCGATCGGCCGCTGGGTCAGGATGATGAAGATCATGAAGGCGGTCGCCCAGAACGCCGACAGCCCCGGCGACAGACGCTCCACCATCAGACACCACACCAGCACCACCACCGGCAGGATGTAATGCAGCCCCACCATGACGGTCGGCCGGGTGCGCGGCAGTTGAGTGATCTCCTGCGAGGGATCGTCCACTTCCAGCTCGGGATAGCGGGAACCGATCTTCATCAGCGCGATGTAGATCGCACCGACACCCAGCGCGATGACCCAGGGCGCTGCCTCTCCCAAGGCCGGCTTGAGCCAGCCGATGCCGTAATAGACCGCGAACGCCATCGCCATGATGCCGACCAGGCCGGTCAGGAAGCCGAGAATCTTGTTGAGCCACGGCCGCTGCGGGTTACCGCTGGGCAAGCCCTGCATGCCCGCCTTCAGCGCTTCGAGATGGACGATGTAGAGCAGCGCGATATAGGAGATCACCGCCGGCAGGAACGCGTGCTTGATCACCTCGATGTAGGGAATACCGACGTATTCCACCATCAGGAACGCTGCCGCGCCCATCACCGGCGGCATGATCTGACCGTTGACGGACGAAGAGACTTCCACCGCACCGGCCTTGGTCGCGCTGAAGCCGACGCGCTTCATCATCGGGATGGTAAAGGTGCCGGTGGTGACCGTATTGGCAATCGAGGAACCGGAAATCAGGCCGGTAAGGCCGGAAGAGACCACGGCGGCCTTGGCCGGGCCACCGCGATAGTGCCCCAGCAGCGAGAACGCCACCTTGATGAAATAGTTGCCCGCCCCGGCCTTGTCGAGCAGCGCACCGAACAGCACGAACAGGAACACGAAACTGGTGGAGACCCCCAGCGCGATGCCGAACACCCCCTGCGTGGTCAGCCATTGATGGTTGACCAGTCCGGAAAAGCTCACGCCACGGTGGGCCAGCATGCCCGGCATGTACGGTCCGGCCAGCGAGTAGACCAGAAAGATCAGCGCGATGATCATTAGCGGCGGGCCGAGCGCGCGACGTGTCGCCTCGAGCAGCAGCACGATCCCCACCACGCCGACGATCACGTCCTGCAGAATCGGCGCGCCGGGACGCTGGGAAAGCTGGGCATAGAAAAAGTAGAGGTAGGAGGCACAGAACGCCGCCACGAGGGCCATGGCCCAGTCGAGAATCGGCATGCGTTCGCGCGGAGAGCGCTTGAACGCCGGATAGGCCATGAAGGCGAGGAAAACGGCGAACGCCAGATGGATGGAGCGCGCCTCGGTGGCGCTGAAGACACCGAACCCGACGATGAAGGGTAGCGGCGAAGCGATCCAGAGCTGAAACAGCGACCACAGCGCCGCCACACCCAGCAGGATGCGGTTGGGCGTTCCGGTCAGCTTGCGACCACCGGTGTCGGTCGCAGCCAGTTCGTCCAGCTTGGCCTGATCGGGGCCAGAAGCCTTGTTATCCGTCATGAGCAGATCCTGACTTGAGAAGGTGCCTTCAGAAGAGCGGTACCCGGCCATACGGCGGGAAGCCGGAGACTCGCCCGTGTTGCAGACAACTTCTGAGCAAACACTGAGTAATCGCCTGCGCGAATGAATCGCTACGCTTCGCGTCCGCGTTCCGCGCTTGACTCGATGCGACGGTCGATGTCGCAAGGTATCGATCCAACGGCGCGGCGGTTGCAACCAACCGCCGCGCCGAAGATTAACGCATTCCGTCAGGAATGACGCCGTGGGCGATTACAGCCAGCCCTGCTCTTTGTAGTAGCGCTTGGCGCCTTCATGCAGCGGTGCGGAGAGCCCCTGGCTGATCATGTCTTCCGGCGTCAGGTTGGCGAATGCCGGGTGCAGACGCTTGAAGCGGTCGAAGTTGTCGAATACGGCCTTGACGGTCTGGTAGACGACTTCGTCGTCGACGTCGGCAGACGTGACGAAGGTCGCGCGCACACCGAAGGTCTCGACGTCGTCCGGGTTACCCTCGTACATGCCGCCGGGAATGGTGGACATGCTGTAGTAGGGGAACTTCTCGACCAGTCCTTTGACGGCCTCGTCGTTCAGCGGCACCAGGTTGGAGGCGACGGTGGTGGTCGCTTCCTGGATCGCGCCGTTGGGGTGACCGACGACGTACGCCATGGCGTCGATGTTGTTGTCCGCCAGCGCGGAAGCCATCTCGGCGGCGCCCAGCTCGGAAGAGAGCGAGAACACGCTGGTGTCCCAGCCTTCCGCGTCCATCAGCACTTCCATGGTGGCGCGCTGGCCGGAACCCGGGTTACCGATGTTCACGCGCTTGCCTTTCAGGTCCTGCACGGAATGGATGTTGGCATCTTCGCGCGCCAGGATGGTGAGCGGCTCGCCATGCAGCGAGAAGACCGAACGCAGGTTCTCCATCGGCTGGTCGAACTGCGCTTCGCCGTTGTAGGCGTTGTACTGGACGTCGGACTGGGCGACACCCATGTTCAGCTCGCCGGACTTGATGCCGTTGACGTTGGCAACGGAACCACCGGTGGACGGTGCGTTGCAGCGAATGCCGCTCTCTTCGGCACTGCGGTTGACCATCCGGCAGACGGACTGGCCGACGACGTAATAAACGCCGGTCTGGCCACCAGTGCCGATGGTGATGTACTGCTGCTCCTGAGCCATGGCCGGCGTGGAGATCGATGCGGCACCCATCAGGGCGGAGGAGAGAACGGCTGCGGTTAATGCATGGCGTTTCATGCGCATACCTCGAAGATTTTCCCGTTTATTGTGTTGATCGGTTTCCCGACCGCGAAGACGACAGGCTGGCCGGCGTGCGTCAGGGTGTGATTCGAATCGCACCGTGCCCGTGGACTTGCCTATTGCAACATATCTTATCCCTGACGGCGCGCCATCATATAGTGAGTTCGAGCCGGGCAAAACCGCGAGGTAACGTGTCCGCCGTCCGTTTCCCCCGATGATGCGCCATCACCGCATCCATCGCCCGCTTTCGTCGCCTAAAGCGGCCCTTCCCGGCTCAAATGCCTTCATGATCGGCATGCCTCATGCCGGACACGAATGCCGTCACGGCGCCAGCCAGGAGGAGAGATCGACTCGATCTCCCACGGCCAGGTCATGGGCGTCGAAGTAGCCGGCATTGGCCTCGAGCGCAGCCCAAAACGGCGCGCCTGCCGGATAGACGGGGCAGTCGCGAGATGAGGTCGCATGGCAGGGAGGCATCGTCCTGAGCGAGCGGATCACGCCGTCACCGCCGATGAAGGCGATATCCAGCGGGATTCTGGTCTTGTACATCCAGTAGGCGTTGCTGCCCGGCTGCTCGCGGTCGTAGAGAAACAGCATGCCCGCGTTCTCCGCCAGCGACTCGCGCTCCATGAGCCCACGCGCACGCTCGGATGCCGTCCGCGCCACCTCGACATGCAGCGTATGCTCATGCCGGCCGTCGTCGAGGATCACCGTCTGGCGCGGCAACGTCTCCGCCCATGCCGGTACCGCGAAGAGCGCGCACAACACCCATACTCCACAGGCCCGAACCCTCGCCAGCATGCCCTTCCTCCTCGCCGTTGCGGCGCCGCCTCACCCGTAGCGACGGCGCCAGTAATGCTTACCGATATGATAGAGCCAGGCCAGCACCAGCAGCCCCAGCACCAGCTTCGACGCCGGGCCGATATAGGCCTCCAGCGCGCGGAAATTCTCGGCCAGCTGATAGCCGGCTACGGCCAGGAAGGCGCTCCAGATCGCGCTGCCCGACGCGGTGAGCAGCAAAAAGCGCCCGATCGGCATGGCGTAGACCCCGGCCGGCAACGAAATCAGCGACCGCACACCGGGCACCAGCCGGCCGAACAGGATGATCCAGTCGCCGTGGCGCTTGAAGATGCGATCGGCGCGATCCAGGTCCCGCCGCGATAGCGCCAGCCAGTGGCCGTGGCGCTCGACGAAAGCGGACATCCGGTCATGGCCGAACCAGCGAGCGACGCCGTAGAACGGCAGTGCCCCCAGCACCGAGCCGACCGTGCCCGCCACGATCGCGCCGATCAGCGAAAGCTTACCCTGGCTCGACAGGTAACCCGCCAGCGGCATGATCAGTTCGGAGGGAATGGGCGGGAACAGGTTCTCCGCGAACATCAGCAGCACCAGCCCGAAGTAGCTCAGCGTATCGACCGCCTGCTGAATCAGTGAATACATGCAGCCGCTCCCGCCGGCGGCATGCCGCGCCCCTCACTCTGAAACCATATCGTCACGCCTGTTCCTCCGTCCCGGACTCGCGCTGGCGCGAGCCGTTCTGCGCCGTGGCCGTCTGACGCGTGGCGGATTCACCCTGGCCGACCCGATGGTCGATGTAGGACAGCGCGAACAGTTGGACGACGAGAAAACAGACGCAGAAGGCGATTCCCTTGAACATGTTCCGGGCTCTCGGTGGCGATGATGACGAAATCGGGGCGTCATCCTTCGGAAGACGTTGACGCATGGTAGCGCATTCCTCGGATAACGGGACGCCGAGTTAGCCGCCGGCAACCGGACATCGCCCGCGGTTCCAGCGATGGCACGCCGAGACCTGTCGGCGTTTCACGCCCGGCCGCGTGACATCTCAAAATAACCTTGCTCTCGCCCGAGTCGCTGAGACAATGGGGTATCGGCGCCATTCGGTAACGTCTCCAACGACGCCTTTCGACAACGTCTTTCAACGATGAGTACCGCGTGTGCCCCTCAAGGATTTACTGATCGGTCTCGGCATCATCGCCATCTGGGCCTTCAACATCATCGTGATCAAGCTCGGGGTCGAGGATTTGCCGCCGCTGCTGGTGACGGTCCTGCGCTTCATGCTGGTCGCGGTGCTGGTCGTACCGTTTACCCGGATCTCGCGCCAACAACTCCCCTGGATCCTGCTGCTGGCGGTCACCTTCGGCGGCCTGCACTTCCCGCTGCTGTTTCTCGGACTCCAGCAATCGGAGGCCGGTACCGGTGCGCTTCTGGTCCAGATGGGTACTCCGTTCGCCACTCTGCTGGCGGCGATGTTCCTCAAGGAGAAGCTGGGGCCCCGCCGGGTCGTCGGCCTGATCCTCGCCTTCGGTGGCGTCGTGGTGCTGGCCGGCGGCCCGTCGCTGCCGCCACCCGCTGCCACCGCCCTGCTGCTCGCCAGCGCCTTTTTCTGGGCGGTCTCGACCATGATCATCAAGCTCTCCCCACCCATCGCGCCGCTGACCATGACCGGCTGGATCTCGCTGTTCGCGATTCCCCTGGTCGCGCTGGGCAGCTGGATCTTCGAGGACGACCAGTGGCTGGCGCTTCACCAGGCCAGTTGGGCCGGCTGGGGCGCGGTGGTGTATACCGCCTTGATGTCCTCGATCGCCGCTTACGGGTTATGGTACCGGTTGCTGCAGAAGCATCCGGTCAGCCGCGTGGTGCCATTGACGCTGCTGATGCCGGTGTTCGCCGTCATTCTCGGCGTCTGGCTGCTCGACGATCCGCTGGGAATCAACAAGGTCGCGGGCGGGGCCATGGTCATCGCCGGGTTGGCCGTCATCAACATCCGTTTTCGCCGTCAACGCAAGCCGAGGCCCGTTTCATGAGTCACCCTGCCTTTCCCGATATCCTGCCCATGACACTCGACGATCATGCGGATTTCACCGCGATGATGCTGCGCACGCCGGGCGTGGTGCTCAGAACCGCCGATGGCTACGCGGCCACGCAACGCTATCTGGAGCGAAATCCAGGATTGAGCTTCGTGGCGCGCCCGGCCAGCGGGGAAAGCATCGTGGGTTGCGCCATGGCAGGCCACGACGGCCGCCGCGGCTATCTGCAACACGTCATGGTCGATCCGGATTATCGCCAGCTGGGGCTCGCCCGGGCGATGGTCGATCATTGCCTGGCCGCGCTGCTGGCGGCGGGCATCGAGAAGGTGCATCTCGATACCCTGGCGGACAATCACGAGGCTCACCGCTTCTGGCAGCATCTGGGCTGGGCCGATCGCCGCGATGAGATCGTCAAGTTTTCCCGCGTGCTGGTCGAAGACGCCAACGCCTGAGCCAACGCCACCCTAGCCTCGCGAGTGGCGAGCCGAGCGGATGTTGGTCAGGAGCGGGCTGCCGGTGGCCGGATCCTGCATCAAGGTACATTCCACGCCGTAGAGATCACGAACCAGCGCCGTCGTCACCACGTCGCTCGGCCTGCCGGCAGCGACGATCCTGCCGTCCAGCATCGCCACCAGGTAGTCGGCAAAGCGGCACGCGCTGACCAGATCGTGCACCACCATCGCCAGCGTCTTGCCCGCCGCGGCCAGGTCCCGGATCAGTTCGAACACTTCCAGCTGATGGCCGAGATCGAGCGCGGAAGTCGGTTCGTCGAGCAGCAGCAGCGGTGTCTGCTGGGCGATCGCCATGGCGATCCAGGCGCGCTGGCGCTGACCGCCGGACATGGCATCCAGGGGCCGGTCGGCGAGCGCGTGCAGATCCGCCGCCGCCAGCGCTTCGTCGACCACGCGCCGGTCGTCCCTCGACCACTGCTTGAACAGACTTTGATGCGGCTGCCGTCCGAAGCGGATCAGCTCGGCGACGGTCAGGCCTTCCGGCGCGAGAGTTTCCTGCGGCAGCAGTGCCAGCCGCTGCGCCATCTCGCGCGCCGGCAGACGCTGGATATCGTGACCGTCTAGCAGCACCGCGCCCCGATCCGGTACGTGCAGACGCGCCAGGCTCGCCAGTAGCGTCGACTTTCCGCAGCCGTTGGGGCCGACGATCGCCGTCACCTGCCCGGCAGGGAGCTCGAGATCGAGCGCATCGATCACCGTGCGCCGCGCGCTGCCCCGCCCGTAGCTCAACGAGAGCTGGCGCGCGGCCAGGGGCGGTGCGACGTCCGGCGACACGTTCGAGGGCGACGCATTCGACAGTGACGCATCGGGCGAGATAGCGGCAAACGAATTCATGACTGGAACCTCGGTGCAGGACGTAACAGTATCCACAGAAGAAACGGTGCCCCGACGATCGCGGTCACGATACCGACGGGCACTTCGATCGGCGCCAGCAGTAACCGCCCGACCAGATCCGCGGCGACCATCACGATCGCCCCGGAGAGCGCCGAGGCGATCAGCGAAACGCCCCGGTGCGAAGAGAGCTGGCGGGCGATTTCCGGGCCGATCAACCCGACCAGCCCGACCGGGCCAGCGACCGCGACCGCCAGTGCTGCGAGCGCCACCGACACCACCAGCGCCGTGTAACGACAGGCGCGCACGCGGTAGCCCAGCCCCTGGGCCACGGCGTCCGAAAAGCGCAGTATCCGCATCGCCCGGGAGAGATAACAGGCCACCACGAGGCCGATCGCCAGACCGCACCAGAGCCAGACCAGCGCGGCACCGTCGCGGGCGTTGAGACTGCCGACGGTCCAGGGATAGGCGGCGTTGGCGGTGTCGATGGCGACCCGCGCCATTAGCAGTTGCGTCAACGCCCCGAAGACCGCGCCGACCCCGATCCCCGTCACGATGAAGCGATAGCCGCGCGTCCCGACGTCATTGGCCAGCGCAAAGGTGATGGCCGTCGCCGTGGCGGCCCCCGCCAGCGCCATCGGCGGCGGCGCCAGGCTCGTGCCGAGCCCCACGACCGAGGCAACGGCAAAGGCCGTGGCGCCGTTGTCGATGCCGACGATCCCGGGCGTGGCCAGACGGTTGCGGGCCAGCGTCTGCATCAGGCAGCCGGAGAGCGAAAACGCCGCGCCGGTCGCGACACCCGCGGCCAATCGCACCAGACGCAGCTCCTGGACGACGAAAGCGCTGACCGGATCGCCGTAACCGAAGACGCCGGCCAGCGCCTCCCGCGGGCTCAACGTCAGCGTGCCCAGGCATAGCGACAGAAGCGAAACGGCCAGCAGCGCAGCCAGCAAGCCGAGGCAGACGAAGCAGGCGCGACGCTCGATCAGGATCGAATAGTCGCGCTCGCCGAGCGCCCAGCTCAGGCGCCACGAGCCGGGCGGAGGCGTCACGCCGGCATCAGGACGATTCATCGGGCAGGCGGGCGGTGTCAGGGTACGAGTCTTCATCAGGCGTCACAGCGCGGGCAATCGGTGGGCACGGACGACAGCGATCAGCACCGGCGCCCCGACCAGCGCGGTAATCACACCCAGCGGCATCTCCGAGGGCGCCACCAACAGTCGCGCCAGAATGTCGGCGCTGAGAATCATGATCGGCCCCAGCGGTAGCGTCAGCCACAGGGTACGGCGAATGTCGGGACCGGCCAGCGCCCGGGCGACGAACGGCACCACCAGCCCCACGAAAGCGATCGGGCCGGCAACCGCCGTGGCCGCGCCGACCAGTACCGCCACCGCGATGACGCACAGGAGCCGGATCCAGCGGGGATGATGGCCCAGCCCGACGGCCACTCGTTCGCCGAGCGCGAGCGCCGCCAACGGCCGGGCGATGGCGACGATCAGCACACCGGCGAACAGCAGGCTGGGCAGGATAGCGCGAAGGTCCTCGAGCCGACGCCCGGCCAGGCTGCCGATGACCCAGAACCGGATTTCGTCGGCACTGCGCTGGTCGACCAGCAGCAGCAGTGAGGTCAATGCCCCCAGCAGCCCGGACAGGATCGCCCCGGCCAGCACCAGCCTGACCGGATCGTTGCCGACCCCGTTGACGCGCGCCATCGTCAGCACGAACAGGCATCCGGCCAGCGCCCCCAGCTGCGCCACGGAGATTCGCAACGTCGCTGCGCTGGCGCCCAGCACCAGCGCGATCGCCACCGCCAGGGCACTGCCCGCGCTGACACCGAGAAGCCCTGGCTCGGCCAGCGGATTACGGGCGACTGCCTGGATCAGCGACCCCGCCACGCCAAGCGCCATGCCGACGGCCACGCCGATCAGTGTGCGCGGCAAGCGTAGCGACTCGACGACGAAACGCGCCTCGTCGCTACCGCCACCGGTCAGAACCGACCAGGCGTCGAGCGGGCCAACGTCGCCGGCGCCCAGGAGCAGGCTCGTCACGCCGACCAGCAGGAGGCTGGCCAGCAGGACGAGCATCAGATTGAGGAGCGACGATCGTTCACGAAAAGACGAGCGCTCACGGGAAATCGTTTCAGTCACGGCAGGTCGTCATGAAATCCGAGGCATGGAATCGAATCCAGGATCAGGGCATCAGTAGTCACTGCGTCAACACGCCCTCGATATCATCGAGAATGCGCTGCGCGGCGATGGGCCCGGAAGCGCTGGTCCAGAGCTGGCCGTCCACCGGCACCACATGGCCCTGCTGCACGACATCGAGGCGCTCGAAGGCCGGCGACTGGCGGGCGGATTCCAGCGCTGCTTCGCCGTCGTCGTTCAGCGTCGCCAGGAACAGCCAGTCGCTGTCGATACTCGACAGATTCTCGAGACTCAGCGAATCGCTGTGCGGACGCCCGGTCTTGACCACACCGCCGTCCTTCACATCGAAACCACTAGCCGCCAGCAGCCCGGTCGCGAACAGCTGGGTCGACATCACCAGCGGGCCGTTGGGCATCCAGCGCGCCAGCGTGGCGGTAGTGTCACCATTGGGCTGGCGTTGTGCAAGCGATCGAGAACGATTTTCAATTGCTTCTATGGCGTCATCGATCGCCGCCTCGCGGCCCAGCGCTTCGCCGAAGAGACGTGCTTCGGCCTTCCAGGCTTCCGGCTCGAATCCTTCGGTTTTGGGCACCACCGTCGGCGCTATCTGCGACAGCAGCTGGTACTGCGACTCGGGCAGGCGCGACGAGGCCAGGATCAGATCAGGCCGCTGCGCGATGACCGCCTCGATGTTGGTCTCGCGTGCGGTGCCGACGATGGCTATATCCGCGGCGGCCTCTCCCAGATAGCTCGCCACGCCCTCGCCGCCGCGAGTCGCCACCGCCCCCAGCGGCGTCACGCCCGCTGTCAGGACGGTATCCAGCGCCCCTTCGTACAGCGTCACCACGCGCTCGGGCTGGCCATCGATTTCGACATCGCCGTACGCTGTATCCAGCGTGCGGGCCTGGGCTTGCGGGATCAGGGCAGCCTGTGCCAATGCGGCCAGAGCAATCGCAGCGCAAAACAGCACGCCGCCACGAGAGTGAGAACGAATCTGCATGAATGATTTCCTGTCTAGCGAGTTCATGGAGTAGAAAGCCGGCATCGGCCTATTGCGATGCCGGATATGTCTTACGCTGCCCCAGAGGATGATCCTATGTGGATAGTTTCCAGGCGGCGTCATATTTCGAGATCGATAGCGAGCCAGTAGCGACGACCGTCTTCGACCAGGCTGTAGGTGTCGTAATCGATGCGCTTGTCGAAGACGTTGTAGACGCCGAACAGCAATTTGGCTTGCGGGGCGATTCGCCAGGACCCGCCCGTATCGACCAATGTGTAGGAGGGAATGGCATCGGTGGAGCCGGAACGCCCCGACGCCACATACTCTTCCTGATCGCCGCGGAATGTCAGGCGACCCCAGCCGCTGAATCGACCGGCAGGATCCCAGTCCAAGGTGGTGCTCAGCAGATGCCTGGGCAGCTGCGTGAGCTGCTCCCCTTCTGCCTCACCGGACTCCTGTTCGGAATCGGTATAGGTGTAGCTCGCCTTGGCCGACAACGTCTCGCTCAGCGGACTTCCCAGCGTCAGCTCGACCCCCTGTGTATAAGCCTCGTCGATATTGACGCGGGTGGTGGGGCTACGGCCATAGCTGTTGTCGGGCTCCGACGCACAGGGGGCGCCCACGGCCGCACAGGGAACCCGGCTGATCTTGTCCTCGAAGTCGTTACGAAACAGCGTGATCCCGCCATTGAGCCCGCTGGGCCGACCGTAGAGCAGGCCGATCTCCTTGGTGACCGAGGTCTCGGGCTCGAGATCCGGGTTACCGTAGGTATTGCCGCCACGACTGACGGCCCCCCATTCCGGCGAGAGATCGCGTACGCCGGGTGCCTTGTAGCCCGTCGAGACGCCACCCTTCACTGTCCACAGCGGCGCTGGATTCCAGACACCGTAGAGACGCGGACTGAAGTGATTGCCGAACTCTTCGTTGTCATCCATGCGCACGCCGGCGGTGACCGAGAAAGTATCGGTGAGGTAGTACTCGTCCTCGATGAACAGCGCCCACTGGTACATGTCCAGTTTGGAGAGCTCGGAGATCTTATTGGTAGTGGTATCTTCCAGCTCCTCCTTGGAGTAGCTGCCGCCCACGCTCAGCGTATGCGAGCGAAAAGGCATCACCACCTGCGACTTGGCCTCGGTATTCTTGACCGTGATGTCTCGCTCCTCGTTTTCGGTCTCTTCCTGTTGTACGTAGGTAGTCGAGGTGCCGATACTCCAGCGCCCTTCATGACGCAGCGAGTAGCGCTCTGTCTCATTATCGGATTCACTAGGATCACCGCCCTCTTCGACGGTCTTCCCGACGTTCATCTCGCGCTGCTGCTTGGTGCGACCGGCTTCCAGCATGAAGTCATGGTTCTGGGTCGGCGTCAGCGTCACGCGCGCCGTGCCATTGACCAGCTCCTTGTCCTCGTAGCCGTCGACGATGTCGTCTTCCTGCCGAGTGCTGTAGCGGCCGAAGACCTGCAGCCCGAGCAAATCATCGACCAGCGGCCCGGTGGTATAGAATTCGGTCTGCTGAGCATCGCCGGAGTCCCGATCTTCCTGGATCGTCGCTCCCAACCGCAGATTGGCATGCCATTCGTCCTGGACTTTACGCGTGATGACGTTGATCACCCCACCGATGGCATCCGATCCGTAGAGCGTCGACATCGGCCCACGGATCACCTCGATGCGCTCGATGGCATAGAGCGGCGGCAGCCAATCCTGCTCGAACCCGGCGCTACCGTTGGGGCGCGATTCACGTGTACTGACCGGCATGCCATCGACCAGGATCAAGGTATATTCGGCAGGCATACCACGGATGCTGATGTCGGCGCCGTTGTCCCCCGACCCGCCGCCCGTCACGATGACGCCGGGCACGTCCACCAGGGCATCGGTCACATCGCGGTACTGACGGCGCTCGAGCTGTTCGCGTGAGATCACACTGATCGAAGCGGGTGCACTGGTCACCTGCTGCGCGTAGCCCGCGGCCGTGACGACCATAGGGTCCAGCTCGCTCTGGGCCTCGCTATGGTTCGCAAACCCGACGGCCCCCGCAGCCGCCAGTGTGAGCGCTGAAAAGCGTAATGGCGTTGAAAACGTCATTGTTGGTTCCCTTGATAAGACGAGTCCGAATGAACAAGCGGCTCGCACGGCCAAAAACCTTAATACGAATATTTATCATTTAGATTCTTTCATACTGCCTGTCTAAAATCTCGCGACAGTACGTTGCGTATTTTGCAACCGCTGGAAAGATCGCACCGGGGCGATAAAACCGTTAAAGTTTCTGATAACCATTTTCATTCACGCCCGAATCCGCCCCGCCACCGGGCAGGCTTGCCAGGAAATTCATGTACGATCTCGAGGAACTCGCGACCTTCGCTGATGTGATGGAATCCGGCAGCCTGACGGTGAGCGCTCGCCGCCTGGGCGTCGCCAAATCGACCTTGAGTCGCCGCATCGCGCATCTGGAAACCCGGCTGGATCAGCCATTGCTTCGGCGCCAGGCCAACCGTCTGATGCCCACGGAGGCCGGCGGGCTTTTCCTGGGTTACGCGCGGGAGATGTTGCGGATTGCAGAACAGAGCCATCTGGCGCTGGACGACTTGAAGGCGGAAATCAGCGGCGAGGTCGTCGTCAAGGTTCACTCGGCGCTGGCGCGCGGTTTCGTGGCGAGGCAGGCAGAACGCTTCCTGGAGCGCCACCCCAAGGCCAGGCTGGAAGTGCGCACGCTTCGATCGGCCCCTTCGCTACCGGACGGCAGCGCCCTTCACCTTTGGGTCGGAGCGGTGGTGGAATGCGGCCTGCGCCAGGAGGTGCTGGGCTGGATCACGCGCGGTATCTACGCCAATCCCGAGTATCTCCGCCATCGGGGCGCGCCTAGCCATCCGCACGAACTGAAAAACCACGCTTGGGTCGACCTGCTCGGCGATACCGAAAGCGGCGTGACGCTGAGTCATCTCTACCAGGGCCGTTATCACCTGCCGTCGGCCGGCAGTCGGCTGCGTGTCGATCAACTGGCGTTACATGCCGATGCCATCGCTCGTGGCCAGGGGTTGGGGCTGATGCCCCACTGGATGGCCGAGCGCCGCTTGCGCCATCATCCGGGGACCCTGGTGCCGTGTCTGGAAGAGTGGCAGGCGCCGCCGCTACCGGTCACGCTGCTTTATCCCTATGGCCACCAGCCCCGGAAGATCACTGCACTGATCGAGCAGTTGCGCCAATCGATACCGGCCGCCTGGCAACGCGAGACGATGGAGCTGCCAACCCCGGCCATCGGTCGCTGAACCTCATTCACTCTCTGCACCTGGAGCACCCCAATGACGATGTCATTCCCCGAAATGGACATGAGCGATGCGATGCGACGCGTCATCGAGCTTTACCATCAGCGCATCGAGGCGGAAAAGCGCGGGCAAGGCGGCCCACATCGCCACATGGCGATCGGCCCCGCATCGGGGCGTCTGATCAACCTGCTGGTGCGCAGCCTCGAATCACCGCAAATCCTCGAGCTGGGCACCTCGCTGGGATACTCGACGATCTGGCTGGCCGACGCCGCACGCGCTGCGGGTGGTCAGGTCATTACCATGGAGCTGGAAGCCGAAAAGTCGGCCTATGCGCGGGACATGGCCGAACAGGCCGGACTGGCGAAGTGGATCGACTATCGCGTAGGCGATGCCTTGCAGTTGCTCGCTGACGAGGCAGGCCCTTTCGATTTCGTGCTGGTAGATCACTGGAAAGATCTCTACCTGCCCAGTTTCGAAGCGTTCCGGAGCAAACTGGCACCCGGTGCCATCGTGGTTGCCGACAACATGATTCCCCGACGTGAAGACAAGGGGCAGGCCGCCTACGCCGCCGCCGTTCGCGCGACACCGGGCATGAGCAGCGTCTTGTTGCCCGTTGGCTCGGGGCTGGAAGTGAGCCGTTACCATCCCGAATGAACGCCCCCACTCGCCCCTTCAATACCCGCTCCTTCGATACCTACCCTGCGCGCCACTGACGGCCCTTTCCTTCACACGGGCCAGGTACGCGAATTCCGGCTTTTCCGGTTAGACTGCAGGAAAGACGCGGCGGCTCCAGCGCCGCGTGTCTGACAGTGACTTAAATAGCGTGCTAACATTGATCGCTTGTCGAATCACGACTCGGCTGACAGGGAAGATATGGGTCTACAGGAAATTGCCGTTGGCGGGATCTTTCTCAGTCCACTGCTGATTTATGCCTTCTTTGGCTTCATCGCTACCCTCTTCCTTCGCTCGCTGCTGCATTGGGTGATCGGGCAGCGCGCCTTGTGGTATGAAGCCTGGTTCGACGTCTCGCTGTTCGTGCTGTTCACTGCCGGCATTACCTTTCTGTTTTCCGTCCTGCTCGAGAGTACTTGATGCGCAATTCGCTACGTATCCTCATGACCCTCGTCGTCGTCGCGATCGCCGTGGCCGCCGGCATCTGGCTTTGGAACTACTATCTTTTCACCCCCTGGACGCGGGATGCCCGCGTGCGCGCGGAAGTGATCACGATTGCGCCGGACGTCTCCGGCTGGGTACGCACGCTCAACGTCAACGACACCGACTTCGTCGCCAAGGGCGATACGCTGTTCGAGATCGACAAGGCGCGTTATCAGGCGGCACTGGATCAGGCGCAGGCGACGGTCGAAAATCGCGAGGCCACGTTGAAGCTGCGCCAGACGGAAGCCCAGCGACGCAATCAGTTGAGCAACCGCTCGATCAGCGCCGAGGATCGCCAGATCGCCCAGATCAACAGCCGGGTTGCCGCCGCCGATCTGAAGCAGGCTCAGGCCGATCTCGCCAGCGCCAGAATCGACCTGGAGCGTACCCGCGTCGTCGCGCCGGTCAGCGGCCATGTGCTCAACCTGCAGCTGTCGGCCGGCAACTATGTCAGTCGAGGCACGCCGGTGATGGCGCTGGTGCAGTCGAACTCCTATTACGTCATGGGCTATTTCGAAGAGACCAAGATGTCCTCCATCGATGTCGGCGATCCCGCGGAGGTCATCCTGATGAATGGCGATACCCATCTGCATGGACATGTCGCCGGCATCGGCCGGGGGATCGCCGATACCAATACCAGCCTCAACAACCAGCTGTTGCCGCAAGTGCAGCCAACCTTCAACTGGGTGCGACTGGCACAGCGCATTCCGGTTCGCATCACCCTGGACGACATTCCGGACGAGACGCTGCTCAGCGCCGGCATGACGGCAACGGTCAGGATTCAGCACGGCGACGGCACGCCGCCATCCGAGTCTCCTGCCGACCCCGTCAGTACGACAACGAAGCCGACCCAGCCAGCCGACCGGCGCCCGACCGAGCAGGCTCAATCGCGACCGGCTGACGCAATGCCAGCCGGGAACGCTGCCGACGACACGCAGTGAGCGCCATGCCACCGCTCGTCAAGACCTACCTGATGCCCGACGCCACGGCGGTCAAGTTCGCCATCAAGACCACCGTGGCGATGATGATCGCGCTCTATCTGGCGCTCTGGTTCAACCTCGACCGCCCTTACTGGGCGTTGATTTCGGCGGCCTTTCTACAGATCCGCCCGATGAGCGGCATGGTAATCGAGAAAGGCATCTGCCAGCTCGGCGGCACGTTCGTCGGGGCGGTGGCGGGAATCGTCATCATGTCGCTGTTTGCCCAGGCCAGGGTGCCCGCGCTGATGACCCTGACGCTATGGATCATGCTGTGCACCTACGTCGGCTCGCTGTGGCGCAACAACTATACCTACGGCTGTCTGATGGCAGCCGTCACCGCCATGCTGATCGTGGTGATCTCCAACGGCAGCACGCCCGGCGGGATCTTCGACATCGCCGTGGCGCGACTGTCGGAACTGGGGTTGGGCGCGATCTGTGCCACCCTGGTCAGCTCGTTGCTGTGGCCCTCCCGAGTCGGCAAGCATCTCTCAACTCAAGCTGATAGCGTCATCAACGAAGCGTTCGAGAACGCGGCCCTGCGCCTGGAGGCGAGCGACGACATTCCCGCCATGCAGAAGGCGCTGCGGGGTAGCCTCGGCCCGCTGACCACGCTGGAAACGGATAGCCAGTCGGCGCGCTTCGAGGGTCCGGAAGGCCCGGGCCGCGTCCGTGCCACCCACGTTCTGACCCGACGCACGCTGCGCTTTCTGGCCAACCTTCAGGCGCTGCATCAGATGCTGCACGACCATGCCGACAAGCTGGCCCCCCGCAGCATCGAGATCGCACGCCAGGTCGCCCAAGGCTTTCGCGAGGCGGAGCAAGTCAGGGGCGTTGTCAAAGGGCGTCAGGAACTTCAGAAGCTGCGTCACCTCGTGCACCAGAGCGACGAAAAAGGCATGGCACCGTTGGACCGACGCGCACACTTGGGGCTGCGCGAATCGATCGGCCATGCCATGGTCATGCTGAACGCCCGCGAAGCGATCGCCTCACCTGGCTCGCACAAGTTGCGCTCCGCTTCTCTGGCCTGGCACCGCGATCATCTCGCCGCCGCTATCAATGCGATTCGCTCGGGCATCGTTTTCGGCACGCTCGCCACGTTCTGGATTCTCACGGCCTGGAACAGCGCCATGATTGCCATGTTGCTGGGCACGCTATTCTCGTCCTTCTTTGCCAGCCGAGACAATCCGGTCGCGATCACCATGATGTTCTACAAGGGCATGCTCGCCGCCATTCCCAGCGCGTTCCTGTTCGGACATGTACTGCTGTCGCAGGCCAACGGCTTTCCGATGCTGGCGCTGCTGTTCGGCACGCCGCTGTTTCTGGGTCTGATGGGGGCGACCAATCCGGCGACGATGGGTTATTGCCTGGCCTTCACCATCTTCAACATCCTGCTGACCATGCCCGGCAACGACATGGACTTCTCCTTCGACAGCTTCGCCAATCGCGCGGTCGCGGTGATCATCGGCCTCACCTGCGTGGTGATGGGCTTCCGGCTGCTGCCCGGGCTGGGCACGCGCCTGCGCCGGCGGCGCTTGATCAGAGCGATCTCCAGGGATATCCATCATCTGCGGCGGCGGTCGATACGCGATGCCGAAACCCGCTTCATCGGCCATATGGCGGATCGTATCCTGCAACTGGCCCAGCACGACGACATGCTGCCCCAGGATCAGCGCCACCTTTTCATACTCGGATTGACGGGGCTGGATCTGGGCACCGCTACGCTACGCCTGCGTGATCGGCTCGATGATGCGCCCCATCCGGTCATTCGACGCGCCCATCGCCAGCTGCTTCAGGCGCTGGCCACCGGCTTCGAGGAGAGTGCCAACGGCCGCCAGCCGCAGGGGATCCGCGAGGCGGGCGAGCGTCTGGAAGAGGCTATAGTCAAACATGGCGATGCCTCGACGGATCACCATGTGTTGCTGGTGGGGTTGGTCGAACGACTGGAACTGGCGCTGGAACGCCTCGGGCACATCATGGCCGAGCGCCCGCATATCAAGCCCGACCGCCAGCCCGAACCCGTCACCTCCTGATCGCGACCGGCGGCCTGATGCCTATCATCGACGACCGATACGCGGCCAGGTGTCGGCGAGACGGTAGCCGGCAGGCCACGGGTCACGCGGGTCGAGGGTGTGCTGATGTGTACCGGTGATGAAAGCTCGCCCCCGGATCAGCGGCGTCACCGCTTCCTTGTCGCCGACCCGCGTCGTGCCATCGAGCCGGCAGTAGAAGCGCGAGTCGATGATCGATTCACCGATGAAGGTCTCGCCCTGCTTGAGTTTGCCCTGTGCATGCAGCAGCGCCATGCGCGCCGAGCAGCCGGTTCCGGTGGGAGAACGATCGAGCTTGCCCGGCTGGATCGCCACCGTATTGCGGCCAAGCCAGGCATCACCCTCCCGCCTGAGCGGCGCGGCAATCTGGCAGAAAGAGACGTGCTTCCAGTCGGGATTGGTGGGGTGATGGAAACCGAACTGCGCGTTGACGGCATCGGTGATCCGAATGCCGGCCTCGACCAGATCCCGCGCTTCGTCCGGTTCCAGTCTGAAACCGAGGTCCTCGGCATTCACGATCACAAAGCTGTCGCCGCCGAATGCCGTGTCGACACGCAGCGTACCGAGCCCTTCCACCTCGAGCCGCAGGTCTCGCCGATCGACGAACGCCGGCAGATTGCGCACGGTGACGTCTAGCACCCGACCATTTTCGCAGCGCGCCACGGCCTCGATCAGACCACCGGGCGCTTCCAGCACCAGATGTGTCTCGGGCTCCTGCATCGGCAGGATCCCAGTTTCGAGCAGCACGGTCGCGACACAGAGACTGTTGGAGCCGGACATCGGTGGCGTGTCTTCCGGCTCCATGATGATCCAGCCCATCTGCGCCCGTGGATCCTTGGGCGGCACCAGCAGGTTGACGTGCCGGAAGACGCCGCCACGGGGTTCGTTGAGCATGAAGTTGCGCAGCGTTTCGTCACGCGCGATCCAGCGCGACTGCTCCCAGAGCGTCTCGCCGGGTGGCGGCGCCACGCCGCCGACGATGACATCCCCCACTTCTCCCTCGGCATGACAACTGACACTATGGATCACGCGAGTGGTCTGCATACGATTCTCCGATACTTCGTTATTTACCGAGTCATTCACCGACGCCCTGTCATTCACCCACACCCAAGTAGGCCTTCACGATCGATTCGTCTTCACGCAGCCTGGCCGCCTCGCCCTGCATGCGAATCTCGCCGTTCTCGATCACGTAGGCGTAATGCGCCAGCCGCAGCGCGAGCCGTGCGTTCTGCTCGACCAGCAGAATGGTGGTACCCGCTTCGTTCAGGCGCTTGATGATGCGCATGATGTCGGTAACGAGCTTCGGCGCCAGCCCCATGGAGGGTTCGTCGAGCAGCATCACGCTGGGGCCGTGCATCAGGGCACGCCCCATCGCCAGCATCTGCTGCTGACCGCCGGAGAGCAGCGAACCGTCCTGATGGCGACGCTCGTGCAGGATCGGGAACAGCTCATAGACTTCCTCGAGCCGTTGTCGCCGCAGCGCGTTGTCCTTGACCGTGAAGGCACCCAGTTCCAGGTTCTCCTTGACCGTCAGCCCGCGCAGGATACGCCGGCCTTCCGGCACGTGAACCACGCCGCGACGGGCGATCTCGTGAGCGGCCAGCGTGGCGATCGATTCCCCTTCCAGATGGACATCGCCGCGCCGGGCCCGCACCAGTCCAGATATGGTCTTGAGCGTGGTCGACTTGCCGGCCCCGTTGCTGCCCAGCAGGGTCACGATTTCCCCTTCATGGACATCCAGCGATACCCCACGCAACGCCTGGATCTGGCCGTAGAAGGCTTCGACATCGCGGATGCTCAGCCGTACCTTGCCAGGCCGCGTGACGCTTTCCGACCTATCGTTATCGGTTTGATTGAGGGTTTCCGTCACAGTGCCAGCTCCTCATCGTCCTGGCCGAGATAGGCCTCGATCACCTTGGGATCGTTCTGCACGGTGTGCGGGTCGCCTTCGGTGATCAGACTGCCGTGGTCGAGCACGCTGATACGCTCGGAGACGTTCATCACCAGGCTCATGTCATGCTCGATCAACAGCACGGCGACGCCGCGCTCGTCACGGATACGCCGGATCAACTCGATCAGCGCCTGCTTCTCGCCGCTGTTGAGACCTGCGGCCGGTTCATCGAGCAGCAACAGCTTGGGCTGGGTCGCCAATGCGCGGGCGATTTCGACACGCCGCTGATGACCGTAGGCAAGGTTGGTGGCCAGCCGGTCCTGATGCCCCAGCAGGCCGACGAAATCGAGGCACTCGAGGCTGGTTTCGAGAATTTGGCGCTCTTCGGCGCGCTGACTCGGTAGCCGAAGGACGGCGGCGAGGGCACCCGATCGCGTCCGGCAGTGCTGGCCGGCCATGACGTTCTCCAGCACCGACATTTCCCGGAACAGCCGGACGTTCTGGAAGGTCCGAGCGATGCCCAGACGCGTCACAGCGTGCGGCTTGCGCTTGACGATGGACTCGCCATCGAGAGTGATCTCCCCCTGCTGGGGGCGATAGAACCCGGTAATCACGTTGAACATCGATGTCTTGCCGGCCCCGTTGGGGCCGATCAGGCTATGAATGCGTCCCGGTTCAACGCCGAAATCGACGTCGTGCAGGACGGTGTTGCCGGCAAAGCTCAGCGACACCTGTTTCAGTTGCAGCAGCATCGCTTCCCCCTAGGATCGTTTCTCGGGCCAGATACCACTCGGCCGAAACAGCATGATCAGCAGCAGCAGCACGGCGAATATCAGCAGTCGCAAGGTGCCGAAGTCGCGCAGCAACTCGGGGCCTAGCACCACGATGAACGCGCCCAGAATGACGCCGGGTATCTTGCCCATGCCGCCCAGCACAACGGCCAGCAGAATCAGCACGGACTGCTGGAAGCTGAAGCTTTCCGGCGAGATGGCGCCCAGATTTACCGAGAAGAAGATGCCGCCGATCGCCCCGAAGATGGCGCCGATCACGTACGCCGCCAGCTTGGTTGCGACCCGGTTGATCCCCATCGCTTCGGCGGCATCTTCATCATGGCGGACATAGAGCCAGGCCCTGCCGAGACGCGAATCGAACAGCCGCTGGCTGGCAATATAGGCCAGCACCGCCAACACCACGAAGACGTAGTAGAAGTCGATCGAGCTATCGATGTGCCAACCGAACAGTGACGGTTCCGGGATATGCGAGAGGCCGCTGGCGCCACCGGTGATTTCGAGGTTTCGTGCGGTGAAGCGCACGATTTCGCCGAAACCCAGCGTCACGATCGCGAGATAGTCGCTGCGCAGGCGTAACGTCGGCCCGCCGATGATGACGCCGGCCAGCGCCGCCGCCATCAGCGCGAAGGGGATCGCCGCCCAGAAATTGACGCCGAACTGCTGCGTCAGAATGCCGATGGTATAGGCACCGACGGCGAAGAAGGCGGCGTAGCCGAGATCGAGCAGACCGGCGTAGCCGACCACGATATTGAGCCCCAGGCACAGCACCACGTAGAGCAGCGCGTTGGTCAGGATCACCGTGGTGTACTGACTCGAGATCCAGGGTGTGATGATCAGGATCGCAATGATGGCGAGATGAAGCGCTCGTCTCCGGCCTGGCGATTCGAACGCCGCGTAAAGACGCTGGAGCGGATTGCGTGGCCTAGGCTCGTGGGTATCGGGCCTCGTGGGGGGCGAATGTCTGTCCATGTCACATCCTCTCCACTTCGGATTTGCCCAGCAGGCCGGTGGGTTTGAACACCAGCACCAGAATCAGGATCGAGAAGGTGAAGACGTCCTTCCACTCGCTGCCGATGAACGGAATGTGCGTTCCGAAGGACTCCAGCAACCCCAGGATCAGACCGCCCAGCATGGCGCCGGTGATGCTGCCGATCCCGCCGATCACCGCGGCTGTGAATGCCTTGAGCCCGATCAGAAAGCCCATGAAGTACCAGATGCTGCCGTAATAGGCGCCGGCCATGGTGCCTGCGGCTGCCGCCAGCCCCGAGCCGATGAAGAAGGTCACCGCGATGACGGCGGAGACGTTGATCCCCATCATCCGGCACATGTCCTTGTCGATGGAGACCGCCCGCATGGCTCGGCCGTAAAGCGTCCTGGAGACGAACAGCTCGAGCGCGATCATCAATACCGCTGCGGTCGCCACCAGCACGATCTGGTTGTGGGAGAGAAAGAGATTACCGAGATTGAAGCCGCCGAACCCGAGATCGGTGCGAAACGCGGTGTACTGGCCGCCGGTCAGCGCCAGCGCTGCGTTCTGCAGCACCAGCGATACCGCCAGCGCCGTGATCAGGATAGACAGCCGAGGCGCGCCGAGCATCGGGTGGTACGCCACCCGTTCGATCACCACCCCCAGGCAGCCGACGGCGAGCATGGCCAGCAGCATCGCAACGAAGATGCCAAGCCAGCCGGCGCCGAGGAATCCGGAAACCAGGGAGAGGCCACCGAAGCCTGCGAAGGCGCCCGTCATGTAGAGATCGCCATGGGCGAAGTTGAGCAGTTTGATGACCCCGAACACCATGGTGTAACCGAGCGCCACCAGGGCATAGAAAGAGCCCAGCACCAGCCCGTCGACGAGCTGCTGCAGAAAAGAATCGTACCAGGTCATGGGCGTATGTCTCTGGGCAGCGGAAAGCGGATGAGGAGAGCGAGCGCGTCGCGGGTTTCACGCCCCGCGACGCGTGACGGCACCTTCGGTCCGAGCCGAGGCTCGAACCGAAGAGCGAGTCGTCATTCCTCGTAGCGAGTCCACTTGCCGCCCTGGCCCTCGAGCACCACGAAGTTGCTGCGTGCCAGCGTGTGCTGAGGCGTGAAGGAGATCGGACCGGCCAGCCACTCCTGCCCGTCGGCGCTGTTCAGCGCCTTGATGATGGCGTCGCCATCGGTGGAGCCGGCCTTGTCGATCGCCCAGGCCATCAGCTGCATGCCATCATAGGCGAGCGGCGCATACGGCCCCGGCGCATTGCCGAACCGGGACTGGTAATCGCTGGTGAACTGCTTGGCGGCCGGCAGGAAGTCGGCTGTCGGGTTGGAGAATGCGAATACGCCCTCGGCAGCCTGACCGGCGATATTGAACAGTTCCGGTGAGTTGGATCCGTCACCCACGGCGATGGTGCCCTGGAAGCCACGCTGACGCAGCTGACGAATCAGCAGACCGCCATCGGCGTAGTAGGCTGTCCAGAAAACCGCTTCGGCACCGGAGCCACGGATCTTGTTGACCAGCGCGGAGAAGTCCTGCTCCCCCTTGTTGACGTATTCGAAGGCCGAGACGGTGTGACCGGCACCGGTCCAGGCGTCCCGGGTCAGATTGGCCAGATCCTGGGAATAGGCATCCCCCTGATTGACGATCGCCAGTTTCTCGATGTCCTTGCCTTCGAAGAACTCGAGCGCGGTCTTGGCCTGGTCGTCACCAGTGGAGTTGATCATTACCGCGTTGCCGGGGTTGGCCGGGATCAGTTGGGTTGAGTTGGCTGCCACGATCACGAACGGGATGTTGGCATCACCGTAGGTCTTGAGCGTCGGCTGGGTCGCACCGGAACAGTAGCCGCCCACCACACCGACGACCTCCTGCGAGGCCAGACGACTGGCGGCGTTGACCGACTGCTGCGGGTCGCAGGCCGTGTCTCCGGTGACCAGTTCGATCTGGCGTCCATTCAGCAGCCCACCGTCGGCGTTGATCTCGTCGGCGGCCAGCATCATGGCGTTGTACATGTCCTTGCCGTAGGTGGCTTCGGAGCCAGTGGTCGGTACCTGGACGCCAATGGTGATGGGCCCGTCCTGCGCCATGGCGAGCGAACCGGCTGCCAGATTGACGACGGCCGCAGAGGCGATGTCGACGAGGCCCTGGAACGGGTCCGGCAGCAGCTCAAGGAAGACCACACGGTCTCGCCTTCCTTGCGTGCTGCCATCGACGTGCTGATGCTGCTGGTCAAGCTGATGGCCGACCGACTGGCCACCA